>JAAYTX010000009.1 GCA_012523635.1 Elusimicrobiota bacterium
CATTAAACTGTCAGTCGATGAGGTTACAAGTGAAAAATATTTTCCTGTCGTTACTGCTGCTGTCCGGCTTCGCGCCGGGCCTGCGCGCCGAAGACGCCGCAGTCAACCCGGCAAGCGTGTCCGTTTCCACGGCGGCCGCGCCGGCCGACCCGGATGCGAACGTGAAAATGCCCACCCCGGCGTACTTCAAGCGTTTCTGGGGAGACCTGAAAGAACTGCCCGCCAAGCCTTTCCACTGGAAGCGCAACGACTGGCTTATAGCCGGGGCGGTGGTTGGCGGGTCTTTCCTCGCCTTCACCGTTGACGGGCAGATACGCAACTATTACCTCAACCACCGCAGCAAGTTCCTGCAGGGCGTCAGCGACGTCACCACCCATTTCGGCGATTATCAGCAGCAGGCCCCCATCATCATGGGCCTGTGGGTGACCGGCGTGGGAATGCAGAACCTGACCATGCAGAAAATGGCCGGCGACGCGCTGGAAGCCAGCATAATTTCGGCCGGCATCATCACGCCGCTGCTGGTGCTCACTTCGGGCCGCGCCCTGCCGGAGGAAAACGAGGACCCGATGAAGTTCAAGCCTTTCCAGTCCGGGCGCTATTCCTATCCGTCCGGCCACACCACGGCGGCGTTTGCTCTGGCCACGGTGATAGACCAGAACCTGCGCGAGTCTTTCGGCTACTGGCAGACGCCGATAGTGTACGGCATGGCCGTAGGCTGCGCCGAATCGCGCATCTATGACGCCAAGCATTATCTTTCAGACATCATCCTCGGCGCGGGCATAGGCTGGGGCGTAGGCTACTGGGTGGCAAACAAGCCGCGCGGGCAGGAGCGACAGGTTTATGTTATTCCGGCGCCAAGCGGAGCGGCTTTGGTCTACAAATTCTAATCCGCGCAGTATCTGACGCATAGGCCGCCCCCGTATGGGGCGGCCTTTTTGCTTATTTTCTGCACAGGCGGTAAGCGACACTTTTTGCGCCAATCACTGTCTATTAATCAAAGGCAATGGCGGCAGCTGGCAATTTATAACCGGGCGCACCGTGCTTATATGTGTCCGGTTTTCATTTTGTAAAGGAGAGATATGAAGCGTATTGCTGCTGTTATGTCGGTATCACTGCTGTCGGTTGTTTGCGGGTGCAACGAGCCCGTAGTCAACAGCGTATGGGCCGATAAACCGGTGGCGCTGGACGGCCTGCCCAAAGACTGGTCGCCAAACGAGAAGGATGAATGCGGGGGATTTGCATTCGCCGCGAAGAACGATTCTGATAACCTGTATCTGTACCTGGCCCCAAAGTCGGCCAAGGCCAAGCAGTACTTGGCTTCTGCCGGGGCGCAAAATTTCACGATCTGGCTGGATTTGGACCTGCGCTCCGAAAAAGGTCTGGGTTTTCGCATTTTGTCCGAAGGCGCGCGCAAAGGCGCGCCGGGCGGAAGGCCGGAGAGTGGTTCAGGAGAAAGACCCGGCTTCGGTCAGGACGGGCCGGAAGAGGCTGAAGGCGATGGCGCTCCAGTGAAAGACCCCAATTCTGTTCCTGAAGTCAGGGATACGCCTGTTAAATTGTTGGGGTTTGGTGAGGCGCCGAGGTCCGGCGGCGCGATTGTAAAACTTGGTAATGTATATATCAGAGGTGTTTTAGAAGCCAAAATCCCGTTGTCCATGCTCGGCGATGAACTTCCGTCGCGGCTTATGGTCGGCATAAGCGCCGATTTGCCCGCTTCGTCCGGCAAGCCTGACGGTAAGCGTCAAATGTCCAGTTCCGGCAATGAAATGTCTTCCGGGCGTCCGTCTGGAGGCAGGGGGCCCGGCGGCCCAGGGGGCATGGGCGGGCCCGGAGGCGGGATGGGAGGGGCTTCGATGCCGGGTTCTTCAATGGGAGGCGGAGCCGCCGGGTCTTCCTCAACCCAAGTCGGTGAAGAACCTTTGGAAATATGGGCCACGGTCATATTGGCGGAGCCGCCTCAAGCGTCGGGAGTTTAAGCGCAACAACTGCAGCGGAGAGAGAGCCGGTCATGAATAAAAATCGTATTTCGGCGTTTGTTGTTTCTATTTTGGCGTGCCTGTCGGCGGCGCAGTTTAACGCACGGGAGGCCTCAGCCGGAACGATTTACGTGACCAGCAGGGACAACTCCGGCACCGGCACTTTGCGCGAGGCAGCTAATTACGTCAATGTAAACGGCGGCACAAACACCATTTCCTGGATAACCGGTTCCGGGGGGTCCATTTACCTCACAAGCGCGCTAAGCGCTCTTAACGGCAACACTACGCTTGACGTAACCAATTCCACCACTGCGGTGAGCATTTCAGGGGCTGACGGCGTGTATATGCCGCTGGCGGGAAGCGTTACCATGAGCAATGACAACGTCTCTAATCCAATGACAGTTTCCATAGTGCTCAGCAGCACGGGTTCCGTCACGAAAACAGGCGATGGCGTTCTTTACCTTACCGGCACCAATACATATACTGGCGGCACGTTTCTGAACGGTGGGACTGTTGCGATATACGGCGATTCCGGCCTTGGCAACGCGACCGGAGCCCTTTCCTTCAACGGCGGAACGCTGAAAATCATGGATACGGTGTCTATGTCCCGCCTTATCACGCTGAATGCCGGCGGGGGCACGTTCGACACCAATTCACAAAATCTCACCCTTTCCGGAGTTATTGACGGTTCCGGGCGGCTGACCAAGACAGGTCTTGGAACACTGTATCTTAATGCGGCGAATACCTATACCGGCGGCACCACCGTCAGTTCCGGGACTTTGCAGGTGGGAATAGACAACGGCCTGCCGTCGTCCGGAGCGGTTTCCGTAGGCCAGGAAGGCACTCTGGCCCTGAGCGATTATGCGCAGGCCGTGGCCTCCTACAGCGGCAGCGGCACTTTGGGCATGAAACTGCGTACCGGCATCACCAATCTGGACGTGGCCGGCACCGCCGCGCTCGGAGGCGTTCTGTCTCTTAGTTTCGCCCCGCAACTGTTTACAGACGGGCAGACTTTCACGCCCATAACCGCCGGAGCCATTACCGGCCAGTTCAGCACGATTCTTGTTGAGGTTCAGCAAGGGTTGGACACTTCTAGCTAGAAAATAACTTACGGTTGCGCCGCCTCCCTGGTAAAAGAAAGCTAAAATACCCAGGGGGTAGCATGGAAACGAAAACAGAAGCAAATCCCACCAACACAGGCG
>JAAYTX010000108.1 GCA_012523635.1 Elusimicrobiota bacterium
GAGCACGCTTTCCAGCGCGCGCTCGGTATGCGCGAAATCCACGAACACATGGAAATTCTGCCCGCGCGACACCGGCTCCATGCGGCCCGGCACTCTTTCAAGCGACGTCACGCCTTCCACCAGCTTTTCAAAAGGTATGCCGCGCTGGCTGGCGCAGGCCATGGCGGCCAGTGCGTTGAAAACGTTGTACCCGCCCCAGAGCTTCAGGCTCACGCGCCGCGAACCCAGCGGGCTGTGCAGGTTGAAGGAAGTGCCGCCCAGCGCGGTTTCTATCTCCGAGGCGCGCCACTCGCAGTGCAGCGAGGTCCCGAAACGGGTGACGCGCACGTCCGGCCCCAGCCCCTTGAGCACGGTCTCGCAGGCGGGGTCGTCGCCGTTGATGGCCACGCTGCGGTTTTTCTTGGAATTTCCCGGCGAGGCCAGCAGGGCGAACAGCTTGGCCTTGGCGGCGAGATAGTTTTCCATGGTCTTGTGGAAATCCAGATGGTCCTGCGAGAAATTGGTGAAGACGGCGGCGTCGTAGTCCATATCCTTGACGCGGTCGTAAGCCAGCGAATGGGACGACACCTCCATTATGACCGCTTTGCAGCCGCAGTCGGCCATCATGGCCATGCACTCCTGCAATTTCAGCGCGGGCGGCGTGGTGTTCACGGCGGCGGCTATCACTTCGCCGCCGCAGCGGTAATTGACGGTGCCAATCACGCCCGGCTTTATGCCGGCGGCCTGGTAAATGGCCTCAAGGAAATACGAAGTGGTGGTCTTGCCGTTGGTGCCGGTTATGCCTACGGCCTCCACGCGGCGCGAGGGCGCATTGAAAAAATTGTTGGCGCACAGGCTCATCGCCTTGTGTATATCCGGCACGGTGATGATGGGCGCGCCGCCTATCTCGTCGCTGGCCGGGCCCTGCCCCTTCTGCGCCACTATGGCCCTGCACCCCTTCACCACGGCTTCGCCTATGAACAGGCTGCCGTCGGTATGGAACCCGGAAACCGCGAAGAATATATTGCCGGGCCTGGCCTCGCGCGAGTCCATGCACAGTCCCGTAACATCGAAATCCTGTTGTGGGAGGGAGACGTCCAATCCGTTGAAAACCTTGCCGAGCTTCATCAACTTAATTATACATTTTAGGCCGCGCACGACGAATCCCGCCGCAAACACCGCAAGGACAGGCCCCTTGCGGCCCCTAATATGGGATAATTTATCCATATGATGCGCAGAATAAAGGAATTTCTGGGGCTTAACGCCAGCATGTACGCCATGATAGTGCTGGTGATGTTTCTGGGACTGGGCGAAAAGATGGCCGAACGCTATCTTCCGCTCTATCTCATCGCCTTGGGCGGCACTGCCTTCCTGGCTGGGATGCTCAACTCGCTGAACAATTTCCTGAACGCGGTATACTCCCTGCCCGGCGGCTACGCGGCCCAGCGCTTCGGCTACAAGAAATCGCTGGTCTTCTTCACCCTGCTGGCCATGCTGGGCTACGCCATAGTGATAGCCATACCGTCATGGCAGGCGGTATTCATCGGCGCGTTCTTCTTCATCTCCTGGAACGCCGTGACCCTGCCCGCGGTGATGAGCCTGGTCTCCAAAACGGTCAAAGCGGACAAACGAACCATGGGCGTGTCCATACACTCCTTCGTGCGCAAAATCCCGATGGCGCTGGGTCCCATAGTGGGCGGCGGGCTTATTGCGCGTTACGGCACGGTGCTGGGCATCAGGCTGGCCTTCATCATGGCGCTGGCGTTCAGCGCGGCCGCGCTGGCCTTCATGTACTTCAAGATGGAAGACGAAAGCGTGCCCCAGCAGGAAGAAAGCGTATTCTCGCTTTTCAAGGGCATAAAAGGGCCGCTGAGGAACCTGCTTCTGTCCGACACGCTTATACGCTTCGCCGAGCAGATACCCTATGCCTTTGTGGTGCTGTGGGTGGTGCAGACTTGCGGCTACACCCCGGTGCAGTTCGGCTTCCTGTCGGCGCTTGAAATGGTTGTTTCCATGCTTATCTACATACCGGTGGCGTATCTTGCCGACAAATCCGAGAAAAAGCCCTTCGTGCTGGCCACTTTCGCCATATTCACCGCCTTCCCGCTGGCGCTCTACTTTTCGCACAGCATGACGGCCATGGTGCTGGTCTTCACACTGCGGGGCCTCAAGGAGTTCGGCGAACCTACGCGCAAGGCGCTGATCATGGACCTCGCGCCAGAGGGCAAAAAAGCCGGGACTTTCGGCGCTTACTACCTGATACGCGACGTCATCGTTTCCATTGGCGCGGCGATAGGCGCGTATCTGTGGATGATATCCCCGGCAGTCAATCTTATAACCGCTTTCGCCTGCGGAGTAATAGGCACGCTGGTGTTCGCCTTCTGGGGCAAAGAAGTGAAACGCGAAGCGGCCCAAGGATAAAACCATGCCTAAAACCAAGCCTGCCGCCCTGCTGTTTTGCGCCTGCCTGACACTGCTGTTCGGGCGCGCCTTTGCCGCTGAAACGTTCACCGGAATCAAAGGCGCGGAAACCGGCGAACTCACCTTCAACGGCAACTTGGCCTGCTATGCGTATCAAAAATATACAGTGATAAGCCGCTCAAGCGGCGACAGCGCCGGCTCGGACATACTGGTTAAAAGCAAGGGGCGAAAAGCCGCCAAGTGCGATTGGAACGAACGCGGCGCGGCCCTGTCGCTGAAAAATAGCGGGGCCGATTATTTTAGCGGCCTCTACTCGAATTTCCTGTTCGTGGACAGCGGCACCGGGCCTTCCGGACGCAGGCTTACGGTTTATGACCTTGAAAAATCCACTTCCGCCTACTCCACCGAATATACCGGAGAGGCCGCGCTGGAAAAAGATGCACTGCGCTTCTGGCTGCCGTCCGGCGCGCCCAAAACGGGCGACAACTGCCCCCGCAGGGAAGAATGGGAAAAACAGGGGCTGACACCCTCGCTGGAAGAGGACGTACGACTGGACCTGAAAACCCTTAAACTTCTGCGAAGCGGCTGGCTGCGCTGCACCCCCAGGCAGTAACCTCGTCAAACCCAATGCTGGATTCATTCACACTGTCGGCGGTTTGGGCCCCATTAACGTTTATATCTCTGTTCTGGAATTTGCATCGCAAAAAAAGAATATCAGAGGCCGCGCGATTATTGCACGCGGCATTCGGTGGGCAGTTCAGCGCACAAAAATCCCATATTACACACACATTCCGCTATCGTGAGCATGACTTCACAATTCACATATTGCTCTCAGGCGGCGGCCACATTTCTATCACCACTTATGCAAAACTCACCGATATGAATTTTGAAATAAAACCTAAAAACTTGCTCCGACTCATACTGGCTCATTTGCGGTTGTATTCACCCTCAGCAGATTATCCGAATCACCCTTTTTATATTTATGGAAACATACCGGAGAATTTAAAGTTTCAACTTAATGACCCGGAAATCGTCAGACTATTAAATGATCGGTTTGGCAACAGCTATGACACAATAACTTTCGATAAGTCCGGGATTACTATTGCGCAAACTGCGAATTACACCACGCTGCGGAATCAATTGCTTGACACGACGCTGGTCAAGACTAATTTGGAACACTTGCTCCAGCTTTGCGCAAAACTTCAACCACGGTGAATTGTTGCAACATGGTACCGCGACGCGGATCTGCTTCCCCGCTGGCGCGGGATTAAACGGCTTGCTAGAATTTCATTAATACAATCTGCTCAATACATGGAGTTGTCATGAAAGCACTGGTGATAGGCGCGTCCGGACAGGTGGGCACGGAACTCATGCGCCTGCTTGCGCGCACAAACGGCGCTGACGCCCTTGGCACGTATTCCAAGCATCCGGCGGCTGGCCTGCGCCAGCTGGACATCACCAGCCCGTCTTCGGTGGCCTCGCTTTTCAAGGAATACGAGCCGGACACAGTATTCCTGTGCGCCGCCATGGCCCACGTGGACCTGTGCCAGGAACAGCCGGAACTGGCCCGGAAAGTGAACGCGCACGGCCCGGCCAATGTCGCGGCGGCCTGCGCCTGCAAAGGCACAAGGCTGGTATTCGTATCCACCGATTATGTATTCGACGGGTCCAAAGGGATGTATGCGGAAGGCGACACCCCGGCCCCGCTTAACGAATACGGCCGCAGCAAACTGGAAGCTGAAAACCGGATAGGCGGGCTGTGCCGGAATCTGGTCATAGCGCGAACGGCCATGGTATACAGCTACAACCCGTCCTCGTCCAATTTCGCAATGCAGTTAATGAACAACTCGTCCAAGGGGACAAAAATGCGCGTGGCTGACGATATCTATGCAAGCCCCACCTACGCGCCGGACTTGGCCGTCATGCTGCTGAAACTGGCCGAAAGCGGCAAAACAGGCCTCTACCACGCGGCGGGCGGCGCGCGAGTATCGCGCCTTGAATTCGCGAAAACCTTCTGCAAGACCATGGGGCTTGACGACAATTTTATAGACCCGGTGCCTGGGGCCGTTTTCAAGCCAAAGGCCCCGCGTCCGCCCGACTCCAGCCTCTCCGTGGACAAGATTAAACGCGACACCGGCCATTTCCCGCTTGATTACGAAAAAGGGCTGAAACTCTTCAAACAATCCGCGCTGGAGGCAGGGATATGAAAACCATAGTGGTGCTTCCGGCATATAACGCCGCCCTTACGCTTGAGAAAACTATAGCCGACCTGCCGCCCGGCTGCGCCGACAAAATCATTCTGGTGGACGACGCCTCGCGCGACAACACCGCCGACCTCGCTGAAAAGCTGGGGCTGACTGTAATACGCCGCCAGAAAAACGGCGGCTACGGCGCAAACCAGAAAACCTGCTACCGCGCCGCGCTGGAAGAAGGGGCCGACATAGTGGTGATGATACACCCGGATTACCAGTACAACCCAAAAGTGGCCCCGTTCATGACCGGCCTTATAAAGGAAAACGTCTGCGACGTGGTGCTGGGCAACCGCATACGCACCCGGCGCGAGGCGCTGGCCGGCGGAATGCCGTTTTACAAGTATGTCTCAAACCGCGCACTAACGCTGGCCGAAAACGTGGTGACGGGCCAGAATCTCGGCGAATGGCACAGCGGCCTGCGCGCCTATTCCCGCAAAACGCTGGAAACCATACGCTGGGAGGAGAACTCTGACGACTTCGTCTTCGACGCGCAGTTCCTCATCCAATCGGCGGCGGCGGGGCTTAGAATCGGCGACGTCCCCGTCCAGACCAAATATTTCGAGGAAGCCTCCTCCATAAACTTCAGCAGAAGCGTAACCTACGGGCTGGGTTCGCTTTACCTGCTGGGCCGCTACGCCCTGCACAAAAGCGGGCTTTGCAAATACAAACTGCTGGAGCCCAAATGAAAATAGCCGGCTGGGCTTCAGCCGCGCTGTTGCTGCTGGCGGGCGCTCACGCCCTGCTGAAATATTCCCCGTCCGGCCTTTTCTCTTATGCCTGGACCGTCCTGCTTTTCACGGCGGTACTGGCGGCCCTTTACGGCACAGGCAAACGTCTGGCTTCACTGTTCTCACTTCAATTCGACCAGGAACCTGCGCTTGAAACGGCAGTCGCTTTCAGCCTGGGACTTGCCGCGCTCACCTGTTCCATGCTGGCGCTTGGCGCGGCGCAACTACTGTATCCGGCGGCGGCAGCCCTGCTGATGGGCGCGTTCCTGTGGTACGGAAGGGAACATATCTCCGGCCTCAGACTGGATTTCGGGAAATTAAGGGAACAGCCGCTTATCATCGCCTCCTGCATGCTGCTGGCCGGGGCCGCGGTGTCGGCGCTGGCCCCGGTGCACGAGTACGATTCGCTGGTCTACCACATGGCCCTCCCGCAGAACTACATACAGCGCCACGGCCTTGTGTTTCTGCCTGAAGTCTACGCCCATTTCCCTCAAAACGCCGAACTGCTGTTCACTTTCTCGCTTCTTCTGCAAAGCCCTGAGCTGGCACAACTGTTCGGAGTGATGAGCCTGGCGCTGGCCTGCCTGTGGCTTTATTCGGCTCCGGGATTCTCTCCGCGCGCAAAGACGCTTGCCGTATTCCTTACAGTGTCGCATACCGCGCTCCTGCTGCTGGCTTCCACCACTTACGTGGAATGCGAGGTCGCGCTTTGGACAACCGCCGCCGTGCTAAGCTTTCTGCGCTGGAAAGACACCGAAGACCCCGCCCGGGCTAAACCATGGATAGTGCTTTGCGCCATTTTCTGCGGCATGGGGCTGGGCACAAAATACTACTCGGGCATAACGCCTGTGATACTGTGCTTCATGGGCCTTTACAAATCCATGGGCATGGGCTGGTTCAGCCAGAAAAAAACACGCGTACTGCACATGGCGCTGTTCTGCGCGGTATGGGCGGCGTTGTTTGCGCCGTGGGCGCTTAAAAACCTGCTGTCCATAGGCAACCCGGTGTTTCCATTCCTGCACTGGGTGTTCAGCCCGGCCGCGCATAATTTCGGGGTGGACGAAGCCAGCCGCTACTTCGGCATACTGTCGGAATACGGGAACAAGGGCGGATTTCTGCGCGAATTCTTCAGCTTCCCGTATCTGGCTTTCGCAAACCCCGGGCGCTACGGCGGCGGCATGGACGTGCTGGGCAGCCTGGGTTGGGAACTGCTGTTCGCGGGCCTGCCGCTTATTCTGCTTTCAGCCTGGAAGAACCCGGACAGGCGCTGGGCGGCTTTTTATCTGCTGGCGCACTGGCTTGTCTGGATGGCCACTGGCCGCGTGCTGCGCTTTCTGACGGTGCTGGCCCCGCTGGCCTCGCTACTGCTGGCCGACGGCTTCCGACTGCTGTGGGAGCAGAACGGCAGGGCGCTGAAAACCGCGCTGGCCTCCGCGCTTGTGATGCTTTCCGGGGCGCGCCTGTTCCTGTATTGCAACGTAAAATACGTGTTCGGCGCGGGCGGCGTGCTATGCGGAACCGAGACAGCGGGAGAGTTCCTGTCGCGCAGGCTGGATTACTACCCCTGCGCGGACGCGCTGAACCGCGCCGCAGGCACCGACGCCAGGGTTTTGATAGCCGGGGAACAGCGTTCCTACTATTTCAAGACTCAGGCCGTGCCAACCAGCATAAACCGCAAAAACGATTTCCCGCTGCTGTCCAACGCGGCTTCAGGCCCGGAAGAACTGGGCCGCAAACTGAAAGAGCAGGGCTACACGCATGTGCTGTTCGTGCCGGGCGAGTTCAGACGGCTGTCGCCATACGACACCATGAATTTCACGCGCCCCGGCATGTTGAACTGGCTTGCCCTGCTCAAAGGCAGCCCGGTTGTTTACGACAGCGGCAAATGCTACCTTCATGAATTGAGATGAACACGCCTTACGACCTCTATCTTATCTGCGCCCTGACAGCGCTGGCCGTTACCTACGCGCTGACGCCGCTGGTGCGCTCCGCCGCCCTGCGCCTGCAGTGGATGGACACTCCTTCAAGCGCCATTAAAACGCACAAAACACCCACGCCTTCTCTGGGCGGGCTGGGCATAGCCGCCGGCTTCTTCGCGGCCCTGCTGGTGATACGCCTGTTCACCCACTTCCCAACCGGCACCCTGCACAACCTGCGCGGCATCTTCATAGGCGGGGCGATAATGCTTGCGCTGGGGTTCACCGACGACATACGCAAGCCGCGTGGTCTCGGCGTAAAAACCAAGTTCCTGTTTCAGGGAATCGCCGCCGCCGTGCTGATAGCCTACGGCATGCGCATCGGCTTCATAAGCCCCGAATACCTGGCGCTGGCGCTCAGCGTAATCTGGGTGGTGGGGGTCTCAAACGCGCTGAACATAATAGACATCATGGACGGCTTCGCCTCCAGCCAAGCGGCCGTGGCGGCGCTCTGTTTCCTTCTCATCGCCCTGCCCTCAGAAGCGGTGTACGTCAATTTCGCGGCGGCGGCGCTGGCAGGCGCGGCGCTGGGCTTCCTGCCGCACAACCTCTCTTCCTCCCGCAAAATATTCATGGGCGACTCCGGAAGCCTCTTCTTGGGCTTCATGCTGGCCGCGCTGTCGCTGGGCGCCAGCTACGACGCCACGCACACCCTGGGCGTACTGGCCCCGCTGCTGATACTGGCCGTGCCTATATACGACACCTTCTTCGTGGCGGTGATACGTATGTCTCGCGGCTGCTCGCCCTTCATGGGAAGCAAAGACCATTATGCCCTGCGCCTTGAGAAACTGGGCCTTTCGCGCCGCGCCGTGGTGGCGCTCAGCGCGGCAGCGGCCATGCTTTTCGGCGCATGCGCGTGGCAGGCGTTACACGCCGACTTCACCCAGGCCCTTTCGCTCTACCTCTCGGTGGGGCTGGCGCTTCTGGCCTTCAGTTTTTATATAGCGCGCCTGCGCATGGACTGATGGAAACAATCAAGACCGACATCCTTATCGCAGGGGCGGGCATAAGCGGCCTGTCCGCGGCGCATCATCTGGAAAAACGCGGGCGGAAAAATTACCTGCTGGTTGAAAAAGCGGCGGACTACGGCGGGTTGTGCGGCTCCGTGCAGAAGGACGGCTACACCTTCGACTGGTCCGGCCACCTCCTGCACCTGCACACCAACGACGGCATGAAACTGGTGAAAAACCTGCTTGGCGGAAACATAAACAGGCTTGAGCGCAGCGCCTGGATATATTCGCACCAGGCCTGCACCGGATACCCGTTTCAGGCCAGCCTTTACGGCCTGCCCAAAGACATCATAACCGAATGCGTCACCGGCGCCGTGCGCGCCAGGGAAAACAACTCGCCGCCCAAACCCGGCGCGTGTTTCAGGGACTGGGCGCTATCCCTCTTCGGCGATGGTATCTGCCGCCATTTCATGTTCCCCTACAATGAAAAGCTGTGGGGAGTCCCGCCGCAGGAACTGGGCAGCGACTGGTGCGCTCCGTTCGTGCCCCGCCCGTCGCTGGACGAAATAATACGCGGGGCCTACTGGCCCGGCGACAAGAAATTCGGCTACAACCCCTCTTTCCTCTACCCCCTGAAGGGCGGCTGCCGCGCGCTCTGCGCAGCGCTGGCGGAAAACGTAAAAAACCTCAAATTAGGATGCGAACTGGAAAAGGTGGACCTGCACGCCAAGACCGCTGTGGTAAAAAACCTGGGCAAGGTGAAATACAAAAAGCTCATCGCCACAGTGCCGCTTAAAACCCTTGCCGGGCTGGCCGCGCTTCCGGCGGAACTGCGCAGGCACGCCGACGCGCTGAAAGCGCAGAAAGTGCGGGTACTGAACCTGGGCTTCCCCTGCAAAACAGCAGACAAACACTGGATATATTTCCCGGAAGCGGACTTCCCGTTCTACCGCGCCGGGATAGCCTCGAATTTCTCTCCGAACGCGGCCCCCGCGGGCCACAGCTCCTTCTACATAGAAATCCCGGCGCAGAACTGCGCCGGGAACGAAGCCGCGATCGAAAAATCGGTGCTGAAGGGGCTGGAACGCTGCGGACTGCTTCCCAAAAACCCGCCGAAGCCGGATTCCGTACTGCGCCTGGACATAGAAACGGCCTATGCCGTTTACAACTCCGACCGGGCTCCAGCCGTTCAGGCGCTGACGGCGTACCTGGGGAAACACGGCTGCCACTGCACCGGCAGATACGGACTCTGGCGCTATTCGTTCATGGAGCAGGACCTGCTGGACGCCAGGGACCTGGCGCTGAAACTTTCCCGCTAAAGCCCCAGCTCGCCGGAAATGCCGCGCATGGCGTCCAACGCCAGCGCCGCGAAATCCTGCAGCGGAATCCCGATATCCTCGCACTCGCGGATGATGTCGCGGTCGACAGACGCCGCGAAAGCCTTTTCCTTCATGCGCTTCACTATCGACGACACCTTCACGCTGGCCAGCTTCCTGTCCGGGTACACCAGGGTTGTGGCGGTGATGAGGCCGGTGATGGTCTCCCCGGCCGCCAGCGCCTTGTGGAACCTCTCGGCGCGCTTCCTGCCAGATGATTTCTCGTTGTGCATGGCCACGGACTCGGCCATATCGGCGGGGTAACCAGCCTCCACCAGCATCTGCCTTGCCCTAGAGCCGTGCAGGGACATGTCGCCGCCAGTTATTTCCACGTCCAGGTCGTGCAAAAGCCCGGCAAGCCCCCATTTGTTCTCGTCCTCGCCGAAACGACGGGCCAGCGCCCGCATTACCGCCTCGGAAGCCAGGCAGTGCCTGAACATGTTCTGATTCTTCACATGAGTTCCCAACAGCGCCAGCGCGTGTTCGCGCGAAGCCAAATCCTGGGCCATGCTATTTTCCTCCTGTCTGTTCGTACGGGTCCAGCAGGCGGTAGCCTCCGGTCTCCAGCATTGCGCTGTAGCGGAACCCCGCCAGTCCGTCCGGGCCTAAATCCGCCTTCACCGGCCCGGAAGAATAATTGAACAAAACGGCTTTTTTGCGGCGCGGAAAATCGCGCGAATACAGGACATAGCCGGCCCAGCCGTGCAGTTCCGGCTGCGGAAGGGGGCGCATATAGCAGTCGCCGAGATACTCGCGCAGTTTTGCGGTATCAGCGAACAGCCTGTCAAAAAGCTCGCGGCCCGCCCTGTCCCCGCCGTTCCAGTCTATCCGGACCGGAACGCTGAACGGCAGAGTCTTTTCCTCTCCGGGCACGGCCGCGTCAAAGCCTATTTCGGCTCCGTTGTAAAATAGGAAGGCCCCGGGCAAAAACATGGTGGCCGCGGCCACTGCGGGCAGGCGCGGGCCAAACACCTTCCGGGCTGACGGCTCGTCGTGGTTTATGAAAAAATTAAGTCCCCCGGCTCCGCCCCTGCGCCAGGACAGGAAAGAGGCGCGCTCCAGCGCGGCGGCGACGTCTATAGCCGTCGGCTTGGCCATGGAATCGTACCACCCCGCATTGCCTTCCGGCCTGCCCCACTCGGACTTATTGTAAATAAGGTCGAAGCCTGCCGAGGAAAGCTGGTCCTGGTTGTCGTAGGCCTCTGCTATGAACGCGGCGGAAGGATTAACCTCGCGCACGGCCTTTATAAGCGAAGACAAGAACTCCTCCTGCGGCATCGGCACGTTCCAGTTGCGCGCAAAAACGGGATTTAGCAGCTGATAGGCCATGTCCACGCGGAAGCCGTCCACCTTGAAGCGGCGCGCCAGACCGACTACGATATCCGTCTGCCGACGGCGCAGCTTCGGATTGGAGTAATCGAACTGCGCCACGTCGTTCCAGGTGCAAAGGGTGTCGCCCATGCAGTCGTAGCCGCCGTTCTTGACCCAAAGCCAGCCGTTCTTTCCCTTATAGCTGAAACTGCCGGGCGGAGCAGGGTCCGGCTTGCCGCCCGGTACCGGCGAGGAAATGTAATAGTCCGTATCCTCCTCCAGCAGCACGCTGTCCATGGAGGAATGGTTTGGGACGAAGTCCACAATCACCTTCAGCCCGGCGGCATGCGCCCTGTCCACAAAAACACGGAAAGCCTCGTCGCCGCCCAGTTCCGGGTTTATATGCTCGGGGTCGCGTATCGAATAAACGGAGCCGCCCGCTGTTCCGGAACGGCCGCGCAGCCCGACCGGATATATTCCCATCGGCCATACTGTGTCAAACCCCATGGCTTTGATGGCTGCGAAATCCTGCCCGGAAAAATCCCGGAAAAACACCGTTTTTGCGCCGCTTTTCAGCCCCCGCCTGCCCGCGAGGTTATAGGCGCGGGGGAAGATTTCGTATATGCGGGCGGTATAAGCCCACTTGGAGGGCGAAACGTCCATCAGGTCTTTCTGCAGCTTGGACACATAAGCGCCCAGCACCGTATTCAGGCCGGAATTGCGCTTCGCGAAATCATCTTTACCCTTGACGGCCTGCAGCATCTGCCTGCCGGAATAGGTGAAATCGGCCCGGCGCATCAGCAGGTAATCGGCATAACCGAAGTAATCTCCGTCGTGATGAGAGAAAAGTTCCGCGCCCAGCTTGTCCTCAAGGTAGGTTTTCGAGAAGTAAAACCCCTCCAGCCCGCGCCCCTGCGCGACAGCCGAAAGGCCGGAAAGCGTGCGGAACGTGAAGGGCTTGTCCGGGGCGCGCCAGCCGCGTGACGGGGCGCCGGACAGCAATTCCCGCATGACTGAAACCGAGTCCGGCGCAGAGGCTGAAACCTGCACATCCGACACGACGGCCCCGTCCTGCGGCAGGACGCAGGAGGGAGAGACAAGCAGGACTGCGGCAAACAGGAATCTTGTTATCATAGGTTACAGCCATTCTAACTAAATACACGCGCAAAGCGTAAGGCGGAAGAGGGTACCGGAAATTTGACATAATATCACTGTCAGGGGAAATGGCCCACTATCGCGTTTTTATATTCTCAATGCTTACCTGCGCGGCGTTGCTTGCGTCAGAAGGCTTTTGCCGCGCCGCCGCACACCCGGAACAGCCGCAGGAAGCCTCGCCCCGCCAGTCGGAAACGCCCGAGCAGCCGCGGCGTCTCCTGACAGCGGACGGCGAGCTCTCCTTCCTGCTTCCCGGCCCCGACTGGAGCATGCAATCGTCCACGGCGGCCACGGTGTTCCAGCGCCCCGACGGCTCTATAGTCCTTCTGCGCCAGACGCACAAGCTTTTCCCACAGCATAAAAACGCCAAGTCGGTGCCCATCCTGTTTAAAAACGCGCTCTGCAGGCAAAGCAGGTGCGACATCTCCCCCATACCCGAACGCTTCGCCACCACTTCCGGACCGGACGTCTTCCGCGCCTCCATATCAGGCGACGGAGGGCCCGAACGCAAAGTCTACCTTGTGCAGCTGGACACCGTTTATTTCGCGGTCGAGCAGGCCGGGGTGCCGGAACGAGACCTGCTGGCCCTGCTTTCCTCCGCGATACACGAGCAGGCCTCGCAACCGGAGCCGGATTCCTCGCCCAAACTATACGCCGAGCCGCTTCGCATGCCGCTTCCGCAGCGGCTTGAATCCGGAAAACTTCTGGCCACACCACAGGAACTTTCAACTTTCAGCTGGTGGATACTGGCGGCACAGGCCGCCGCGCTGCTGGCGCTGGCGATGCTGGGCCTGCGCCTGATGATACCGGACAGGCAGGCCCCGCCGCGCGAAGCCGAAACAGACAGCCCCTACCCGGTCCGAATAACTAAAAATTACGTGCTGGTGCATGATGCGTTCAACATCTCCGACGCGCAAGGCAATCTGTACAGGATAACGTCAAACGACCCGGCCCTCCTGCTCAAGGCCGGGCTTCTGCTTTTCGCGGCGGCAAAGATAACTGCCGCGGCGGCGGCCGGGGTTTCCGGCGTCAGCCCGGAAATGAACGCATTCCTGGCCGCGCTGCCCGGCTACGCCCTCATCCTGGCGCTTTCAGGCATACTGACCGCGATGACCTACAAGCGCAGCTTCAGCATGAAAAGCGTGCGCGCCGGGGCCGAAATACTCACCATAACCCCGGGGCTCTCCCCTTCCGGCAGACGGGTTTTCCACGTCTACGACTCGACCGACAAGCTCATTTCGGTAATCGAACAGGAGACGCGCATACTTTCGCTGGCGAGGCGCCGCTGGCGGCTGAAGGACACGGCCGGCAACACCCATATCGAGATGATAGAAGACAACGACAAACCCGCCCTTGCCAGAAAACTGTTCGGCCACTGCTGGGGCCTGCTGCGCAGCAGCTACCTGATACAGGAGCGCTACGGCGCCATGGGCGAAATGCGGCCCGACAGTATCTCGCAAAGCTACACGATTTACATGAGCTTCTCCGCCACCGACCACCGCGTGGTGGCCGCCATGGCGGCGGTTATCTATCTTGTCACGCCGGACCGCTGGCATCCCTGGTTCACCTGAGGCCTCTTTAATGAGCGACAAAAGCGCGGAGACAGAGCACAAACTTATACGGCAGTTCATACATTCCGACCCGGAGAAGGCCGCGCTGGCTTTTGAAGGGCTGTCCCCGTCTGACAGCGCCGGCATACTCTCCGCCATGCCGCCCGCCGAATCTGCGGCATGCATAGCGCATATGAGCCCTCACAACGCGGCCCGGACGGTGGAAGCCCTTTCTCCCCATTGCTCGGCCGCGATACTGCGCGGCAGCGACCCGCACCATGTGGCCGACATCATGATGCGCCTGCCCACATCCACGCGCCAGAACGTTTCGGCCCTGCTGGACCGCGGGTTCCTCACCACCATCAATGAAATCATCTCCTACCCGCGCGACAGCGCCGGGCGCATGATGAAAAAGGAATTCGTCGCTTTCAGAAGCGAAATGAAAGTGAGCGCGGTGGTATCCAGGCTGCGCGAAATGGCCAGCCGCCACGACTATAACACCTACTGCTACGTGGTTGGGCAACAGAACAAACTGCTTGGAATACTCAACACCAGAGACCTGCTTATCGCGATGCCTGACCAGCGCGTCAGCGACATCATGCGCACACGGGTCGAAACGGTATCCCCCTTCACCGACCGCGAGGACCTGACCCGCCTGTTCCGCGACAAAAAATATTTCGCCATACCGGTGGTGGACGAACGCGGGGCGCTGGCCGGAGTCATCAGCGCCGAAAGCGTCATAGCCGAGGCCGAGGCCGAAGTTTCCGAGGATATGCAGATACTCTTCGGCGCAGGCGCCGAAGAGCGTCCGCATTCTCCGATAAGCTTCAAAATAAGAAAACGCCTGCCCTGGCTGTGCGTGAACCTTGCCACGGCGTTTCTGGCCGCGATGGTGGTGTCCATGTTTGAAAACCTCATCGCCCAGGTGGCGGTGCTGGCCGTCTTCCTCTCGGTAATAGCGGGACAGGGCGGCAATGCCGGAATCCAGACGCTTTCAGTGGCCCTCCGGGGCCTGATAATGCGCGAAGTAACCGTGTCAGACGCCAGACGTCTGCTGACCGACGAAGCGCTGGTCGGCCTGGCCAACGGCCTGGTCATAGGCCTGATAACAGGCGTAGCCGCATGGATATGGAAGGGAAACGCCCTGCTGGGCTTCATAGTTGGCGCCGCAATGGTGGCCAACATGCTGGCGGCCGGGATTTCAGGCGCGATACTGCCGCTGTTGCTGAAACGCCTAGGGCAGGACCCGGCCCACTCTTCAGGCATATTCGTAACCACTATAACCGACATAGTCGGCTTCGCCTCGCTGCTGGGATTGGCCTATCTTTTCCGAGGCTATCTCATATAAAACAAAAAAGCCGCGCGTCAGCGCGGCCCCGCTCAGACGCGGCAAAGCGCCGTCAGCCGAACAGCGCCTCAACCAGCGTCTTCATTTCCCGCACATAGGGCTTGTATTCCTTTTTGCGCAGCCTGGATGAAAATACCGCCAGCATGGCGCGGTAATACCAGTCCTGGCTGTCGCGCGGACGCTGGAAGCGCTTCCATACCTCTTCCCCGGAACGTTCGTGGTCGGACTTTATCGAGCGTATATTGTCAAGTTTGTCCGCGAATTCAAGCACCACTGCGGCAAGGGGTGCTTTTTTCAGGAATTCCACAGCCGCGCGCTTGCGCTCTTCCCAGGAAAGCGTCTTGTTCTCGCTCACCGCCGCCACCAGCGCGGCGGCCCGCTGTCCGAAAATGGCCTTTATCTCCGGCACCCCGCAGCCGGTATCCTCCACCACATCATGCAGAAACCCGGCCACCACCAGCTCCGGCTCCGCATGGAGCTCCAGCAGCAGCGCGGCAACGCGCACCGGGTGCTCTATGTAAGGCCTGCCGGTGCCCTTGCGGAATTGCGACTCATGCGCGCGCAAGGCGAAATAAAACGCCTGCGCGTAGCGGTCCTGTTCGGCCTTGCGGCCCGCGCATTGCTTCATATCAGCGCACATTCTCCGCGGAAAGTTCCTCTATGCGGCGGAGCTCGTCGGAGTTGTTGATGACGTTGCGCCCGGTGTCCACATCGGCGGCGAGACCGTATTTGCCGTAAAGCCACAGCGTGTAAACCGAATAAAACCCCTGCAGATACTGCTGCTGGTCCACCGTGGCGGCTATGTAGCCCGCCCTGATTGCCGCTATGGTGCGCGGCCCTACGTCGAAGGCCCCCGCCACCAGCGTTTCAGGCTTGCGCCCCGAGGACTTGACCGCGTCGCCCAGATATTCCGCCACCGCCCCGCCAATGGCCACAACTATCAGCCCGGCGGAACCGGCGTCCATATATGAACTCATGGCGCTGGAATATTCGCCGGAACGGCTCAAATCCACCACATGCGGGGCCTGCATGCCGAACTCTGAAAGCGCGCGCGCCATGCCGGCTATGCGCTTGTTGTTGAAATTGCTGCCCGGAAGCTCTGAAAACAGCACGGTTTTCGCGCTGAAGATGTCGAAATTCTTCCTCTGCGCCATTTCTATCAGCTTAAGTCCCAGCGAATAGGCGGCGTGCTCGTCGTCCTGCCCTATGTAACAAAGGCGGCTGTTGCCTGCCTCTCCGCGGGAATCATCGTTGTTCACGGCAATCACAGGCACGCCTGCGGCCTGCGCGGCAGTTACAGCCTTGTCGAACAGTTCGTCGTTCGGCAAGGAAAGGGCTATGCCGTCCGGGCGTTCCGCCACGGCCTTTATGAAAGCCTGCTGCTGGGCTTTGAGGTCGCCGTTGAACATGGAAATCTGCACCGTACAGCCCAATGAGAGAGCTGCATCTCTGGCGCCCTTGGACACAACTCGCCAAAAGGCGTTATCCGCCCCATGAGTTATAAGCCGGTAGTCGCAGCCACGCGCCTGAGCCGCGCACTCCTGTCCCGCGAACAGACAGCATGCCATCACCGCAAGGGCCAGTCCTCGTATTTTCATGCCTTCAATCTACCTTTTTGCCCCGTACCCAGACAACGGGCCCCCTATGATATAATCAATCTGAAACGCCGGTACCTGCATACCGGCGCCGATGAAGACTGGCAGAAGAGGTAATCAGAATGCCCAAAGGAAAAGTGAAGTGGTTTAATAATCAGAAAGGATACGGATTCATCACGCCCGATGACGGATCCAAGGATTTATTCGTCCATTACTCGTCCATAACGGGGGACGGATACAAAAGCCTCACGGAAGGCCAGGACGTGGAGTTTGAAACGACGGACTCAGACAAAGGCCCAAAGGCAGTCAACGTCCGCGGCATTTAAGCCAACCGCTTCAGAGGCAACAAACCCCCCGGCCAAGGCCGGGGGGTTTTTCATTTGGCAAAGCCAAAGTCTCAGGGCACCGGAATGGTTTTGGAAGAGAACCCCGCGTTCCACTGCGTGAAGTCTATCCGCACCGACAGCCTGTCGCGCAGCTGAAGCTTTATCGGCACAGTCTTAACGCCCTGCCGTTCCGTAGCCACAAGGGAAAGAAGGGTGACTGC
>JAAYTX010000109.1 GCA_012523635.1 Elusimicrobiota bacterium
AGAAAGAAGCGTCGCCGTTGAAAAGCCCGTTGGCGCCGGCGGCGTTGACCATGGTGGTGCCGAAGAGGCCCAGGCAGATAACGCCAAGCACCCCGCCCACTCCGTGCACGCCCCACACATCAAGAGCGTCGTCCCAGCCAAGGCGGTTCTTCATGTTCACCGCCATGTAGCACACTATGCTGGACAGGATGCCGATGGCCACAGCGCTTGGCGTGGTGACGTAGCCCGCCGCCGGAGTTATGGTGGCCAGGCCGGCTATGGAACCGGTAAGCAGGCCGACGAACTTGGGCTTTTTCTCTATCACCCAAGCCAGCATCAGCCAGGTGATGGCCGCGAAAGAGGCCGCCACGTCGGTATTAATGAAGGCCAGCGCAGTGACGGAGTCCACCTTCAGTTCGCTGCCGGCGTTAAAGCCGTACCAGCCGAACCACAGGAGGCCAGTGCCCAGCGCCACCAGCGGTATGCTGTGGGCCGCGGCGTCGGAAACGCGGCGCTTGCCCACGAAGAAAACCGAAGCCAAAGCGGCAAACCCGGCGGAAGCGTGCACCACTATGCCTCCGGCGAAGTCAAGCACGCCCCATTTGGCCAGCATGCCGCCGCCCCACACCATATGGCACAGGGGGAAGTAAACGCCCAGCAGCCACAGAACCAGAAACACCAGATAAGCCTTGAAGTTTATCCGGTTGGTAAAGGCGCCGGTGATGAGCGCGGGGGTTATCTGCGCGAACATCATCTGATAACCGAAGAACACCAGCACCGGGATGCTGGCCGAACCGGCGAAAGCGTCGGTCGGGCTCATCCCGGCCATGAACGCCTTGTTCAGGTCGCCGATAATCGCGCCCTCGCCGCCAGAAAAGCACAGCGAATAGCCGCAGACGTACCACAGCACAGTGGTGACGCCCATGGAAACGAAACTCTGAATCATTATCGCCAGCACGTTTTTCCTGCCGACAAGGCCGCCGTAAAAGAAGGCCAGGCCGGGAGTCATCAACATGACCAGGCTGGTGGCGACAAGCATGAAGCCTGTATTTCCAGTGTCAAACGCCATTGAGAATTTCTCCTTAGCCAGATTAGAATACGGGCCAGCCGGGGGGGCATGGCCCGCAGGAAATACGATAGCTAAAGCCCGCTGCGCCTAAATATCAGGCAAAACCCTAGAAGCGGTTGCGAATTTCCTTAGGGAGGGTCAGGGTGAGGTGAGACCTTCGCGCACGGCGTATTTGGTAAGCCCCGCGATGGTTGAAATATCCAGCTTCTCCATGATTTTCTTGCGGTGGGTCTCTATGGTCTTCACGCTGAGCTTAAGCCGGGTGGCCATCTGCTTGGTGGACACTCCCTCGGCTATCATCTGAAGCACTTCCCGCTCGCGCGGGCTGAGCATGGAAAAAGACGAAGGCGCCGGAACGGACGCCGAGGACATCACGTATTCCTTCACGACTGTGGCGGCCACCGCCGGGTCCAGGCAGGTTTTCCCGGCGTAAACCGCGCGTATGGCGCTGGAAAGCTCGTTGAACGCGGAATCCTTCAGCAGATAGCCGCTAGCCCCGGCCTTCAGCGCCTCGGAGACGAAGCGTCTGTCGCTGTGCATGGAAAGCGCTATGACGCGGCTGGCGCCGCGCGCAGCTATCTTGCGGGTGGCCTCGATGCCGTTGAGTCCCGGCATCGAGACGTCCATTATCACTATGTCCGGGCGCAGTTCCGCGACTTTTTTTACTCCCTCCATGCCGTCGGCGGCTTCGCCTATAACGCGCATGCCCTTCTGCGCGTTGATGAGGGTTTTAAGCCCTTCGCGGAAAATCCTGTGGTCGTCGCACAGCAGAATTTTTATTTCCATTTAAGAAGCCCCCCCGCCTTGATTTGTACCGGAGAAACCAGCGTCACCGCGGCGCCGGAGCGCCTGGCGCCGATGCTCATCCTGCCGCCGAAGCGGCCCAACCGCTCCTCTATGCTGAACAGCCCGAAGCCGCCTGACCTGCCGCGCACCACGCCGCGCTGTGCGAAGCCGCGCCCATTGTCGGAGACCGAAACCATCACCTGCCGCGCGCTGCGCCTTATGCGCACTTCAACAAGAGACGCCCGGGCATGTTTTAGCGCGTTATGCAGCAGTTCGCGCACGGCTCGGAACATCACGAATTTTATCTCGTCGTCCATGCGCGCCCCGCGGCCGGAAATGCGCACCCGCACCGCTATTCCGTGCTTTTCCTGCACTTGTTCGGCCAAAGACTCGACGGCCGCCTCAAAACCTAATTCATACAGCACCGGAGACCCCAGTTCGGTGGTAAGGCCGCGCGCCGACCCTATGGCCTGCTCAAGGAGGCCGCGAAGCTCGTTCACGTCTTGCGCCTTCAGGGCCGGACGCGCCAGCCCCATTTTAATGAGGGCAAGAGTGTGTCCTATGCGCTCGTGCAGTTCGGCGGCCAGATCGCGCCGTTCGCGCTCCTCGGCCAGCGCCATCTGGGAAGCCATAACGCGCAGGCGGGTCTGATAGGCGCGGATTTTCCTTTCCTTCGCGCGGCGCTCCGCCACCTCGGAAAGCAGCGCCTTGTTCAGGCGCTCCAGCTCCTGCGTCCTGTTGCGCACCCGCATTTCCAGCTGGTCCCTGGCCTGCACTATCGCGCTGTGCGCCGCCTCGCGTTCTGCGTAAGAGCACAGCATCTCGGCCAGCGAATTAATCAGGTTGCGCTCTTCCCGCAAAAAAGGCCCTTCCGCTTCGCGGGGCATAGTCTTCAGATAGCGTATTTCAATCTCGCCCTTTTTCCCGTCGGAAGTCACGAACTTGGCGGTCTGCCTCCACTGGGAGGGAGCGAAATTCATAGTGCGGAACTCTATCCCGCCGAAACGCACCCGCGCGGCTGTGATTTCCGGGTATTGCCAGGCCGGCGGCAGCAGCTTCAGCACCGAACGCAGCACCTCGTCCACCGGGCGCCTGCTGTCCTCAAGAAGCCTGGCCGTGCCGTGCAGGGCGGTGAGCTCTTTCACGCGCTCGCGCAGCAGATGCAGTATTTCCGCCTTCCTGCCGCGCTCCATGGAGGGGACTGTGGTTTTGAAGACCCTGCCCGGCACGCGTCTCATGTCCGCGCCTCCGCCGCAAGAAACGGCTTCAGCAGTTCCCGCACGGATTCCGGCTCATCCAGCCGCACGGCATTTATGCCAAGCGCGGCCGCGGCATCTACGTTGTCTTTCATATCGTCGATAAAAACGGCTTCGTGCGGCTGCGCCCCTGCGGCCTTCAGCGCGGCGCGGTAAATGGCCGGCTCCGGCTTGCGCAGGCCAAGCTGATAGGACAGCACCGCAACATCGGCCAGCCCCAGAACAGGGAACCTGGCGCAGAGGAAGCGGTAATGCAGGCTGTTGGTGTTCGACAGTATCAGGATTTTCGCCCGGCCCTTGAGTTCCGCCAGCAGCGAAGAAACAGGCTTGAGTTCATGAAAATGGTCGCACCACAGCAGCCCAAATTCGTCGAAAGTGCCGTCAAAGCCCAGGCTCTGGAACCAGGCGAAGAGTTCGCGTTCGCCCATCAGTCCGCGCTCCAGCCTGTCCTCTATTCCGGCGGCGGCATAAGCCCTTTTAAACGCCGGGGCGCCGCAACCGGCCCCGTCGCCCAGCCGCCTGAGCACCTGCTCGCGGTCAAACCCGACCAGCACATTGCCCAGATCGAAGATATAGGCTTTTATCACCGCAGGGTCTCCATAAATTTACCTACGCCCGCCCTGTATGTTCTTTCAGACATCTGATAGCCGTCGTTATGTGTGCCGGATATTTCAAGGAAAGTCTTGGGCTCGTGAGCCAGCGAAAAAAGTTCCCGCCCCATGCGGAAAGGGACTATTTCATCAGAAGGGCTGTGCACCACCAGAAGCGGCGCGCGCAGGGATTTTATCTTGGCCCTGTTGTCGTACCTGAAGCTCACCATCAGGCGCACAGGCAGGAACGGGAAATGCACGCGCCCGACATCTTCGGTTGAAGTGAAGGCGCTTTCCAGTATAAGGCCCGCCACGTGACGCTTCACTGCCAAATCCAGCGCCACCGCGCTGCCAAGCGACTCGCCGAACGAGACTATGGCTTCAGGCGCAATTTTCTTCTCGCGGGACAACCAGTCGTAGGCGGCCTGCGCATCGAGGTACGTGCCTTTTTCCGAAGGCGAGCCCGCGCTGTCGCCATAACCACGGTAATCATAGGATAGCACGCCGTACCCGAGACTTTTGAACAGCGCTATTTTTGGGAGACGGTAACCGCGGTTCCCGCCGTTGCCGTGGGAAAGAATGAGGACCTTCGCGCCGGGCGCGGCAGGCGGCACGTACCACGCTCCCAGCTGGATGCCGTCTGCGGTCGGCAAACGGACTTCTTCGTAGGCCAGGCCATAATCCGCCGGCGAACCGTAAAGCTGTTTTTCGGGAAAATATAAATTGGCTTTTTCAAACCAGCGCACACCCAGATACAAAAGCGCGAGGATGAAAATCCATGGCAGTACGGCAATCATGCGACTGCGTCCTTGCAAGCTATTTCCAGCCTCTCTGGCGGGCATATTCAGTTATAGCCTTGTATATGCCGCGCGCTATTCCGGCCTGCACCTTCGGGTTATTAAGATGCGTGGAATCAGTCCCGTTTGTCATGAAACCGGTTTCCACCAGGATGGCAGGAGCGTAGGTGCCGCGCAGGACATAGAACGGAGCCTGTCTTGCGCCGCGGTTTTTTATCGGCACTTCCTGGCCTATATATTTGGCGCTAAGTCCCGCCAGGCGGCTGCCCTCATTGAGATATTCGTTGCGCGCCATGGAGCGCAGCAACAACGTCGCCGCGTCGTCGTTTGGCTTGTCTTCCCATGCCAGCACGGAGTTTTCGAACACGGCCACCTCTGCCGCCCAGGGGTCGGAAGCCGTTTCGGACATATAATAGACCTCGAAGCCGTTGTCCTGCTTAGTCCGAGAAGCGTTGGCGTGTATGGAGACGAAAAGGTCCGCATGGCGGTTGTTGGAAAATTCCGAACGCTTGCCCAGCGGTACGAAATAGTCGGAAGTGCGGGTCATCAGCACGTCAAAAGAATCATCCGCAGCCAGGAAGCGCTGAAGCTCCTTGGCCACCGCAAGGTTCAGCGCCTTCTCGGTAAGGCCCTTCCTGCGTGTGCCGCCAGGGTCCTTCCCGCCGTGCCCGGCGTCCACAATCACCAGCCTGCGCCCGCCGGTACGCGGCGGCTTGGCCACGGCCTTCGGCGTTTCGCCTGACTCTATCTCGACAAGGGAGCCGGAAGCGTCCAGAGCCGGCGCCTGGACAGGCGCTGGCGCGGCCTTGGATTCCTCTGCCTTGCGCTTTGCCGCCACCTTTGAAATCTCGTTCAGGGAAGTGCCGCTGGCAGAAGCCTCAAACAAAAGCGAGGCCCCCTCGCGCTGCACCTTCCATCCGCCGGCGGCGTTATCCAGCACCACGCTTATCTTGGTGCCGCCGTCGGATTCGCCGACGTTCACGGTCTTCACTATCCCGTCGTTTACGGGAATCAGCTCGCCGCCGGAGGCGCTGGCGCCGGGCAGGAAAATATCCACGTGCTTGGGATTTCGCTCCTCGGCCTGGTACTTGTCCACGCCGTAAAGTTCGATGGTGATGCGCGTGGTGTCCCGGAACGAGAAGAAGTCCACCTCGCCGACCCTGCCGCCAGCGCCCACATCCAGCGAATGCGCCCGCTGATTATACGAACCTTCCTTGCCGAACAACGAAGAAAAATCCCCGGAAGTGAAAAAATCCACCGGTATGTAAAGCATGCCGCCGTAAAGCACCGCCGGGCGGTCCAGCGCGCGCTTGCGGCCGTCCAGCCAGTAGCCCTTGCTGTCGGCGGCGAACTCCAGCTTCACGGTTTTGTTGCGCACCTGCAGGCGGCGGGACTGCTCTTTCCACGACACCACCGCGCCAAGAAGCGTGAACACCGTGCGCCCGTGCAGATATACGGCCCCGTCCCGGTCCAGCAGCGGTACCGCGCCCTTGAACTTGCCGGACACGGTAAGCTGAATCTCGTCCGTGGCGGTTTTGGGCGCGGCCCGCTTCGCCGCCATAAGAAGCGAAGGATGCAGAAGCAGAAGCAGGCAAAGCAGCAGGCGCGGGAACTTCATGTGCCGTTACTCCAGTACGAGCCTGTAGTCCTCCCAAGTCATCTGCGGGTCGGACTGGATTTTGAGATTCCTGTGCACGTTGCGCTCTATAACTTCCTGCTTCTGTTTTATGCGCTCGGCCAGAATGGGGTGCAGCACCACGCGCAGGTTCCCGCCGGGGCGGCCCAGCGTCAGGTTCTTTATTTCGCGCTGGATTTTTATGCGCATGCTTTCAGCAGAAAGCACGCGGCCGGAACCGCGGCACTCCGGGCATTCCTCGCTGAGCAGGCTGGCCGTGCTCTCGCGCTTGCGTTCGCGTGTCATCTCCACCAGCCCAAGGCGGGTGATGGGCAGTATGCGTATCTTCGCCCTGTCGCGCTGCACGGCATCGGCCAGCGCCTCGACGACTTTCTGGCGGTTGGAGGCCTTCTTCATATCTATGAAGTCTATGACGATGATGCCGCCGATGTTGCGCAGGCGCAGTTGGTGGGCCACTTCCTGCGCGGCCTCGATGTTGGTGTGCGTGACAGTCTCTTCCTGCGACTTCGAGCCCGTGAACTTGCCGGTGTTAACGTCTATGGCGCACAGCGACTCGGCTTCCTGAATGATGATTGTGCCGCCGTTGGGCAGGTTAAGCTTGGTCTTGCGGATGTCCTCTATCTTGGCCTCCACGTTGAAGGCTGTGAATATCGGCGTCTTGGCGGTATAAAGCTTCACTTTCTCGCTCAGGTCGGGCGAGATTTTGGTCACAAAATCCTGCACGTTGTCGAAATCTTCCTTGTTGTCCAGCAGGTAGATGGCCGTGTCCTCGGAAAATATGTCGCGGGCGACCTGCATCACCAGGTCCATATCCTTGTGCACCAGGCTGGGGGAACGGCTCTCCTGATAACGTTTGCAGATGGAATCCCAGGTGCGGTTCAGGAACTTCAGTTCCTTTTCGAGTTCGTCCTCGGTGGCGTCCTCGGCCTCGGTGCGCACTATGCAGCCCATCTCGGTCAGGTATTTCGGCGCCAGCTTGGACATTATGGCGTTGAGCTTGTCGCGTTTCTCGCCTTCGGGAATGTTCTTGGAAATGCCCACGAAGCTCTGCTTGGGCGTAAGCACCAGGTAGCGGCCCGGCAGGGTGATGTCCATGGCGACCTTCATACCCTTGGTTCCTATGGCCTCCTTCACCACCTGCACCATTATCTCCTCGTTTTTCTTTAGCAGGCGGTCTATGGGCTCCTTGTCGCCGCCCAGCACGTCGGAAATATACAGGTAGGCGTTTTTCTCGTAGCCGATGTTAACGAAGGCGCTGGAAATGCCCGGCAGGACGTTTTCCACCACCGCCTTGTAAACATTTCCCACAAGGTTCTGGCTGCCGCGGCGTTCCCATGACAGTTCGGACAGGCGCCCGTCCTCCATGATGGCTATCCTGGTTTCCTCGAAAGAGGTGTTGGCCAGTATCTCAACCTTGGCCGGTTTGTTTCCTTTTTTCATAGATATTCTCCGAAACTCAAATTAGGGCGCATTAAGGTTTCCCGCCCCGTCCTCCCAAAACAGCCGTTTCCTGATTATGCTAAAGCCTGCGGGCGCTGCGCAAACCGGCCTCTCAAGCCAGGCCTGCGCTACAAGCTCGGGCTTCAGGTTCTTCTTTGGCCCGAAACGAAGCACCAGCCGCAAAGAACCGTCCTGCTCCAGCGACATTTCCCTGATAAGGGGCCGCGCGTCTATAGTTTCCCGCGCGCCGGACGGCTTCACTTTTTCCAGCACTATCGCATCCTGGGCCAGAAAACTTTCCAGGCTGCGCGCCGGGTTGGAAAAATCTCCCATGACACTGTATTCAACAACATTTACCAAGGCTTCCACGGACGGGAAGCTCACCGGCACGCGCCGGGCCTCAAGCGCCCTGTAGCCGCCCGATGAAGCCCCTGCAAGGCTTTCCAGCCCGGCCTGCGCCTGCACCGGCGCGGACAGATAGATATCCGCATACTCAGCCTCGCTTAAGTAACCGACAGCTATTGCCGGCCCGAACGACATTTTTACCGATGAATGCTTGCCGGCGGAAAAAGCCACCGGCAGGCCGCTGTCCTGCGCAATCCTGCGCAGGGCCTTTATCTGCTCAAGCTGGGACAGCGTCGCCGCCAGCCCATCGCGTGAAAAACGCGCGCGCAGACGGCAAACGGCGCGGCCGCCCTGTTCCGCCCCTTCGCTCATACCAGCGCCACCCGCCTTGCGTATACGGACTGCACTATGCCAAGCGCCCAAAGCGTTGACACCAGGTTTGAACCGCCGTAGGACACCAGCGGCAGAGGTATCCCGGCGACGGGCAACAGCCCGACGGACATCCCGAAATTAATCAGGAAATAAATTGTGAACATGCTGAACACGCCGCAACAGACCAGATATCCGAATTGGTCTCGCGCAAGATGGGCCGCGGACAAAATGCGCCACAACATCAGCAGATACAGCGCCAGTATGCCGAACGCGCCCCAGAAGCCGAACTCCTCGCCCACTACGGCCATTATGAAGTCGGTATGGCGCTCCGGCACGAAACCCAGGCGGGACTGCGTGCCGGAAAACGCGCCCTTGCCCAGCAGTCCGCCGGAACCTATGGCTATCTGCGCCTGCAGCACGTTGTAGCCCGCGCCCTTGGGGTCCAGTTCCGGGGCCAGGAAAACCTCAAAACGCTTGCGCTGGTATTCCTTCATCTGGTTCTGCACCCACACCCCGGTCACGAAACCCGCCAGCAGCACCACGGCCGCGCCTATGAAATAAAGCGGCGGGATGTACGCCCGGAACTTGACGCACAGCCACCAGACGGCGTAAACCACGGCCAGTATGGCCACGCACACGACAATAGTGCCCATCCCGAACTGCGACAGCGACTGGAACTGCATCAGAAGCGGGTTATCAAGCCACTGCGGGTGAAGGGAAAGCAGGGTCCACAATATCGGCAGCAGACCCGCGATAAAAGCATAGCCGAACACCACAAACAGATGGAACACGCTTGCCCCGGCGCAGTAAAGCATGGCGACAAGCGTGGGGAAAGTGACCAGCACGGAAGAGAAGTCCGGCTGCTTCATCACCAGATACAGCGGCGGCATTATCAGCGCCAGCGCCTTGGCTATGGTAAGGCCTTCGCGCATGCGTCCCGAATAGCGGTCAAGAAAATTTGCCAGCACCAGTATCATGGCGATGCGCCCCATTTCCGCGGGCTGCACCGAACAGTACGGCAGATGGAACCAGGACTTGGACCCCTTGTCGGCCACGCCGAAAAGCAGCACGCCGACCAGCGACGCCAGCACCAGCCCGTAAAGCACCTTCCACTGGTCCTGATATATCTGGTAATTCAGGCTCCAGCCAATCAGGAAAAATATCACGCTGGCCGGAAGAGCCATCAAATGCGTGTTGAAAACCTTGGACTGATGCGGCAGCGCCGCTATGGACGAAAACACAGCCATGGTGCCCAATGTCAGCACCACTGCGGCAGCTATGCTCAGCGTCCAGTCCATCCGGCCTTTCCTGAGTCCGCGGCTTGGCGATTCCAGGTTCAGCATCATAATGCGTCCGCCTCCGCCGGCGCCGGCTTCGGCTGGCTAAGGCCGTAGGCCGCCTCTATCACCTGCCGCGCTATGGGGGCGGCGGCTGAAGAACCATGCAAGCCGTGCTGGACCAGCACCGCCACGGCTATTTTGGGGGCCTTGCCGGGCTCGCGCGCGAACGCCACGAACCAGGCGTTTTCATCGCCCTGGGAATTCTGGGCCGTGCCGGTTTTGCCGTACACCTCAAGGCCCTTTATCTTGGCCGGCTGTCCGGTGCCTTCGTCCACCACCGATTTCAGCGAAGACCATAACAGGTGCCACGTCTCCGGGTTCAGGTTGACGGTGCTCAGCAGTTCGGTTTTCTTGCGGAAAGGCTCAGGCCCGACTATTTTTTCTATATAGTTGGGGCGCCAGAAATTGCCCTTATTGGCCACGGCCGACATCATCTGCGCCATCTGTATCGGCGTGACCAGCAGTTCGCCCTGGCCTATTGAAAGGTTGAGCGTGTCGCCCTGGAACCAGTAGCTCCGGGCTTTTGTGCGGCCCTGGGGGCCGAAGACGTGTCCGCTTTTCTCACCCGAAATCAGCAGTTCCGACGTCATTCCCAGCCGGAAGCCGCGCTCGAACTTCTCTATGGCGGCAGGCCCGACGCGCAGGCCCATGGTGTAAAAATATACGTCGCAGGAATGGGTCATGGCCTCCATGAAATCAACATGGCCGTGCCCCTTTTTCTCCCAGCATTTGAAAACGCGGCCAGCCGCCTTATAGTAGCCGGGGCAGAATACCTTTTCCTGCGGATCCATCTTGCCGCTTTCCAACAGCGCCGCGCCCACTATTATCTTGAAAATGGAGCCGGGGGCGTACATCCCTTGCGTGGCCAGATTATATTCCGGCACGGAGCGCAGGGCCTCTTTGTCTGTCTCGCTGTCGCTGTAAGTCACGAAAATATTGGGGTCGAAATCCGGCAGCGAAGCCAGCGCCAGCAAATCGCCGTTAAGCGGGTTAATGGCCACCACCGCGCCTTTCTGGGTCAACGAATTGCGCAGTCCGTCCTCTGCCGCCTTCTGCACCTTGTAGTCCAGCGTAAGATGTATATCGGAACCCGATTCCCACGGTTCCGACTGCAGTACGCCCTGCAGGCGGCCCTGCGCGTCTATTTCCAGAAACAGGCCGCCGTCGCGCCCCTTGAGCTGGCGCTCGAACACTTTTTCTATGCCGCTTTTCCCGACGCGCGAGTCCATGCGGTAATCCTTGCCTTCGTCGAGCAGCATCTGCTTGTCGCGCTGGCTAAGCCGTCCCATATAGCCCATGAGATGGCTGGCAAAGGGCCCCTGGGGATAACTGCGCTTGGCCTCGGACACTATGTCAACGCCGGGGTAGATGGTTTTCATTTCAGCCAGCGAGAACATTGTCTTTGAAGAAAGGTTTTCCGCCAGCTTAACCGGGCGTCCGCGCTCAAAACCGGCCTGCAGTTTTTTTCTCAGCTCCAGCGGAGGAACGCCAAGCTTCGACGAAAAGTCATCGGTCAGGCGTTTCATATAGGCGGGCTCGTTGCGTCCGCCGGGAAGGTAAATAAGGTTGAAAGAAGGCTGGCTTGCCGCCACCACCACCGAATCGGCCGTTATCACACGTCCGCGCGGGGCAGTCTGGTAGATTACCTGGGTGCGGTTGCGTTCGGCGGCGTTCCTGTAATAATCATGGCGCAAAATCTGTATGTCCACCAGGCGCATGGCTATGATGGCCCCGCCTATATACGCCAGCGCCCAGATATGCGCCAGCCTGTCTTTGGGGACTTTCAGCTGCGCCATCGCGGGCTATTTCTCCTCTGTGTGGAGCATGGCCGTGCCCAGGAACAGCACCGGAGACAACAGAGACGTCAACAGTATGATGACGGAGAATCCGGCAAAGCCCGGCCAAAGGAAATACCCCGCAAACACAAGCGCCACTAGCCCCAGCGCCAGCAGCGCCGCAGCAGTCATCAGCGCGCAGAACAACATCTGCGTCGGCAGGCTGCCCAGGTCCATCCGCCGGTGCAACAGGCCGGTGAAATAGGCCGCGCCGGTGTAAACCAGCGCGTGCGCCCCGAAGAGGCTGCCGCCGAGAAAATCCACATAAAAACCGCACAGGAATGCGAACACTATGGCCGCGGGCGCGCTGAACGATACGGAGACCGCCAGCGCCGCCAGATAAAGCAGGGACGGCGAGAAACCCCACAAGGCCAGCCGGGTGTCGGCCAGCCACTGTGCAAAAGCCACGAACGCGAAAATAAGGGCGAGTTTCAGAAATTTCATTTTTTCGCCTTCTTGCCGGCTATCACGAAAACCTCTTTCAGCTCGCCAGGCGGTATGGCCGGCGAGACATCGGCATAGACATAAGGAGTAAGCTTCTGCGCCTGATAAACCTTCAACACCGTACCAACCATTATCCCGGGCGGGAACACAGGGCTGGCCACCGAGGTGCGCAGTTCCGCCCCAGGCTCTATTTTAAGTTCCGGGGAAAGATAATTCAGCCGCAGCAAAGTCTTTCCCTGGCCTTCCGCCAGGGCGTCAAAACCGTCGACGCTGGAAGTCACGGAAAACATCGGGTCGGTTACAAGCAGGAGTTTTGAGGTATGGGGATACACTTCTATGATTTTACCGGCTATCGCCGCGCTGCTCTTGCTTACGGCCAGCGCAGGGGAATGCAGCGCTATGCCGTCGCTTTCGCCCTTGTTGAGTATTACAGTGCTGTACCAGCGTTCCCTGTTATGCTCGACCACAAAAGCCCAGACGCCGTCCCATTTCCACTCATCGGAAAGTCGCAGGCTTTCCTGCAGCCTGGCGTTGGCCTCAAGCGCGGCATTCAGCCTGGAACGCAACAGTTCCAGTTCCTTGTTTTGGTCGCGAAGGCGGCGGTTTTCCTGTTCCGCGTTAAGAAGGGAAGAAACGTTTTCAGGCACTCCGGACAGATAGCGGGACGCGGAATCCGTCCAGGAAAGAGCCGGCAGGACAGTATACGCCGCAAGCGCGCGCACCGCCCTCAGCGGAGTGCTGACCGGCAAAAGAAGCAGCAACAGCGACAGTATGGAAAAAGCTGCGAAGAAAAGGTTGGCCAGGCGTCTGTCTTTATTCATACGAGTCCGGGTTATAACCGGAAGCCCGAGCAGAACCCGCCCTTACGGAAAAGGCGGAACGGCACGCTCAAGAAGACAGCAGCCGCGCAAACCGCGCGCGGCGTAATCAGCGCATTCTTGCGCGATACCAAGTGGCGAAATCGGGTTTCCTGCTTGTAATATTGTCCAGTTCTTCCAGGAACTTTCCTGTTCCAATGGCCACGCAGCTAAGCGGATCGGCTGCGCGATGGACGGGCAAATCCGTCTCCTGACGGATCAAATCGGTCATGCCGCGCAGCAAAGAACCGCCGCCGGCTATCACAAGGCCTCTGTCCACGAGGTCCGCAGCCAGCTCCGCCGGGGTTTCTTCAAGCGCGTCCTTGATGACATCCACTATCAGGCGCACCGGCTCCATCAGCGCCTGGCGGATTTCATCTGAAGTGATCACCAGCGTCTTGGGCAGGCCCTGCGTCTGGTCGCGGCCCTTGACCTCCATGGTCTTCTCTTCCTTCAGAGGGAACACGGAGCCTATCTGGATTTTCACTTCCTCCGCCGTCGTCTCGCCTATCACGAGGTTGTATTTGCGGCGGAAATACTGGATGAGGCATTCGTCCATCTCGTCGCCGGCGACGTCGATGGATTTGGTGACCACCATGCCGCCCAGCGAAATCACCGCCACTTCTGTGGTGCCGCCGCCTATGTCCACAATCATGCTGGCGTGCGGCTCCGAAATGGGCAGGTCGGCGCCGATGGCGGCCGCCATCGGCTCCTCGATGAGATACACCTCGCGCGCACCGGCCTGTTCGGCCGCTTCCTGCACGGCGCGCCGCTCCACTTCGGTGATTCCCGAAGGTATGCCTATCACTATCCTGGGGTGCAGCAGGTTGCGCCTGTTATGCACCTTGCGGATGAAATACTTGATCATCTCCTGCGTCACTTCGAAATCGGCTATCACGCCGTTGCGGAGCGGACGCACCGCCACTATGCTGGCGGGAGTGCGGCCCAGCATCTGCTTGGCCTCGCTGCCCACCGCCAGCACGCGGTGATTCTCCCGGTCGATGGCGACCACGGAGGGCTCTCTCAGCACTATGCCGCGTCCTTTGACGTAAATCAGGGAATTGGCCGTACCGAGGTCCATCCCCATGTCGTTGGAAAAGAGGCTGAAGAGATAATCCAGCATTGAAGACTACTCCGTAAGCTTGAGCAGCGTCATGTCCGCGGAATCGCCCTTGCGCTGTCCAGTCTTGAGCATCCGCGTGTAGCCGCCGGCCCGCTTGCTGTAGCGCGGCGCCAGGACGTCGAAAAGCTTGTCGTAGGCGGCGCGGGAACGCACCATGCTGCGCACCTTGTCCTTGTCGCCTTTCTTCGCGCTGGTTATCATGTTTTCCGCCACGCGCCGCACTTCCTTGGCCTTGGCGACGGTGGTGTGGACCTGCTCGTACATCACAAGGCTGGTGGCCATGTTGGTCAGCAGGCTCTTGCGGTGGGAACCGGTCCTGGAAAGTTTTCTCTGTCCGTGATTTTTTATCATAAATTACGCCTGCGGGCCCGTCCGGGCCCGCGCCTCCTTATGCCTTCATGCCCAGCGAAAGCCCCATCTCATCCAGCTTCGCCTTTATTTCGTCAAGGGATTTGGTGCCGAAGTTCTTTATTGCCTTCAGCTCCTCGTCGGTGCGGGTGACCAGCTCCCTTACGGTGCGGATTTTGGCCGCCTTCAGGCAGTTGGCCGCGCGGGAGGAAAGCTCTATGAGCTCGATGGACATGTCCATCTTGTCGTCCTGCCCGGCAGACTGCGCAGCATTCTCCTCGGCGGGAAGTTCAGCTTCCGCGCCGGCGTCGCCTTCGGCCAGGAACACGCCCAGGGCCGTATTCAGCAGCGTCGCGGAGTGCTCCAGCGCCTCGGACGGGGTGATGCTGCCGTCGGTGGTTATCTCAAGCACCAGTCTGTCGTAGTCGGTCTTCTGCCCGACGCGCGCCGGCTCCACGTCGTAGTGCACTTTCACCACGGGGGAGAAGATTGCGTCCATCGGGATGAAGCCCGCCGGCCTGTTGACGCGCCCCGTCTCTTCGGCGGTGGCGTAGCCGCGGCCCTTGGAAATCTCTATCTCGGCCTCCAGCTTGCCGCCGTGATCCAGATGCGCGATTACCAGGTCCTTGTTGATGATCTCGACAGTGTCGGGAACCTTTATGTCCTGCGCGGTTACCGGGCCCAGCTTCCGGGCCGACAGCAGCACAGTTTCGGGACCGTCGCCGTGCATGCGCACGCGCAGCCTTTTGAGGTTGAGCAGTATGTTGATCAGGTCTTCGCGGACGCCGGGCAGCGTGCTGTACTCGTGCAGAGCGCCCTCGACGCGGACCGCCGTCACCGCCGAGCCCTTGAGGCTGGACAGCAATATGCGGCGCAGCGCGTTGCCGACGGTATGGCCGTAGCCGCTCTCGTACGGCTCCGCCGTGAAGCGGGCGTAGAAATCCGTCGCGGTTTTCTCGTCAATGTGCACACTACCGGGAAGTACTAGTTCGTCAAAAGGCATTGAGCCCTCCGTAAGGCGATTTCACGCTATTTGGAATAGTGTTCCACTATCAGCTGTTCCTGAACCGGGTAGGAAACCTCGGCCCGGTCGGGCCACCTGGAAAGTTTTCCGCTCATGCTGGCGGGGTCAAACTCCAGGAAGCTGGGGCGCAGGGAGCGCTTCTCGGTGTCCT
>JAAYTX010000110.1 GCA_012523635.1 Elusimicrobiota bacterium
CGGGACTTTGCAGTGAGGGCAGAGCATGCGGATAAGACGCTGCGCTGCCACCAAAGCCAAGCTGCTGGAAAGCAGGAAAGGCTCCATGCCCATATCAATAAGACGGGGCACGGCGCCAAGCGCGTCATTTGTGTGCAGAGTGGAGAGCACCAAGTGGCCGGTCAGAGCAGCGCGCAGACAGGCTTCCGCCGTTTCCTGGTCGCGGACCTCGCCGACCAGTATGACGTCAGGGTCTTGACGCAGAAAGGAGCGCAGCCCGGCGGCAAAAGTAAGCCCGATCTGCGGCTTAACCTGGACCTGGCTGATGCCGGAAAGTTTGTATTCGACAGGATCTTCCAGCGTCATAAAATTATATTCAGGCGTCCGTATCGTGGTTAGCACGGCGTTAAGCGTGGTGGTTTTGCCGGAACCGGTGGGCCCTGTCAGGAATATGAGGCCGTGCGGATAATTGCAGGCCTTGATAAAGTCTTCTTTCTGCGCAGGCTCAAAGCCCAGTTTTTCGATGTTTAATTCGGCCGAACCCTTGTCCAGAATACGCAAAACGAGCTTTTCGCCGAACACTGTGGGGCAGACAGAAACGCGCAATTCTATGGAGCGGTTCTGGAAAATCAAGGCGAAACTGCCGTCCTGCGGAAGGCGCCGTTCCGCTATATCCAGCTTGGACAGAATCTTTATGCGCGAAACCAGGGTGGAAACCAGCTCTTTAGGCGGCGGAGTGCGTTCGAAAAGCACGCCGTCTATGCGGAAACGCAGGCTGACGCGCTCGTCAAACAGCTCCAGGTGAATATCACTGGTACGCTCTGCTATGGCCTGCTTCAGTATGGCGTTTACAACGCGTATGGATTGCGCGCCGCGGCTTTCGCCGACCACGTCCTTGTCCAGATTCAGCTTTCCGTCGGTGCTTACCAGCGAGACGTCGCCCTCAGCATCCTTGTCGTCTTCCACCGACATGGCCTGTTCGATAAGGTCCGACACCTGGTAGAACGTGTCTATGACTCTGAGAATCTGGGCTTTGGTGGCTATAAACGGCTGGATTTCCATGTTTGTCATCAGCCGCAGGTTGTCCAGGACCATGAGATTGGTCGGGTCCAGCATGGCCACCGCCAGCGACTGGTTTTCAACAAACAACGGAATAAGGAAATTCTCGCGGGCGAACTTCTCTTCTATGAGTTTTTCCAAACCCTGGCTTTTCTCGGGATTCAGAATTTTATTTTCCTTGGAAGCATACGGCACGCCCAAAAGTTTGGAAAGCACCATGGTCGCAGATTCATCGGAGGCAAAGCCGAGCCGCACCACAGCCTCGGACAGGGAACAGGCGTTGTCCATCTGGAATTTCTGCGCGCGCGACAATTGCTCGGGGTTTATCACCCCGCCTTTCACAAGGAGTTCGCCAAACCTTATATCGTCAGCCATAAATGAAGCCCGCTATGCTAGTCAACCAGTATCGTAGGCGTGATGAACATAACCACGTCGGTATTCTGTTTTCTTGCGCTGGTGCTGGAGAAAAACCAGCCGATAATCGGGATATAGCCCAGCAGCGGCACCTTGCGCACGACTTTGTTGTCCTTGGAATACAACATGCCGCCGAGCACCACCGTCTGCCCGTTTTTCACGCGGACCAGCGTCTTTACGGTGCGCTCAATTTTATCCTGGTAAGCGATATTATTCACGGTGATGGCGGATGCGACCACGTCGGAGAAATGCGGCACCACCAGCATCGTGATGTAGCCTTCCTTGTTGACCTGCGGGACCACCTGCAGTTCAAGACCCACCCATTCGCGTTCCGCTTCCTGAGTGGTCTGCCCCACGCTGCCGGACCCGCTCACGTCGGATTTAAGGCCTACGGCCGCGTGCTTGAGAAGTGAAATGGTGGCCGGCTTGTTGTTCATGGTAACAACTTTAGGCTTGCCCAAAAACCGGGCTTCGGTTCTGGACACAAGCGCCCTGAAAATGACCTGCAGCTGCGCCAGACTCAGGTAACCGGGCGTGATGGCGCCGTTTTCCGTATCAGCCGACGGGAAAAAGGTCTTCCAGCCATTGTCAAAGAAGCCGTCTTTCAGGAAATAGTCGGTATTGCGTGAACCGCCGACAAACTGAACCATCTGGCCGCTGGAGCCGCCCCAGTCTATGCCCAACTCGTTTATCCTGTCGGTATTGACCTCGACAATCTGGGCTTCGATGAGTATCTGCGGTGTCTTACGGTCCAGTTCTGCGATAAGGGCGTCTATCTGCGGGAACACGTCGGGCACATCGGTGATGATAAGGCCGTTGGTCCTGGGTTCTATCGAAAGCTTGCCCTTGCTGGTAAGCATGCCCTTGATAACGGCTATTATTTCCACTCCGGTACCGCTTCGGCTGCTATCGCCGCCCCCGAGGCTCATCATGCTGCCTCCGCCACCGCCTCCTCCGCCACCTGAATCACCGCTGGAAAGGGCGCTGCCGCTTCCGGCAAGGCTGTTGCTGTCGATAAGGGAAATATAATTCAGCGTGTAGATTTTGGTTATGACATTGGGCGCGGTAGTGGCGCGTTTGGTAATCAGGTAGGTGCTGGTGCTGCCTATGCGCTGATAGGAAAGGCCGCGTACCTGTAGAAGAATCTGCAGGGCTTCCTGCACGGTAACGCCGCGCAGCGAAGCGGTTATTTTCTCGTTTTCCACATCCTTGGCCACAATAAAGTTCAGCTTGGCCTGCATGGAAATGCTGTTGAGGAAAGCGGTCAGAGGAACGTTGTTCACCACCAGCGTCACGCGTTTCTGCAACGGAGAAATGGAGGCGGTCGCCTCGTCATAGCGGTCGGCCTTGCGCTGTTCCCTGCCCTCGGGAGAATCAAGCGGAACGCCTGGCGGCGGGGCCGAGGGCATGGCGAACGACGAATCTTCAGAGGAAGCGCCCGCTTCCTGGGCAAAAACCGCAGCCGGAGGAAGCAGCTGCAGAAGTGAAAATGCCAGCGTTAAAAATACTCTGATAACCGCCATGTAATAATCCTCCCGGATTAGAACTCCGCCATCTTCTTGGTGAATGTAAACGACTTATACGTAAACGACACGCCTTCGGGTGTTATTTTGGTTATTTTTGCCCCATTTATGACTTCGCCGATTGAATGCATTTTATCATTAATAATGGCCTGGTCACCCACTATGCCCTGCAATTTGATGCTTTTTATGACCAGCTTGGCCTGTTGTTTCGGGTCCAGGGGAACCGGATTGGCCGCCTGCGCCGCGGCAAGGGCCGCTTTCCGGCGCTTTTCCTCTTCATGCTTGACCTTATTGCGCTCATATTCGTCGTCTGCGAAATCCTGCGGCGAACGCATCGGGTCGCGGTCCTGAGCCGGCTCAAAATTAACGTTCATTGTGACGGTAGATGCGGCCACGGCAGCGGCAGGGACAGAAGACGCCGATTGTTCGTCCGCAGGAACCGCGCCGGGCAGGGGCGGCACGGCAACAGGGGCGCCAGGAACTGACGCGGACTGCGCAGTTGCCGTAGAGACTGCGGGCAAATTCTCTTCTTGCGCAAGAGCCCGGCACGGCGCAAAGCAGGCCGCGACAGCCAGCAGGAAGCTCATCCTGATTTTACATTCAGCCGGCATTGCCCGTGGTTTCCTTTGGCATAAGAGTGGAGACTGTCATAGTAACGCCGACCAACGGCCATCCGGGAGCAACGGCCTGCTCCCTGGAAAGAGAACAGTCGGTAATTTTCAAAAGCTGTTCTGAATTCTCAATCTTCATCGCGACTTTGGCTACGGTAGAAAAAGGCATCGGCATCAGCGAAATCTGCATGGTCATCAGGACATATTCGCCCATATCGGCTTCAGTCGGAGTGTCCATCGCGCGCGGCACCACATTTTCTTCGCTGAGGATGCGCTGCATGGTTTTGCTCAGCCACTCCTTGTTTGTCAGCTTAGGAAAACGCTTTACGGCGGCAAGCTCCTTGGCCCTGGCGGGACGGTATACCTCGGCCACTTCGGCCTGGGTCTTTAATGAACTTATTTCATCAGACACGCGCCGCTGGTAGATGAATACCGGGGAGTAAACGTTCATGTATATGAACGCCGATCCGACCACGCCCAGCAATATGGGCACTTTATAGTGGCCCACGCCCTTGCGCTTGAACTCGTCCCTGACAATAAACACCCGCTCTATCAGCGCGGCCTGCAGGGTGGCAAAATCAAACTGTTTCATAGCAGAACCTATTTAACCGTACAGGCAAGATTAAATACCGTCTCCTGGACAGCGGAGCGGGAAGCCTTGCCGGTCTCCATGGTTTGAATGGAAATATCGCACTTTCCGTTTGGCGGGGCAAAAGTATCGGCAATATTCTTCTGGCTTTTGAAATCCTCGCGGAACTGGTTCAGCAAGGCTATGTCCTTGGTGGCCGTTCCGGTTTGCGCGCTGCCGGACATGGTCAAATCTATCTGCCTGGGAATCTGGGCGGAAAATTTCAACGGGGATTTCAGGCTGAATGCCTTTATCCACACATTTTCGGGGATGACATTTACCAAAGCCTCCAGCTTCGGCGTCAGATAATCCACGTTGGAAAGCACTGTGGTGAAAATAGACGAACGGTTCTTTACCGCTTCGGCCTGCACCATGATTTCCTCTGGCGTCTTCCCCTCGAATTCCTGGATGATATCTGTCTTGTTTTTCTGCGCCGTCAGCTCGCGTTTGAGCAGAAAAAGCTTGGTATACTGCACCGCGCACAACAACAGCAGTATGCCAACCAGCGAACCTGCTGCCGCCCAAAGGGTGAACATCGTGGTCTTCTCATCCAGGTCGCCCTTTTCCGCACCGCGCAGGTCCATGTCCGCGGGATAGTCCAGGAAAGCGCAGCCGCCTGCGCCAGTAGCGGCCAGCAGGCCCCATTCCGTCTCCTGGGCGCCAATGGCTTTGGACGGATCCCAAATGACCACCGGCAGCTTGGTTTCCTCGGCGACCAGATTCTTCCACAGCTCCAGATTCTCGCCGCTGACCGTCACTTCTCCCACGGAAACCCCGCCGCCGAACTGCTTGCTGACGAAATCTATGGAACCTTTGAGGTCCAGCCTGCGGCGCTCCGTGGACTGGGAATCTCCGAAATTGACCTCGCGGAACAGCACCGGCACGCCTTCGTTGTAAATGGTGATGCAGGCCGTGCTCGGGTTAAAGTGTGCCAAGGCCTGAGGGCCTTTCTTCTGTTCCGGCTGAAGCGCGGAGTATATCCTGGAAACCGACACGGGAGCCGACTCTATCTTGTGCAACTCCAGGCCGAGCTTTTCCATCCCGGTCACCAGAGCCTGGGAAACGCGCTTATTGGTCAGCGCGAATACCACGCCCATCCTGCCCTTGCTGGCCTGCGCCGGCTGAGCATCGGCTATCGAATAGGCGTAATAATCGTAGAAAGATTCTTCAAACGGAAAGGGGACGTATTTCTTGGACTCGAACGGTATTGACTGCTTCCTGAACCGGGGCGCCACCATGGGCATCACGAAATGCCGCACAACAGAGAACTGCGAAGAGAGCGAGATACAGGCGTTTTTGGTGCTCCATTCCCCGTCAGCCAGAGCTTTTTTCAGAGGGTCCACCCATGCGGCCTCGTTTTCGAGGAATTCCGCGTTCATGGTGGACATCTTGGTGGTTTCGCCGGAAGAACGCTTTATCTGCGGAAAGGGAACCCTGACAAAACGCGCTATACGGGCGGTCTTTCCCTCCTGCCGGATATCGGCAATAACGCCGTATTCGACACTGAGGAAAATGCCCAGGCAGTTCTTCAGTTTCGCCTTTTTATTAATTAAACCCAACATAACCCGTTACAGTGTATATATTATCTCCCGCCGCCTACAAGAGCGACTTTCGCCACAGGCTTGGCTGTCTGGGTAACCCTGCTTTTCACTTCAACCCTGTCCGCGCTCACTCCATACTCTTTGCGGAGTACGGCAGAGACGGCCTGCGCCCTTCGCAGCGCCAGCTTGGCGGGATTGGACTCTGTTTCGTCAGCCGCCGCATACCCGGTAACAACGACTCTCGACAGCGGCATGGTCTTGATGCCCTTAACCACCTCTTTTACCCCGGCTATGCCCTGCTTATAAAGCTTCGGAGACCGGGCGCTGAAAGAAACGAAATATTCCTTGTACTGCTTCTCATTGGTGGTAGGCGGCGCCTTCAACTCCGTCTTTTTAGATGCCGAAACCGGAGCCTTCACTACCGGGCCGACGATATTCACGAAGGTTTTTATAGAGATGCGCGCGCCCAGCGCGTCGGTGGCGGTAAGTATGCACGCATACTGTCCCGGAGCCACAACCTGCCCCCTGCCCCTGCCGTTCCAGTAAGTCTGCGTGTAGACCGGCCCGGTGCCGGAAATTGATTTGACAACAGACACTGTCTTCCCGCCCTCGCCGCTAAGCATCTGCAGTTCCCAACTGGCCACCTGCGCTGAGGTCTCCACGACTGAAATCTCTATCAGCGCGCCCTCGCCCTTGGAAACGTCTATTTCAGAGGGATATATGCCCAGGCTCAGGAGCGGCGGCGCGCCCTGTTCCGGAGCGGACTGCGCCAGGTTCTTGTCGCCGCTATAATCAAACACTATGCCGATACCGCTGATTTTCGAGAAAGCGTCCGGGAAATTTTTATTTATGACCGCAGTCAGATTGGCTTTGAGGCGCGCGGGCGCTATGCCCCGGTGCGCCAGCCAGGAATTGATTGCCATGGTGCGGCGCATGTCCAGCATGCCGAGATTCCCGGTCATTGTCCCTTCCGGCAGCAGCACCAGGTTGGCTTTTCCGACGGTAAACAGCAGCGACACCACGCGCAGCAAAGTGGCGGCCGCGCCAGGTTTATATTTCACGCTGTCTTTTTCAAACAAGGCGTCCGGCGCAAGGCCTATGGCCTCTGGCAGGCCCTCCGGTGTAAGCGCCAGGGTGACGCCCGAGGTTTTCTGCAAATCATCCGTGGCATTTTTGCGCAGCGCAGCCACTTTCTGGGCCACCTGCTCAAGCCAGCGGACCCTGTCGCGTTCTTCCTGTTCCGTCAATTGCTGGGCGGCAGCCGCTCCGGCGGGCAGCACTGCGCCGGAAACATCGCTGTTCTGAATTTTGTCCTGGGCCGCGGCTGCGGCGTTTTCAGCTGCCTTGGCCATGGCATCGGCGTCGACTTTGGATTGTATGGCCGCATCAGGAAGCGACGAGGTTGAGGCAGCTACAGCCGTCTGCCCCGGGATGCCCGGCATAGGAGGCAGCGGGAAAGCTCCGGAAGGCTCCACCGTAGAAGCGCCGGAGGATGTTGCGGCTGAGTATGGCGACGGGGCAGTGAGCGCGGAGTCTCCGACCTGCGACGCCATTTCCGGCTCAGAGCGTGAAGTCACGCCAGCCGAACCGAGCGTGACAGAATAAACATTGCTTGGGGCTTCCGGGAGCACGACCGGCGCAACGCTGGAGGTTTGCGCGGGCTCGACAGCCGCAGGTATGCCTCCCAGTTCAGCAATCTCGGCCTCGGAAAGAACTTTCGAACCGGGCGCCGGAACGGCAGTTTTAGACGCGGCGGCATGAGCCGCAGCCTCCTGAGCTCTTTTTTCTTCAGC
>JAAYTX010000111.1 GCA_012523635.1 Elusimicrobiota bacterium
CACGAGTTCGACTACGGCGAAGACAATTTCCGCGCGCTGGCCTCCTCGGCCCCGTTTGCGGCGGTGAACTGCAACATTTACGACCGCGACACCGGCAAACGCCTGCCCTATCTGAAGCCGTGGGTGATAGTGGAATCAAACGGCGTGAAGATAGGCGTCACCGGCGTGCTTGAGCCGCTGGTGGAAAAAACCCTGAGCAAACCGCTTGAACACCTCAACATCCGCGAGCCCGCGCCCGAAGTGCTTAAAGTGATTCCCGAAATGAAAAAGGCCGGGGCGCAGGCTTATGTGGTGCTGGCCCACATGGGCATACACCGCTACTGCCCCGGCAAAAGCGCCGACCAGTGCGAAGACGGCCCCTTCATCTCTTCCAGCGGCCTGCTCACGCTGGCCCGCGCCCTGAAAGGCAAGCCGGCCCTGGTGTTCGGCGGGCATATGCACAAGCAGCAGCCCGAAGGCTACAGCGAAGGCGGCGTCTGGGTGGCCGAAAGCGGCGAACTGGCTAAAACCTTCACGCGCGCCGCGCTTGAATTCGGCGACAAATCCGGCAAATACGAAGGCGCCAAGATGAAAGTCCTGCCGTCTGACCCGGCCCGCTACGGCCAGGACCCGAAAGTGCTGGCCGCAGTCCGCGCCCTCACCGCCATGGCGGGGGGGGAGCTTGACACCCGGCTGGCCGAAAACCGCCAGACGCTGGGAAAAGCGCTTTTCTCGCAGTGGATGACCGATGTCTACCGCGCCAAATACGGCACCGACCTGGCTTTCGCGCAAAGCTCCTCCATCCGGCGCGAGCTTGCGGCCGGCACGCTCACCGGCCGTGACATCTACCTCACCATCCCATACGAAAACACCATGATGCTTGAGGAACTCAAGGGCGCGGACGTCCTGTCCGCCCTGCGCGACAACTTCTCGTTCAGCGGGCGCAAGCACATGATGTTCTCGGGCATGGAGGCGGAATACGACCTGGACAAGGAAGGAAAGCTGCTGGCCGTGCGCGCCTTCGTGGACGGCAAGCCCCTGGATCCAGACAAGTACTACACCGTGGCGCTGAACAGCTACCTGCTGTCGGGCGTCAGCTACGGGCAGGCTTTCCTGCGCGGACGCGACATACGAGACACCGGAACCAGCATACGGCAGCCGCTGATAGAGCGCCTGTCAAAAGACGGCGAACTGCGCTATCAGGACGACGGCCGCGCCCGCCAGACAACGCGCTGAAAAAGCCCCATCCGGCCACAGCCGGAACACTTGCCGATGCGGCCCCTTCACGGGGCCGCGTTTTTTTACCCGCCCGATTTCCGCGCCAAGGCCCGGCCAAATAAAGATATAATCCATTTAAGGAAAACTCCAATATACGGGAGATTCAAAGCTTATGAAAAAACCGATTTTTGCCGCGCTGGCCCTGTGCCTGCTGTCGGCGCCGCTGATGGCGGCGGACCTGGGCGTGGAGGCCGCCCGCGTGGGCCGCGCAGCCTCGCTGGCCAACCCGCCCTCGCGCAAGGCCGTGCGCGAACTGCTGGGCATGCTCTCCGATTCCTCCGCGCCGGTGCGGGCCAAGGCCTGCCAGTCGCTGGGGGCGCAGCAACACGACAAGGCCGTGAAACCGCTGTGCGAACTTGCGGCCTCGGACCCGGACGCCAGAGTGCGCGCCGCCGCCGCCGAAGCGCTTGGCCTCATCCAGAACAAGACGGCCGCGCCCACGCTTTCCAAGGCCCTTGCAACCGATTCCGACGAAAAGATGCGCGCCGCCAGCGCCATAGCCCTTGGCCGCCTGCTGGACGGCAAAGCCGTCTTCGCGCCGCTGGCCGCCGCCGAAAAGGACAAATCGCCCGTAGTGCGCGCGGCCGTGGCCTACGCCCTTGGCTACGAGAAGGGCTACGCGGCGGGCCGCCTGCTGGCCTACATGGTGCTGCTGGACAAGGAACCCGAAGTGCGCGCAACCGCCGCCGCCGCCCTTGGCATGTGCTGCGCCAACCCCGCCGAGCGCGTGTACGTGGACACCATGGCCGACGACCCGATGTTTTTCTGGGACCCGAACTGGGACCCCATGCCCGTGGAAGTGGTTGAAGTGAAGATAGGCAAGCTGCACGGACGCGGGCAGGAACTTGTCCTGCGCACGCTGCTTTATGTGCTTGCCGCGGATACGGACTCGCGCGTCCGCGCCGGGGCTGCAAAGGGCCTGGGCCGCACTTCAAGCGACGCCGCCGTGGACCCGCTCATCAAAGCCATGGCCTCAGATTCCGACGCGCAGGTACGCGCCGCCGCCGCCGCCGCGCTGGGCCGCCTTGGCGCAAAGCGCGCGCTGGACCCGCTTGCCGCCGCGCAGAAAGACCCTGACCCCGACGTGCGCATGGAGGCGTCCTACGCCTCTGAAAACATAGCCACGCAGGCTTATCAGCCATGACCTGCGCCTGCCTGCTGGCCCTGCTGCTTTCAGCCGCGCCCGCGCAGGCGCAGACGGATTCCGCGCAATCAGCCGCCGCGCAGGCCGCTCCGGAGCAGACCGCCGCTGAAAAACGCGCCGCCTGGCTCAAGCGCAAGGCCGAACGCGAGGAAGCCAACCGCCTGGCCGCGGAAAAACGCGCGGGCTGGCTCAAACGCAAGGCAGAGAAAGAAGAGGCCAACCGCCTCGCCGCCGAGAAACGGGCCGACTGGCTGCGCCGCAAGGCCGCCAAAGACGCCGGACAGACAGCGCCTGCCGCCGCCACCGCTCAAACCGCGGCACCAGCCGCAGTTCCGGCCGGGACAACAGCAACAGCCCCGGCCCAAGCCGCAACCCCCGAACCGGCGCCAGTGGAAACAGAGCCTCAGGCGCAGGCCGCAACGCCGGAGCCGGAAACCGCCGCCCCGGCAGCCGCGCGCAAACCCCTGCCGCCCAAAAAGGCCGCCGCAAAAAAACGCTCCCCGGCAAAAAACACCGCCGCCAGGAATAAAGCGGCAGGCAAAAAAGGAAAGCTCACAGACCTTTCAGATTACGCGCAGGAAGTTGACCGGGAGGAGGCCTCCACGGAAACATCCGGCGAGACCGCCACCGAAGACGCCTACGGCGGCGTTACGGTGGTAGAGGACCAGGCTTCCGCAGCAGGGCAGCCCTCGCAGGCCGCAAAAGGCGCCGTGGCGGCTGCCTCAGCCGCGCCCGGCGAAGCGCCATTCCCCGTCAACTATAAGCCCGTTCCGGGATGGGACCAGGCCGTTTCAGTTGCGCTCGACGACAGCGGCGCGAAAAAATACTCGCAGGCCCTCGCCCGCATAAGCACTCTTACGGCGGCGGGATACCCGCCCGCGCTGACCGCGGCCGGAAAAATATCGCTGGCCCGCGGCGACTACGACAGCGCCCTCTCCTTCACGCGCGCGGCCGCGTCCAAAAACTATCTGCCCGCACTGCTGGACATGGCCGGCTACTGCTTCAAGGGCCTGCCCGGCGAACTGGACAAAAACGAGCAGGACGGCCTTTCCTGGCTGGCCCGCGCCGCCAACGAAGGCTACGTCCCGGCCATGACGCAGCTGGCCGAAGCCCGCCGCGACGGCCTCTACGGCACCGAACCCGACCCCGCGGCCGCCCTTGGCTGGTATGTGAAAGCCGCGATGAAAGGCGACGCCTTGTCCGAATATTTCTGCGGCATGGCCTATAAAAACGGCTACGGCACCGCGCCCGACATGGACCAGGCTGTGAAATGGCTGCTGCGCGCGGCCGGGCGCAAAAACGGCAAGGCCATGGCCGCGCTGGGATATCTTTACAAAGAGGGCTTGGGCGTGGAACAGGACTACGACAAGGCGCTCTATTACTTCAAGGCCGGCGATATTAACGGAGACCCCCAGGGCCTTTTCGCGCTTGGCCAGATGTACGAACAGGGCCTTGGCGTGCAGCAGGACGCGCCCACCGCCGCGCGCTACTACGAGGCGGCAGGCAACGCAGGCTACCGCGAAGCCTTCACCCAACTGGCAAACTCCTGCTACAACGCCAAGGATTACCCCTGCGCCATACGCTATTACGAGCGCTGCGGCCGCGACGGAGACCCGTTCTGCCAGTACCGCATGTGCCTGATGTACTGGGCCTCGCAGTCCATGGGGGCGCAAAGCGTGGCCTCGGCCTACGCGTGGTGCGCGGCCTCGGTGCAGATGGGCGGGGGGGACGAACCGCAGCGCCTGTTCTACCAGATTTCCAACTACAACTTCCTCAGCGGCGACCAGCTGGCCGCGGCCAGAACGGCGAAGGAGAACATACTGAAGTCCTCGCGCGAATTCAACGCGCGGCGCAAGCAGGTGGAGGAAGGCAAGCTGCCGCCGGGCATACTGAAATACAAGCCCTTGCCTGAGGAAGCCGCGGAAGACGGGAACGAGGACTAGGCCCTAAGGCCCAGGCCTGAAATGGGCCCCCGAACCCTTGCCAAAGGGCCGCAATTGATATCTAATAGTACTGTAAAGTTTTATAGCTGTAAAAACAGAGAGGCAAAAACAAGATGAACAAGAAAACCGCGCTGCACCTGCTGCTTTCCGCGCTGCTGTTTTCCGCCGCGGCGGCACAGGCACAGGAACAGTCCTCGGACGCCAAAGGCATCAAGACCACGGTCTACACCATCGATTCGGACGGCGAACAGATAGTCCAGCCCGCGCTGACCCAGCATCCCATCTCAAGCCAGCTTTCACGCGGCGTCCCCATGGACAGCAACATCCCCGAGGAAGTGAAGAACCAGATGGGCGAGGACATGAACTTCATCTCCACCCTCCAGGGCAGCGGCGCCACCAAGTTCCACTCCAAGATTTTCGGACAGGTCGACGGCAAGACCTACATGAACTATTTCACCTCCCGCGTGAAGTCCATAGGCCTCAACTCCTGCGGCGGCCCCAACAGCATGGCCGTCGCCTGCGTGATTCCGTTCATGGACAGTTCCAAAATGTGGATAACCAAAAACTACATGAACTTCAACCATCCGCAGATAGCGCGCCTGATGGTGGTGTTCCATGAAGCCCGCCACACCGAATCCGGCAACGGCAACTGGCCGCACGCCACCTGCCCCACCCCGTACACCATAGACGGGCACGAGGTGAACAGCATCTGGACCGGTTCTTCGCTGGCCGGCGAACCCGCCTGCGACAGCACTCCTTTCGGGGCCTACGGCTCCTCGGTGGTCATGCTCAAGAACATTGAGAAGTTCTGCTCCAACTGCACCGGCAAGGTGCAGGCCGACGCCGGCATCTACGCCGACGACCAGTTCAAGCGCATCATAGACCCCAAGGCCCGCCAGGAAATGACAGCGGACCTGTACCAGTAGAGCTGTTTTGCATACACGCCCCGGGACAGAAGCCAAAGTCCCGGGGCGCGCATTTTAAGGGAAGGGGGAAAGCGCCGTCCGGCACCTGCCGGGGCGTAAGGGTAGAATGACAAGGACACGCAAGCTTCTTATAGCGCTGATAGCCGCCATCTGTCTGCTGTGGGCGGCCAGGCTGACGCAGATAGCCCAGCAGAAACGCGCCGCCGGGGAACAGGCGGCCCCGGCCGCGCAGCAGGTGGCGGTGTCTACGCAGGCGCCGCAGGCCGTGGTCCCGGCGCAGGACGCCGCCGCCTCCACGCAGGCGGCGCAGCCGCAACAGCAGGGAGCGGCGCAGCCACAGAAACAAATCTACGCCGCCCCGGAACACCAGCTTACGGCGCCGAAGCTTTCCGCGCCGCAGCCCGCTGCCGCGCCGCTGCAGGCCAAGCTGGACATTCTGAACCAGATTCTCGCCTCCGGCAACGACAACGACCCGCGGCTGGACACCGCGTTCAACGACATGACGCAGGAGGAAAAGCGAGCGCTTGAAAGCAAGTACGCCGCCCTGCCCCGGGAACAGCACAACCAGCGCGGCACAATAGTCTATCTGCTGGGCCGCGACCCGCGCACCAAAGCCGACTGGGACTTTCTCTCCGAAACCGCCGCCGAGCCGCCCTGCCAGGGCCTGCGCTCCTGCGACTCCGCCGAAGACCTGCCCAACGACCATCGCGACATAGGCATAGAGCTTACCCTTTCTTACCCCTCGATGATGGCCCTGCGCCAGGCCGAGAACGCGGTGAAGCGCGGAAACTCCGCCGGGATGGCGGTAGTGCGCGCCGCAGCGGAATCAAGTTCCCGAGTAGTCTCCGAGGAAGCCAAGCGCTTCCTTAAGACGCACAGCGGGCGCTAATACTTCATAACGCATAAGGAAAGCCGGGCTTTATGCCCGGCTTTTTTATTTGCCCTCCTGCTGCTGTCACTGGCCGCTTTTCAAACTATCTATGGAAGCGGGCCACTTTTCTAAACAGCTTTAAAGGTAGCGGCACTTCTTCGCGTTAGCGCTCAGTCGCTCCTCCTCGCGTTAGCGCTCGGTCGCGAGCATGTTAGATTTGCGACGAAGCAGTCTATGAATCCGCAAGCATGTGCAGTTCGCGCCAGTTGCGCAATCATAGACCGCCGCGCTCGCTTCGCTCACTCGCGGTGACACATGGACAACTATTGCTCGCGATGGGATACCATGTTTGTCACTGCGAGGAGGCTGCCGGTCTTTTTATACTGCAGCCGACGCGGCAGTCTATGAATTAGAAATCATAGATCGCCACGACCGCTACGCGGTCTCGTGATGACACGCGGGAAATGCATCACGAATCCTCGCGGTGACACTTTGTGTCAGAGTGCCGCTGACGCCACCTTCGCAATGACACGATGATTCCGCCTCCCGGCGACACTCAGCCGCGCGGCGATACCCGGGGCTCCGCAATAACACGTTTGTTATCTGGGATTACCAAAACAAAAACGCCCCCGGAAGGGGGCGTTTTCGTCAAAGCCTTGGAGTTCTAGGGTTTGCGGCAGAACAGCTTCACCTGCCCGACCACTTTCAGGTCGTCGGAAGCTATCTTCAGCGACTTGAACTTCGGGTTGTCGGGCTTAAGCTCCACAAAGCCGTCGCGGCGGAACACGCGCTTGAGCGTGAAGCCGCCGTTGTAGCGCAGCACGGCCAGTTTGCCGTCGTCCACATAGTCGGCTTCCTCCACCACGGCATAGTCGCCGTCGTGGGCGCTGGGCTCCATGCACGAGCCTTTTATCTTCAGCGCGAAAATCTTTTTAGCGCCCGAGCCTTCCACCAGCACCGGCAGATACTCGTCGGGGGTGTTTTCGACCGCCAGGTGGAAATTCTCGGCCGACACGGTGCCCAGCACGCCCACCGGCACCACGCGGGGGGCTGGCAGCGTGGCGCGCAGCAGTTCGTTCAGGTTCTGCACTCCCTTCAGCTGCGTATCGTCCAGCTCGTCGTCGGGCTCGGCGAAATAGGTAACCGGCTTTTCCAGCACCTGCGAGATGCGCTCCATGTTGTCGTAAGAGGGGTGGTAGCGGTCCTTTATCCAGTTGGTGACGGCGCTTGAGTCGCGCAGGCCCAGGTGCTTGGAAAGCTCCACCTGCGTCATGTGCCGCTGTTTAAGCAGCAGCTTCAGTTTCTGTCCGAAAGTCATATAACGCGCCTCCGTCAGCCGAAAAATACGGCTTGACAAAATCCGGCTCTGTTGATACAATTTGATAAGTTCTTATCAAATTTGATTTTCCACTCGGGACTGGCAAAAACCGGCGTCCGACGGAAATCAAGCCGGTATCCCGGCCGCGGGCTCCAGACAGCTCCCAGCTTCGCGGAAGTCCGTGGCCGGATACTGGTTAGATTGTATCAAATTTGAGGTATTTTTGAACATTAGGGGGAAGCAATGGATTACTTAGACGCGCGCTGGCTGCTGCTAAAGCGCCTTAGCCCTGACGCGCTGGAGCGCCTGCACCGCCGGGAAAAACACCTCTGGCGCAGGACGCTGGAGGGCAAAACCTTTTCAACCGAGCCGGTGTGGTGGCAGGGCGGGCTTAACCTGCTTTCCCGCGAAAGCCGCGAACAGGGCGGTTTTTGGGGCACAGGCATAAAGTTTGAGGATAAAGCGCGCCGCACCGCCGCCTTCCGCGCCTCCGCCGAGTCCGAACTGGCCCGCGCCCTGCCTAAACTGCGCCGCAAAGACGGCCCCGGACTTGAGCTGGAAAACCTTTACGGCGACATGGAGCTCCTGCACGCCTGCGACCGCGTGGTGCGCGAGCGAGTGCCCGCGCCCGACACCGCCTCGCCGGAACCGGCGGCCCGCGCCAAAGCCGCGCTTGCCGCGCTGGAACAATAAAAGACTTTAAGGAAGGACACGACCGCCATGCTTACCACGACACAATCAAGCAAAGTGCGCGCCGCCTGCGACAGGCTGGCCCGCGAAATACAGGCCCGCAGGGAAACGGCGCTTGAGCCGCACCGCGCGCCGTCGCCCGCCACGGGGCTTACGGCCAGCCGCCTGGCCCGCTGTTCCCGGCAGGCCTACTACGCCCTGCGCGACTGGCACCGCCAGCCCAGGCTCTCAGGCGAGCAGGCCGCCCGACTTGTAAAAGGAAGGCGCGAAAAGGCGCTGGCCCTGGCCGAACTGCTGGAGCTGGGCTTTGAGCTTACCGCCGCGCACATACCCTTCCCGCAGGAAGCCTACAACCGCTACGGCATAGCCGGACGGCTGGACGCGAAACTGCGCCACCCGCTTCACCCGCGCCGCAGGGCCGAGGTGCCGCTTGCCGTAAAAAGCCTGCACCCTCTGGCCTATGCCGCAGTCAACTCGTGGCGTGACCTGAAAAAACACCATTTCTACTGCACGTATTACCGGCAGGCGCAGGCGTGCATACAGGCCTTCAACACAAACGCCCTGCTGTTGCTGCTGAGCGACTGCCTGGGCGGGTGGAAACTGCTCACGGTGCCTCGGGACGAGGAGGAGCTTGCCTCCCTGCGGGAGATGACGGCTTGCGTCAACGCGGCGCTGAAGGGCGGGCCGCTTCCGCCGCGCATGGCCTATCACGCCAAAGTGTGCGGGCGCTGCCCTTTCGCCGCCGAATGCGCCCCGAAACCGGAACGCCGCCGCAAGCGGATTGTGGCCGGGTGACGCGCATTGCCATTGCGAGAAGCGCTATGCGCGACGCAGCAATCTGACACAAAGTGCCACCGCGAGCAATCGCCACCCATGTGTCACCGCGAGACCGCGTAGCGGTCGTGGCGGTCTATAATTTAAAAGTTCATAGACTGCCGCGTCGGCTGCAATATAAAAAGACCGGCAGCCTCCTCGCAGTGACAAGCATGGGGTGTCACCGCGAGACCGCGTAGCGGTCGTGGCGGTCTATGATTCTATAATCGCGTCACCAAACGCGGCAATATGTAAACGCCTCTCAGGAGAACAGACATGACCTGCCTTAACCTGGACATAGACTTCCTGCGGCACCCGCGCACGCTGCGCCTGCGAGCCAAGCTGGGCCCGGGCGCGGAACTGCTGCCATTGGAACTGTGGTGCCACTGCGCGCGCTACCACGCCGAGGACGGCGTCCTGCGGGGCTATTCGGCCAAGGAGTTGGAAAGCGCCTGCAACTGGCGCGGCGAAGCAGGCAAAGCCGCCTCGGCCCTGCTGGAAACCGGCTTTATCCGGCAGGAAGCGGACGGCGCGTTCAGCGTGCCGCAGTGGCTGGAGGAACAGGGCCACATAGCCGCCTTCCGCAAGCGGGCCAAGGCCGCCGCGCAAAAACGCTGGGGGGACATTCCCAAAGGCCTGCGTCAAAACGATGCGGAAACAACCGGCAACCCCGCGCCGTCCGCAACGCCGCCCGATGCTTGCGGCAATGCTTCGGGCAATGCCGCAAGCACCGCTTCAGGCATTGCCTGCGGGAATGCCCCAACCGTACCTGACCAGCCAGACCACAACGCTTCTGACATTCGCAATAAAAGCATGGGGGGAAACGCAGTTTCCGGCGCGCAAAGCGCGCAACAGCAACAGCGCGGGCCCGCCGCGCACCTCGGTGAGGCAGCCAAACGGCTGAAACTGGTGTCGTGCTACAAGACCTTCAGGGGGATAAAGCCGGGTTCGGGCTGGGACGGGCAGAACCTGGAGCGCAACCTGCGCGCGGCGGCTTCGCTGCTTGCGGCGTTCAGGGGGGAACTGCGCCCGGCGGCGCAATGGCTGTGCGGCTTCGGCGAGAAGATGGACTCTTCCGGCTTGTGCTGGACGCTGGACACTGCCGCCCGCCACGCATGGGACAAGGGTTAATGCCCGCCTGGTGAGGAACGCGCCGGGCAGCGCAAATTAACGTGTCACCGCGGGCGGGTGCAACGAACGCGGCGGCCTATGATTTAAAAGTTCATAGACTGCCGCGTCGGCTGCAATATAAAAAGACCGGCAGCCTCCTCGCAGTGACAAGCATGGGGTGTCATCGCCAGGCCGCGTAGCGGTCATGGCGGTATATGATTCTATAATTCCAAAATTCATAAACTGCTTCGATCGGAAAAACCCGCCCTCGCAGTGACAAAAATACTTGGTGTCAGTGCGAGGCTGTAGTGTAGCCGAAGCAATCTATAATTTTGCAAATTGGCGCAGAGTGGCCATTCAAGGTACGCGCGAACCGGAAATTATCGCGTCCCAGAGCATTTTCAGCGAACCCTGAAAGCGCCACAGCATCCCAGCGGCAAAAAACATGAGCGAGGAATAGTACAGATTGACCCAGTAGGTGGGGGGAGGCCAATACCCCAGATTCCACAGGTTATAAAGTTCGTATGAACCGGAAGCGCAAACATAGATGATTGCAAGGCAGAGCAGCAGCCCAAAACCCCAGCGGCGCGGACGACGCAGAAAAAGATAGTAGATGGAGTCTACCGTCCACGGCGCAAAAACATAAGTCAGCACGCTCATTATTATTGAGACGGGAATGTCCCAGGTGGGGCACTGGTAGCGCACAGCGCCCCAGATGTAATAGCCCAAGGCCATGGAAAAGGAAACAAGCTTCCAGGGACGAAGCAGTTCCATAACGTACTGCGTCAGGTTGAATGGTGGAAGCATTCTAGTTCATTACGACGCGTCCTAATCCATGGAACGCCATTTTTTATCATTGAAACTGTAGGTTCTGTACCCGAATAAGTGCGGCACATAGAAAATTCTCGCCCCGGAACCCTTCTTTCCGGAATCATATACAAAATAATCCGGCAACGGAGACAAAACCGGGGCGGGGAGCGCGGAAATAAAATCCGGCACTAGCTGTTCCAATGTATCGGGATATCCGCCATGTTTTGCTTTATAGGCTTCGCAGGCCGTGGCCAACCGCTCCCCAAGGATATCACTGGCATGAAGTTTCCAGTTGGAAATCAATGCCATGCTCGACGCATAAAAAAAGTAAATACACACAAGTATCAACCCCGGCCAGATGGTTGGCAGCGGCTGTTTCTTAAGAACCCGCAGCGCCGATTGCCGCAATAATGAGCAAGTCCACCACAGCAAAACTATCAGCGCTCCAAGCCCAGTCAAAGCAGGACCGTCGCCAAAAAACATGTCGGACATCAACAGCACGGCCCCAATGGATAGGTGCTTAAATAGTCCTCTGACAAGCGTAGAATTCATACTTAAGCATCCGGCATTCGGCACTGGAGAAGAAGTAGCGTCCATAATATGTTGACCGCCGAACAACCATGCATTGAAGCTGGAATAGAACCCGCTGCCAATAAACAATCCCGCCAGATAATAGCCCGCGAAGCCAAGAGCAGACGGCAATGCCATAAAACATAACCATGCGGCCCACGAATTTCCTTTAAAGCCGACATCCAATAAATGTAGAAAAAGAATCAACCCGGCTATGATGCCAAGCGCAGCGCCAAGACGTTTCAACTTCCCTGGCCCGGAAGCTAAATGTGTTCCAAAAGAGTAAAACGCAAAAAAATACAGGCCAAATAAAAGACCATCCAGCTGGTAGGGGCGCCGACTTAGCAATAGAAGCAGGCACAACGCATAGACCGGCCAGAAAGTGATATGAAGAGTGAAAGCCTCCATCCTGGAGGCGCCGGACCATGGGAATAATGCGGATATGAAAAAACCAAGCGCGACAAGAGGAAGCAGCGCAATCCAATAATCCGGGCTAGCCGAACCATAGCGGATAAACTGCAAGGCAGCGGACAAGGCCGCACCTGCAGCTATAGCATACCACAATTCTTTTGCGCCGCCTGACTTCGTGACTACCCCCGATGCACCACGTATATCACAATAATCATAGCACACTGGGACGGGTAAAAAGGGCTTTTACCTGCTATACTGTTTCAAGCACCCGAAGCGGTATCAAGGAGAGCGGGATTATGCTATTTTCAGCGGTTTTCTCGGCGTTTCTGCTGTCTTTCCAATCCCAGCCGGCGCACGCCGGCGCGGCGACACAGCAGGCCAAATCAAAACAGTTGAGCGACATGGTGCTTATTCCGGCGGGCCCGTTCTTCATGGGCGCGCCTGACCAGGACCACGACGCCAAGGACCACGAATGGCCCTACCATGAAGTCTATCTGTCCTCCTATTACATAGATAAATACGAAGTTACCGCGGAACAATTCTGCAAATTCCTCAGCGCCCGGGGGACATACTCAGACGCGCAGGGACACCTGTTCTTCCGCGAAAAAAATCTGGACGGAAACCGGGCCGGACCGTGCCTTAAAAACGCCTCCGGCAAATGGGAACCCGCGCAGGACCGCGCCAAGCACCCGGCCGCAAATATAACGCGCTACGGCGCGCAGGCCTACTGCCAATGGGAAGGAAGGCGACTCCCAACTGAGGCGGAATGGGAGAAAGCCGCGCGCGGCGGCATGCCCACGCGCTGGCATTTCGGGGACGACATACAGCTTTTGCCGGACTACGCCTGGCATACGGCCTATTCCGGCAGCGACACCCACCCGGCAGGCCTTAAAAAGCCCAACCAGTTCGGCCTTTACGACATGATTGGCAACGCCGGGGAATTCGTGTCGGACCGCTACGGCTTTGATTACTATTCGGTCTCGCCCAAGCGCGACCCGCAGGGCCCGGACAAGGGGGACAGCATAGTGCTGCGCGGCTGCTCGGACTACGGCACCATGCTTGCCACCACCCGCTCTTCGGCCCGCGTGGAAATGCCGCAGTCGCACTCGGGCCCGCTTACGGGTTTCCGCTGCGCGGTTTCCTCCTCCGACCCGAAGGCCCAGTAGCGTCAGCGACACTTTCAGCCGCTGTTTCCGTCTAATGAGGAAATGATGCTTCCTTCTGACCAGCTTACTGCCGTAGACGCGGTGCTAGCCGGCGACACGGAAGCTTTTGCCATCCTGGTAAGGGCGAACAAAGGCCTGGTAATGGCAGTGTGCGTGTCCTATCTAGGCAACACCCCGGAAGCCGAGGACGCCGCGCAGGAAGCTTTCCTGAAAGCCTACGCAAAACTTTCCGCTTTCCGCCGCGAGTCCGCCTTCTCCACCTGGCTGTGCACTATAGCCCGCCGCCGCTGCCTGGACCTGCTCCACCAGCGCGGGGCGTCTAAAACCCAGTCCCTTGACGAACTGGTGGAGGCAAAAGGAGATTTCATAGCCGCGCCGCCGCAGGAACAGGGGCTGAACCACAGGGGCCTGGCCGACCTGCTGGATTCCCTGCCGCCAGACTACCGCACCGTGATAGCGTTGCGCGAAACGCAGAACCTGAGCTATGAGGAGATAGCCGCCGCGATGGACTGCACGGTGGACTCGGTGAAGGCCCGCCTGCGCCGCGCCAGAAAAACGCTTATGGAAAATGCGCGACACTTTTTGCCGCAAAACCTGTCTAACGAGATGCAGGGCGCAACGGGGAACATGAAATGACGCACGAACAGATACAGGAACTGCTATGGGACTACCGCGACGGCACGCTGGAAACGGCGCAGGCCGCCGAGGTTGCCGCCCACTGCGCCGCCTGCCCCGGGTGCCGCGCCGAACTGGCTGAAATGGATGCCGTTTCCAAAGCCGCTTCCGCGCAGCTTGCCCGCCCCGCAGGCGACGAATTCACAGCCGCCGTAATGGCGCGCGTGCGCGCGCAAGCCAGCAGGCAGCCGCTGTTTTCCTTTATTGACGCCGTCAGCGCTTTTTTTGCCGGGCATCCGGCGCGCAAACTCGCGCTGGGGGGCGGCCTGGCCGCTGTACTGGCGGTTTTCGTCTTGAGCCTCGGCAGACCGGGGGACGAGCCGGGCGAATATGCACAGTACAGCGCCAGCGCCGTGTACCAGTCTCTGGCGGCAGACCAGCAGGAAGACCAGGAGCCCTATTCCTACGGCGACAGCCCGGCCCTGTACGACGCCTATCAGCAGTACCTAATGCAGGACGATACGGAAGCAGCAAAGGAGCGGAAGCAATGAAAATGATGACCAGACTGTCTGTGCTGGCGGCGCTCAGCCTGTGCCTTGTGCCGGCGGCCAATGCTCAGCCGGGAAGCGGGGAAGGCGATTCCATGAAAGGGCCGCGCCCTCCTTCATTCGAGATGATGAAGGAAAAAGTGGGCCTCACCCAGGACCAATACGACAAGCTTGAGAAGAACCGCAAGGAAAACGGCGAAAAGATGAAAACCCTCGCCAAGGAACTGCGCGAGAAGCGCAAGGCCTTCGGAGAAGCCCTTGGCAAGACGGGCAACGAGTCCGACCTGAAAAAGATGCACAAGGACATCAAGGAACTCACCGCCAGGATGGCCGACACCATGTTCGACGGCATGATGTATATCCGCAAGGTGCTGACGCCTGAACAGGCAGCCAAATTCCATGAAATGATAGGCAGGGACATGAAAAAGGGCGGCGGGATGATGGGGATGCGCGGGCATGACGGACCCGGCATGGGCCCTGAAGGCCGCCGGGGGATGGAAGGCAGGCATGGCGGGCATGAAGGCTGCCCCGGTATGGACGGACAGGGCAAAAACTGCCGCGGCGGCGAGGGGATGACGCCTCCCGCGCCCCCGGACGGCGGCGAACCTGGCGAGATGATGCCACCGCCGGGAGCTGAGGACATGAACGACGATGCCGAGTGCGATTCCTGCCGCAAGCAGGTTCCTGAAACATCGGCCTCGAAGGAAGCAAAGGAGAAAAAATGAAGACGATTCTGGCCGCGGCGCTGTTGCTGGCCCCTGGGGCGGCCCTTGCGCAAGCCCAGGGCGGCGGGCAACGCGGCGGCGGGCCTATGGCCGCCTGCTCAACCGACATGGAGACCTATTGCTCCGGCTTGAGCCGCAAGGAAATGCCCAAGTGCATGGAAGAGAACAAAAGCAAGCTCTCGGCCTCCTGCACGGCGGCCATGGAAAAGATGAAGGCCAGGCGCAAGGCCGGGCTTAAAACGGCCTGCGCCGCCGAAATAAAGGAATACTGCGCCGGATCCAAGCCGCGCGCGCTGAAATCCTGCCTGGAAGGCTACGCCACCGACCTTTCAACAGGCTGCGCGGCGGCGGTGAAAGCGGCCAAAAGCGTAAAGAAGAAAAGCGCGACAGCCTCGGCTGACAACACCGAAAGTTCTGGCAGACGCATGGGCCCGCCTCCTGGGGAAGACGGCCGCAGGATGGGGCCGCCTCAGGGTGAAGGCGGGGACCAGATGGAACCCCCGCAGGGTCAGAATGGCGAGGAGATGGGACCGCCGCCCGAAGAGGAAGGCGAACACGTAGGCATGCCCGAGGGAGAGGACGGCGAACATACGTCTCCGCCGCCGGGACAGGAATAAGAGAATCTCATCCGGCACTCTCCGCCGGCCGCCCGTCGCTCCCGCGGCGGGCGGTTATATTTTGCCCCGCCGTGCGAACCGACGAACCCATACTGATTCATAGATTGCTTCATCGCTTCGCTCCGACCGAGTTAAGACGAGGAAGTGGCGCTTCCACAAGCAGTTGGAAGAGTGCCCGACCGAGTTAAGACGAGGAAGAGCGATTGAGCGCTAACGCGAGGAAGTGCCGCGCTACCTTTAAAGCTGTTTAGAAAAGTGGCCCGATACATTTAAGTCGTTGAGAAGACCGGCCTCGCAGTGACACCAGAGGAAAAGCAGACAGCTACCTTAAAGTCGTTTGAAAAGCGACCAGTGACACCAGAAGAAAGGATGCGAGGCGATGAAAAAGCCGCCCTTTGCGGGGCGGCTTTTCAAATCCTGCGAAACGGCTTGAAACTTATTTGGCTTCGGCTTTTGCGGCGGCCTTCTCCTCGCGTTCCTTTATCTTTTCGCGTATCAGCGAAGCCTTCAGCTTGGTGGAGGCGGCGAACAGCTTCTCGAACTCGCCCTGGAAAGCCTCCACCACTTCGGGCGCGGCGCTGAAAACCAGGCTGTCGAAGTTGCGCGTTTCGGCCCCGTGCGTCCAGTTGTAGGAGCCGGTTTCCACCAGCGCGCCGTCAAACACGGCGAACTTGTGGTGCATGTTGCCTTCGTTGGCGGCCTCGGAGGGACCGTCGTTTATGCGCATGTCTATGCCCGCCTCAAGCAGCTTCAGCGTGCCGTCTATCTGCGACTTGCCCACCGCCTGCATGTAGTCAGACACTATGCGCACCTTGGCGCCGCGCTTTCTGGCGGCTATCAGGCCGTCCACCAGCGTGTAAAGGTTCAGCGAAAAAACAGCCACGTCTATGCTCTTGGAAGCGGAGTTGACCGCCCTGGCCAGCGTTTCGCCAGTCTTTCCCAGCGGGGAGAAGGAGGCGGCCGGGAAAGCCTCGCCGTTGAATTCGATAGAGGCATCCGCCAGTGGGGAGACAAGCTCCTCGTCTGCCGGCGGCGGCGCGTATTCGGACACGTCCTTGCCTATGGCGTGCGCCTGCGCCCACATGAAGCGGAAATAGCCGCTGAAGGCCTTTATGGTGGCAGGGTCGCTAATGAAAAGGACATTTTCGGAGCTGCTGGTGTCGGCCGACTTGGTCCAGTTGAAAGAACCGCTCTGCATTATTTTGCCGTCGGCTATCATGAACTTGTTGTGCTGTATGCCCCTGTAGTAGTTGGCCACGCCGCGCAGCGTGCGTATCTGCACTCCGGCCTTTTCCATGGCCTCTATATCGGCCGAGGGCTTCTTGCCTTCCTCGTAAGCCGTGCCCGCGTTGATGATGAGGCGCACGCGCACGCCGCGTTCGGCTGCCTCGGTTATGGCGTTGCGCAGCGAGCGGTAGTCAAATGAGTAGATGGCTATGTCAAGCGTGCTCTGGGCGGCGTCCAGCACCTTGGCTATGGAGTTGCCCACCACGCCCTCGTCTGCGAACATCACAGGGGGCAGGTTAAGCGACTCGACCCCGGGGCCGGAAGAGGCGGGGGCGCGGGATTCAAGGACAGGCTGTTTTACAGCCGCGGCCTTTAATGAAGGCAGCGAACTTTCCGCGCGCGCGCCCAGCGGGGACAGCGGCAGGGACAGCGCAATCGCGGCGGCCAGAAATCTGAAAATGTGTTTCACCATATCCTCCATGCGCCCATACAGTAATGTGCTGCTATTTATATATACGGCCCGCCGGGAGGCGGCGCAAGGACCATAGGGCCTAATTTTCTTATGGGCCCTTCCCGCTTCAGTGCGCCGCCGGGGTTGCGCGGCAAGGCGCCAGCGTCTATAATAGCTTCGTGAAGCACATCAGGCAGGCGGCGGTTTCTGGTGCGATACTCCTGGCGGCGGCGCTGTCGTCCGCGCCAGCGGTTTTCTGCGCGCAGGCGGCGAAACCGGCCTCCGAAAAACCACGCTACCCGCAGGGCCCCAAAGCGCCCGAAGGCTACACCTTCCTGCCAGCGTATGAAAACCTTTCCTTTACGCAGGACGACCTTGTCATCCTTTATTTTTTCGCGCCGGTCAGGGAAGCCTTTGCCGCGCGCGGCTGGACGTGCAAAAAAATAGCCTCCGGGAATGACGGTGGCCTGCGCCTGTGTTCCGGCAAGGAAGCCAAGGGACGGGCGGTAATAGGAAGGCCGTTCTTCGGCGAGGACGCGCCGGCCCGCCTTGACCCGCTTTTCAGGCGCGGCGCGCGCCGCTTCGTCACGCTGTCCAAGGCCGCCGACCTTTCAGACACCCTCCCGCTTGGCGGGCTGGCCGCGCCGTCGACACTGGTGTCTGAGGAAGGCAAGCCCCTGCCCAACTCGAAAAACTACGCCCAGGACTGGTTCGGGCCGCAACTGCCCGGACTGCCGCAGACGCCGCACGGCTGGGTGCTGTCCCCTTACGACAAGACCGTGAACTGCCTTAAAACCATGCGCGGGGGCGGGGCCGTCACAATGGACCTGCGGCACGGATACTTTTCCAGATGGCTGGAGCAGAACCCTCAGGCGCAGGGCGCGGCGTTCCTGGTGGTTTCCTATTATCCCCTAGGCCGCGATATAGACGACCATTTCACCAGGAAATACGGCGCAGAAACGGATGCCGGGGCGCTTAAAGCCCTGAAAGCCATGGCCGCCGCGCTGTCCGCACAGGCGGGGGATAGCAAATGAAAG
>JAAYTX010000112.1 GCA_012523635.1 Elusimicrobiota bacterium
CCGCCAAGGTAAAGCCCGAATTCACGCCTTGACGCGGGCTTAGCCTGCTTGGCGCTCGGGGTCACGGTAAAGTTTTGCTTAAGCTTCGCCAGGAAGTCCTCCGGAGACAGGCCGTTCAGGTCCTTTACCACGCGGTTGTAGTCCCAGATTTTCATCTCGTTCACCGGGAAAGCGACAGCCAGGTAGCAGTTGTAGGGTTCGTCACCCTTGTGGGCTGCCCCGCGTTCTTTAACCATCTGCTTCTTCACCCGCGAAGCGGCGGCCGAGCGATGGTGCCCGTCTGCTATGTAAACCGCGTTCTGCTTTTCAAAGGATTCAGAGATGGTCCTGATATCCGCCGGATTGTCCAGCACCCATACTGTATGGATTACACCGCCGATTCCTTCCGCGGAGAATTCAGGCTTCTCCTGCGTCTTGCGCTTTATAATGGCGTCCACCTCGGGAACCTGCTTGTATGCGATGAGTCCCGGGCCGGTCTGCGCTTTCACGTGCAGTATCTGGTTCACGCGGTCGTCTTCTTTGACGGGGCGGGTGAACTCGTGCTTGCGGATGCGGTTGGTGTCGTAGTCGTCTATGCAGGCGCCGACGGCAAGGCCGGTCTGCACATGCGCGCCCATCTGCAGGCGGTAGACATAGAAGCAGGGCTTCTTTTCGCGTATCAGCACTCCGTCCTTCAGCATCTTGTCGAAATTTTCGGCGGCTTTTTTATAGACGGCCGGGGCGTAGACGTCGGTGCCCTCAGGCAGGTCTATCTCGGCTTTGGACACGTGCAGGAAGCTCAGCGGCTTGCCTTTGGCAAGTTCGCGGGCTTCTTTTGAGTCCAGCACGTCGTAAGGGGGGGCTATCACGTCCTGCGCTCGGCCCGGTGCGGGGCGTATGCCGTAGATTGGGGTGAACAGCGGAAGTTTTGCCATGGTTTCCTCGCTTTGTCTTAAAAACGGGACCGGGCTTCCGCAAGCGGAAACCCGGTCCGCGTTTTCTTCCTTATATCTTGTCGCCGTTGACGGCGTTTGTCTTCACGCCGTTGAGCAGGTAGTCGGCAATCTGCTCGGCGGCCTGCCGCGCCACTATGATCTGGGCGTCCTTGGTGGAGGCGGCTATGTGCGGCGTCGCAACCACTGTGGGCATGCCGAAGAAGATGTGCTCTGTGGCTGGTTCCTTGGCGTAAACGTCGCAGGCCAGGCCCGCGATGTGCCCGCTTTCCAGGGCGGCCTTGATGTCGGCCTCGACCATGATGGCGCCGCGCGCGCAGTTTATCAGGCGCATGCCCTTCTTCATCTTGGCTATCGAGTCCTTGTTTATCATGCCCTTGGTCTTGTCGCTGAGGGCCACGTGATAGGTGATGAAGTCGGCGCGCTTGTACAGCTCGTCAAGCGATACCAGCTCCACGCCCATTTCCTTGGCCTTTGCGGGGGTTAGCATGGGGTCGAACACTATGACGTTCATGCGCAGGCCCTTGGCCCTGTCGGCAACAACCGAGCCGATTTTGCCGCAGCCCACGACGCCCAGGGTCTTGCCCGTGACTTCCACGCCCATGAACTTGTTCTTCTCCCATTTGCCGGCGTGCGTGGACGCGCAGGCCTGCGGGATAAGGCGCGCCAGCGCCATCATCATGGCAATGGCGTGTTCGGCGGTGGACACCGTGTTCCCGAAAGGGGTGTTCATCACCAGCACTTTCTTTTCATTGCAGGAGGGGACGTCTATGTTGTCCACGCCCGATCCGGCGCGGGCCACTGCCTTGAGCTTGGCGGCCGCTTTGATGAGGTCTGGCGTCAGCGTGGTGGCCGAGCGCACTATTATCGCGTCGAAGTCGGCTATGCAGGCTTTGAGCTCCTCGGGCTTCATGCCGGTCTTGACCACCGGCTCCAGCCCTTTTTCCTTCAGCACCTTTTCGCAGACGGAGTCTGCCTTGTCGGCTATGAGAACTTTCTTCATTTCGCGGCCTCCTTGGCGTAAGAGGCTGACACTTCGGCGTGGGCCCAGTCCAGCCACTTGGTAAGAATTTCCACGTCGGAAGCCTCCACGGTGGCGCCGCACCAGATGCGTATGCCCACCGGGGCCTTGGCGTAGGAGTTGATGTCGTAGGCCACGCCTTCCTTGTCCAGCAGGGAGGTGATTTTTTTGGCGGCCTTGGCCTTCTCTTCGTCGGGCAGGTTTTTGAACCAGTCGGCGGTTATCTTGAAGCAGACCGAGGTGTTGGAGCGGATTTCCTTGCTTTCGGCGAGGAAGTCTATCCAGCCGGCCTTCTCAACCCATTTTTCAAGCGCGGCCAGATTAGCGTTGGAGCGTTGCACCAGCCCTTTCAGCCCGCCGATGGATTCGGCCCATTTCAGGGCATCTATTGCGTCTTCCACGCAGAGCATGGAGGGGGTGTTGATGGTGCTGTATTCCAGTTCGCCGGGCTTGAGCTTGCCTTCGGAGGCGATGCGGAATATTTTGGGAAGCGGCCAGGACACTTTCGGCTCGTTCTCTTCCATGCGCTTCACCGCGCGGGGGGAGAGTATTATCACGCCGTGCGCAGCTTCTCCGCCCAGCACTTTCTGCCAGGAGAAGGTGATTACGTCCAGCTTGGAGTAATCCATCTCCATGGCGAACACGCCGCTGGTGGCGTCACAAATTGTGATGCCTTCGCGGTTGGGGCTTATCCAGTCCAGGTTCGGCACTTTCACGCCGGAAGTTGTGCCGTTCCAGGTGAAGATTATGTCGTGGGCGGGGTTCGCCTTCTTAAGGTCTGGCAGCTTGCCGTAGTCGGCCTTGTATTCGTTGACCTTGGGCAGCTTCAGCTGCTTCACGGCGTCGGTCATCCAGCCTTTGCCGAATGATTCCCAGCCGAACATGTCCACCGGCCTGGAGCCGAGCATGGTCCACATCGCGGCTTCGACGGCCCCGGTGTCGGAGCCGGCCACCACGCCTATGCGGTAGTCGGCCGGCAGGCCGAGCACGCGCTTCATCCGCTCCGAAACTTCGTTAAGGCGGGCTTTGCCTTCCTTGGAACGGTGCGAGCGCCCGACCAGGGCGTTGGCCAGCGCCTGCACTGTCCAGCCTGGCCTTTTGGCGCACGGGCCGGACGAAAAGTTGGGACATTTTGTTTTTTGAGTGGGTTTCTGCATTTATGCCCTCCGGAATTATTGTTACTGCCCCACCATTTAAATATATTAAACCGATTTTTGCAATGTCGGCCATGCGTACTTTCGTAACGCGCTTAAAACAGCGTTTTTTTGTGCAAAAAAGCGTTTTATAGGTCTAAAGTCCTATGTTTTACTGGGACCTTTGACACTGGCACGCTATTTACGCTTGTACTATCCTCAAGTGTAAGATAGTATTAGTTATTCGTATCAGACTAGGGAGCCTGTGATGATAAAAGTGAACTTGAAGAGCCTGCGGGGCCTGATGCGCGCACTCCTTTGTGCGGCTGTGACGGTGTCCTGGCTTGGTTTCGCCAATGCGGTGGAGATGCCTGCCCAGTATTCCGGCAAGATCCCCGTTCCCACTCTGGAAGCGCAGAGAGACGTCGCGGAGGGTATCCCGTATACTTCCTTCTCCGAGAACGGTACCAATCTCAAATCGCTGATAAACGCGATAAACGCCACGGAATCCTCGCTTGATATCTCCATATATCATCTGACCCGCGCAGACGTGGTGGATGCCCTGGTTAGCGCCGCCAACCGCGGCGTGAAAGTCCGGATGATACTGGACCACAAGCATCTTATTCCTAATAAGGAAGCTCCCGAAGATAAGGGGTATCAGGCCGACAGCGATATCGCCGCCAAGCTTCAGAAAGCCGGCGTTACCGTCAAAACGATGAGCGGCTGGGGCAAATACGGCACGTTGCATACCAAGATAGCCATATTTGACAAGAAAATCCTTTACACCGGTTCAATGAACTGGACGGACTCCAACGATACCAATTATGAGAACGTCCTGTTTCTTGCCGACAAGAACGTCCTGAAGACTTTCCAGGATTATTACAACCAACTCTGGAGCGTTTCCACCGCGTTTGCCTATGGCACTACTGATCCGCTTCCAGCCCTTCCCAAGGACGACATGCCCAAGGTCAAGAGCGTCGGCAGAACCGATTTCAACGGCCTGTCGCTGCCTACATGCACTTTCTCTCCCAAAGGCGGGACGGCCTGGTGGATAATGAAGGCTATCGACTCCGCCCAGTCTTCCATAGATGTGGCTATGTTCTCCTTCACCAATGGTGAGTTCATAGACCATTTGTCGTCTGCGGCGGCCAGGGGCGTTCAAGTTCGCCTGTTGCTGGACAAGGGCCAGAACTGCCCCAGCAACCAGTTCAGCCAGATTGCCAAAATAAAGGCCTCCAAGCTGAAATACCGCATAGTTACGGGCCGCGGGGAGTCCGGCGGCGAACAGGCCCGCTTCCACCACAAGTTCGCGATATTTGACAACACCCTGTTGTCGGTCGGTTCCTACAACTGGACTATGACCGGCGAATGGTCCAGCTGCGAGCACCAGGTGTTTTTGACCGATGAGAACTACGTCAAGCCATTCGTGGAAGAGTTCAATAAGCTCTACTCTAACGTTCCCACCGCGAAGTGCACCGGAGACGCTCAGGACGGCGCGAACTGACGCATCCCTAGATTCGAAAAGCCGCCGCGCAGCATGCGGCGGCTTTTTTTTGCCTTGGCCTGCACCCGTCACGAAAGATATACTGCTTTTTAATGGGAATTTTTCTTGAGTATTCTGCGTCGCTCTCATTCGCGTTGAATGCCGCGGTCTTCTTCTGGCTGTTGCTGCGCTGCCGGAACCGGTTATATGCTCTTTTTGCGGTGCCGCGAAAGACCGCTGTTGCGCTTGCGGCGCTTGTCTTCGCCGCTATTCTGTTGCATTCCGCCTTCCAGCACCTCATCTATGTTGATGAGTTCTGGTACATGGAAGCGGCCAAAAACCTCATTCTGCACGGCAGGGCGGCAGGCTTCTCTAAAGCCATAGGCTGGCCTGGTCTTATAGCCCCGGTATTCGCGGTTTTCGGTTTCGATAATTTTGCCGCCATAGCCCTTTCGCTGCTTTTTTCCGCGCTCAGCATTCCGCTTATTTTCTTTTTGGCGCGACGCCTTCTGCGTGATGATTGGGCCGCCATGTTGGCCTGCGTGCTGTGGGCGCTGCTGCCGCAGCGTGTTGTATGGGCCTCCAGCGCCGAGACAATCAGCGCTTCCGTTTTTTTCATTCTGCTGGGGCTGGTTCTTTCGCTTCGTTCGGCTGAAAATCAGCCGGACAGGCCGCTGTTGTGGCTTGCCATGCTTTGCTGGGGGATGGCTTCACAGGTGCGCCCCGAAAATTTCATGTTTGTGCTGGCGTTTGCCGCCGCCATGCATATGTTTTCCGGGGTTTCATTCCGCTCATGGCGCGCGGGCTTCCTTAAGGCCTGCGGCGCGGCCGCTCTCCTTAACTTGGCAGACTGGCTGATTTTTGCCCGCTTCCAGTCTTCTACGGACTGGCTGGCAAGGGAATCCTCAGGCGTTCTCGGCGGGGGTAATTTCAGCCTTCAAAACCTGTGGCATAATACGTTCCATTGGGGTCCGCAACTGCTGGGCTGGGCCATGCATCCGGCTTTCCTGTCGCTGGCCGCTGCGGCAGGCCTGTGGCTCTTGTGGCGCCGCTCCCGTGCCGAGGCGATTTTTGCCTTACTATGCTGCGCATTGCTCTACCTGTTCTATTTTTCGTCGTGGCTGGCCTCGTACGGCAGTACTTTGGCGGCCTTCCCTAAAACCAAGCTGTTCCTGCTTTTTTATCCTTTTATATGTTCTTTGGCGGCATACGCCGTATCCTCGGCGCGGGTATGGAACGCGGAACCTTCTTTTAAATTGTGGCGGATAGCTTTGGCGCTGTTTCTGTGCGCGTCTTTTGTCCCTTATTACCGAAAATATCCGTTAAACAGCCAGCGCCACGTGCATGAGACGCTTTTACTGCGCGGCCTGAAGGACCTTGTTCCCCAAAACTGCGTCGTGGTGGCGAATTCGGCTATAGTCGTTAATTCGGTAAACTTTTTCACCGTTGTGGAGGCCGATGTTTTCATCAGGGACGCGGAAGTGCGCAAAGCGGTGCTCGGCGGCGGTTGCGCAGTGTTTGTCGAGGATATTACCTGTTCTTTCGGTTTTGAAGGGCTTGCCGGCAATTGCGCGGCTATGAAGCGCTATGAGTCCCCCGACGGGAGGGTCTCCTTGGGCCTGTCAGACGATTCGTTCAATATCTACCGCCTGCGTCCCTGAATATTCCATCTCAATAAAAAACCCCCGGCAAGTGCCGGGGGTTTTTCTTGTCAAACTTCGGTTTACCAGACCCTGCATGGACTTTCGCTTATCATGGGCTGGCTTTTCTGGCAGGAGAAAGCGTCTGCGAATTCCGGCATGTTCACCAGCACGCCGTTTACGCGGTATTTAGCCAGGGAGTGCGGGTCCGTCAGCGCCTGCAGACGGGCGGCCTGCGGCGTGTAGTTAGTGCACCATATCTGGCCCCAGGCCAGGAAAAGGCGCTGGCGCGGGGTGAAGCCGTCGCGCTTGGGCGTCGGGGCCGCCTGCTCCTTGGAGTCCAGCGCCATAAGCGCCAGGCGCAGGCCGCCGTTGTCGGCGGTGTTTTCGCCAAGCGTGAGCTTGCCGTTGAGCGTGGTGTCGGTATCGGCGCGGTAATTGCCGTACTGATTTACCAGGCAGGCGCTGCGTTTGTCGTATTCGGAGGCGTCCTGCGGGGTCCACCAGTCGTTGAGGTTGCCCTTGGCGTCGTATTTGCGGCCCTGGTCGTCAAACCCGTGGGTCAGCTCGTGGCCTATGACCGCGCCTATGCCGCCAAAGTTCACTGCGTCGTCCATGTCGTTGTCGAAGAACGGCGGCTGGAGTATGCCGGCAGGGAAGTTGATGTTGTTCATCTGCGGGTCGTAGTAGGCGTTGACTGTGGGCGGGGTCATGTGCCATTCCTGGCGGTCCACCGGCTTGCCTATCTGCGCGAACTGGCGGCGCTGTTCGAATATCTGCGCGTTCTCGGCGTTGCCCATGGCGTCGGCGCGGCTTATCCGCACCGGGGAATAGTCGCGCCATTTGTCCGGATAGCCTATTTTGTTCTCTATCGCGGCCAGTTTTTCCTGCGCCCGTTTGCGGGTGTCGGGGGTCATCCAGTCTATGGCGGCTATGTCCTTGCCCAGCGCGGCTTCCAGGTCGTGCACCATGTCAAGCACGCGGGTTTTGGCGTTGCCGCCGAAAGTCTGCTCCACGTAGCGCTGTCCCAGCGCTTCGCCCAGCGCGCCGTTAACCATGTCGGTGCAGCGTTTCCAGCGGGGGCGCAGTTCCTTGGCCCCGGAGAGGGTCTTGCCGTAGAACGCGAAATTCTCGTCCACGAAGGCCTTTGGCAGCAGGTTCGCGCGTGAATCCACGTAGTGCCAGGTCAGGTAGCGCTTCCAGGTTTGCAGCGGGGTGGCTTTCAGCAGTTCCGACACGCGCTTGAAGAAGTCCGGCGAAATAACGTTCACTTCCTTCATCTTGGGCGCGCCTATCTGCCTGAAGAAGTCCTTCCAGTCGATGGCGGGGGCAAGCTTGGCCAGGTCGGGAATGGACATTTTGTGGTCCAGGTTCTCCGGCACGCGCCGCGATACCATGTCCTGAGATGCTTTTGCCAGTTCCGTTTCAAAAGCGAGTATGTCCTGCGCGGCGTCGGAGGATTTTTGTGCGTCGTAGCCCAGCAGGGCGAAGGTGGCGGCTATATGGTCTGCATACTGCCTGCGCAGAAGTTCGGACTGCTGGTCGGTTTTCAGATAGTAGTCCCGTTCGGGCAGGCCCAGGCCGCCCTGGTCCAGTTGTCCTATCATCTTTGTGGTGTCCTTGAAATCCTGGCCCGGGCCGAAGCCGAACAGCAGCTGCTCTCCGGAGGAGAAAAGTTTCGCCAGCTCTCCCGGAAGCTGCTTGGCGTCAGTCATGGAATCAATGCGGTTGAGCGTTTCCACCAGCGGCTGGGTGCCGCGCTTATCTATCCCGGTTTCGTCCATGCAGGCGGCGTAAAAATCGCCTATCTGCCTGTCGAGCGCGTTGCGGCCCGGGTTGTCCGCGGAGGCCGTTTCCAGTATGTTTCTGAGCGTCTGGCGGTTGCGTTCCGCCAGTTCGCGGAAGCGGCCCCAGCTTGACTGGTCGGCCGGGACGGGGTTGGCGTCCAGCCAGCCGCCGCAGGCGAAGCGGTAGAAATCGGAGAAGGGGTCCATCTGCCTGTCCAGGGCTTTAGGGTCGAAGCCGGGGGTCTTATCTCCGGCCGCATACGATGCGGCGGGGCACAGCAGCAGTAAGGCGAGAATGTATTTGCTCATGGCGTAATTTTAGCTTAGACGCCGTCGCCGTGCAAGGATTCAGTTCAGCGTGCGGGGAATTTTTTGGAGGCTTTTCGGTAGGCCGCGCGGAACGGTATTCCTGCTTTCGCCATTTTCAGCGCCGCTTCCGCGGAGTAAAGTTCGGCGGTCAGGGCTTTGGCGCAGCCTTCACTGTCGGGCTGTACTCCGCCAAGGGCGGCGCACGCCGCTTCCAGGCTGTCCTGCGTCGCCTGAAGCCCGGACATCAGCGGTTCCTTGGTAAGCTGAAGGTCTCGGTTATAGCCGGATGGGAGTCCGCCGCAGATTGCCTTGACTTTGAATTCTTCAGCCAGCACAACGGCGTATTTCGCGCGCAGGAGTTCAAACACGTCCGGGTTTCTTTTCTGCGGCATTATCGAACTGCCGGTGCAGATTTCCGGTCCTAGCTTCAGCAGGCCGAACTCTGGTGTGCTGAACAGTATTATGTCTGCGGAAAGCCTGCTTAAATCCAGCATAATCTGCGAACACAGGTGAAGCACTGACGCCTCCAGCTTCCCGCGTCCGAGCTGGGCGCAGACTGGATTTTCAATCAGTCCCGCGAAACCCATCAGGCGGGCGGTCATGGCGCGGTCGTTGTCTATGCCGGACGGCAGCCCGAATCCGGCCGCAGTCCCCAGAGGGGACTTGTCCAGAAGGCCGCGTATGCAGGTGAGGAGTATGATATTGTCGTCGGCCGCTGCTGAGAAGGCGCTCAGCCATGTGTCCCAGGTTGTCGGCATGGCTCGCCGGGTATGGGTATAGCCGGGCATTTTAAGGCCTTTACCGCTTTTGGCCAAGCGGGCGATTGTCGTTTTGAATTGCGTCAGCCGCGCGGCAAGACTCTTCAGCTCATCCTTTTCGTACAGGCGCAGAGCTGTGAGAACCTGGTCGTTTCTGGAGCGTCCGGTATGTATTTTAAGGCCGGCCTTGCCGCAGCGCCTCGCCAGATAATTTTCTATGGCTGTGTGGCAGTCCTCGTCTGAAGGGCGGATGCGGAATTTACCCTCGGCAGAAAGCTTTTTGACGCGTTTTAGACAGCGTTCAATCAATGCCAGTTCCGAGGCCGACAGTATGCCGGTTTTTTTCAGCATTGCGGCGTGCGCGAGGCTGGCGTCGCAGTCGTAGGGCAGGAGTTTCTGGTCCAGCAGGTAATCGTTGCCCACGGTGAAGCGTTCTATGGCCGGAGCCAGCTTTTTGCCGCCCTTGCGCCAAAGCTTCATTTGCGGCGCCTTCCCACTATGGCGTTGTGCGCGCTCAGACGCACCGCATGGATTTTGATGAAGCCTTCCGAGTCCTTCTGGTTGAAGCCTCCGGCCAGTTCCATGCTGGAAAGTTTTTCATTGTAGAGGGAGCGGGGGCTTTTCCTTCCTGTTATTATGACGTTGCCCTTGTAAAGCGTAAGATAGACAGTGCCGTCGATATATTCCTGGCTTTTGTCTATGGCGGCGCACAGAAAATCCATTTCCGGGCTGAACCAGAAGCCGTTGTACGCCAGTTCGGCGAATTTGTCCGAGAACTGGTCGCGCAGGCGCATGACTTCGCGGTCCATGGCCATGCCTTCTATGTCCCGGTGCGCCGCCAGCAGTATGGTGCCGGCCGGGGTTTCGTAGACCCCGCGAGATTTGATTCCCACAAAGCGGTTTTCTACCATGTCCACGCGCCCTATGCCGTTTCTTCCGCCGGCTTCATTGAGATAGGTGAACAGGGCCAGCGCGCCGGTGCGCGTTGCTCCGTCGGTAAGGTTTTTGACCTTCACCGGCACGCCGTTTTTGAACTGTATGGCCAGGCGTTCCGGCCTGTCGGGCGCGTTCATCGGCGATACGGTGCGGGAGAACACGCTTTCGTCGGGCTCGCCCATGGGGTCTTCCAGTATGCCTGCCTCATGGCTGATGTGCAGGAGGTTTTCATCTTCGCTGTAGGGCTTGTCCCTGTCGGCTTTCACCTCTATGCCGTTGCGGGCGGCATAGTCAAGCATGTCGGTGCGTCCGCGGAACTGCTTCAGGAATTCCTCCATTTTCCACG
>JAAYTX010000010.1 GCA_012523635.1 Elusimicrobiota bacterium
TCCCCTGCTGGCGGACGGAGTGGTTTATCCGGGTTACGAGCAGCTTCTTTTCGCCGCCAACGCCGCGCTGGCGAAAAATCCCAAAAGCCCAAAGGCCATGCTGATGCGTTCCGACGCCAACTACGGCCTCAAGCGTTACACCGATTCACTGCGCGACGCGGAGTCTTCTCTCCGCATACAGAAAGACCTGCATGCCTACGAGATGGCGGCATGGTCGCTGTTCAAGCTTGGGCAGGACGAGAAAGCTTACAGCGCCACCGTGGCAGGGCTTAACCTGAACCCTGAAAACACGGAACTGCTTATGGTGGCGGTGCGCGCTTCGGAGCGCCTGGGGCACTACAGGGCCATGCTTGAAGATTTGGAGAAGGCGGCGGAGGTCAATTCAGAGCAGTTCGGCAAGCTTTTCGAGAATGCCTATGCCGAATATGAAGACGCCGCCCCCGATTTCCAGCCCACTCTGATGCAGAACCTGAAAAGTTCGCGTAAAAATTTCAAGAAAACATTCAGGAAACGTTTTTCGGACATGCTTCCCGCGCTTGGAGTGGTGCTCCTGGTTTTTTTTATAAGCGTGGCAGTGTATTCCGGCGCCAGGAAAAAGAGCGACGACGAGTTTGAGGAAATAGAGGGCGACGAGGCACCGCCGGACCCGGTTACAGAACCTCTTGTGGCGGGGCGCTACAAGTCCGAGGAACTGCTGTATCACGACCCGGGCGGCACCGTCTTCAAAGGCATAGACCTGGCCTCGGAGTGCCCCATAGTCATAAACAAGTTCATGAGCGAACTGCCGCGCGACCGCAAGCGCAGCCTTCTTAAAGAGAAGAACAGGCTGCTGTCCCTGAACCATCCGAACATAGGCCTGACCTATGAGATACTGGAGTCCAAGGAGAATTTCTACGTAATAACGGACTATGTGGGCGGCATCAACCTGGAGGAGAAGCTTTCCAAGGAGCCTTTCATCATGTCCTTCTCCGAAGGGCGAAAAATGTGCATGGACATACTGCGCGCGCTGGAGTACCTGCATTCCAAGAAAGTCATCTACGGCGTGCTGCGTCCCACGGACATACAGATAAACCAGGAAGGCATAGCCCGCCTGATCAACGTGGGCATAGGCTCGGTCATAGACCGCGACAACAACCGGTGGATAAGCTACATAGCGCCGGAGGCGCTGACTGGGAGGTACACCGAGAAGTCCGATTTGTACGCGCTTGGCGTCTGTTTCTACAGGGCCGTCACCGGGGTGGTGCCGGATACCTCCGGGCTGGACCCGCATGCCAAGCCCGCGTCCAAGATGGTACCCACCCTGCCCCCGTCGATAGACCGCTTCTTCGACGACACCCTGTCGTCGGAGCCGCTTCGCAGGCCGGATTCCGCGGCCGATTTCCAGACCAAGCTGGAAAACCTGTAATTAAAAAAGTCCCGCTACCCTGGCGGCCTCGTAGACAGCCACCGCCGCTGACGCCGACAGGTTCAGCGAGCGCACGTCCCCGGGTATGGGTATCTGGTAAATGCTGTCGGCAAAGCGCCGGTGTATCTCGTACGGGAAGCCGGACGATTCCTGCCCGAAAATCAGGTAGCAGTCCTTCGTATACGGGGCATTGCGGAAATTCTTCAGCCCTTTGGTGGAGAAAAATATCAGGTTGGCGTCTTTGGGCAGGCAGTCCAGGAACGAATGAAAATCGGCGTAGCGCCTGTAAGAAAGCTTAGGCCAGTAGTCCAGCCCCGAGCGCCGTATCTCCTTTTCCTCTATTTTGAAGCCCAGCTTCCCGACCAGATGCAGCATCGAGCCCGTGGCCACGCAGGTGCGGCCAATGTTGCCTGTGTTGAAGGGTATTTCCGGGTTAAGCAGCACTACGTTCATAAAAAAAGCGGCTGGCCGTTTAAGGCCAGCCGCCTGATACGGAAGCTTACTCCTCCCACTTCACGAACGACGGCGTGAACGGGTGCGGAATATCCTTGTTTTTGGGGATGATGCGTATGGCGAAGTCCTGCCTGCCGTTTACGGTGGCCGGAATTTCGCCGCGGTAGACGTGCGTGTCGCCTTCGCGCTTTTCATGGTGCATGTCCACGGTTTCGCCGTTGGAGAGCGCACCCTTGGGGTCGGGCTTGCCGATGTAGAGCTGCACGGCTACTTCCTCCGGCCGCAGGTCCCCAAGCCAGACTTTCGCGTGCACCACAACGTTGCGGCCAGACAGCACCAGCTTTTCCACGCGCTGGGAATTCATGCTCACCCGTGTCGCGGGCCAGTTGTCCTGTATGCGCTTGCGCCACTGCGAGACTGACGCGGCGTTTCCGTCCGACAGGAGCAGCTTGCCGAACTTGTGGGCCGGCTGGTACATGCGCTGGTAGTATTCCCGCACCATGCGGTGCGTGTTGAACACCGGGGTTATCCTGGCAACGGATTTCTTCATCATTCCCAGCCAGCCGCGCGGCAGGCCGTGGTTGTCCCTGTCGTAATAGAGGGGGGCTATTTCCTTCTCCAGCAGGTTGTAGATGGCCTCTGACTCGACATAGTCGCGTTCCGCGGCGTCGTTATATTCGGTGCCGCCTATGGACCAGCCGACTTCCTGCTCGCAGGCCTCCACCCACCAGCCGTCCAGCACGGACATGTTGAGCACGCCGTTTATGGAGGCCTTCATGCCGCTGGTGCCCGAGGCCTCCATGGGCCTCATCGGGTTGTTGAGCCAGACATCCACGCCCTGAACCAGGTAGCGCGCCACATTCATGTTGTAGTCTTCAAGGAACACCAGGCGGTGCTTGAAGCGCTTGTCGGACATCAGGCCCGCTATGTATTTCACCAGTTCCTTGCCGGCGGTGTCGGCCTGATGGGCCTTTCCCGCGAATAGGAGCTGTATGGGCCTGTTGGCGTGGTTGAGTATGGCGGACAGGCGGTCCAGGTCCTTGAATATCAGGTTGGCGCGCTTGTAGGTGGCGAAGCGTCGCGCAAATCCTATGGTAAGTATGTTGGGGTCAAACAGCGTTTCAATGTCTTCCAGCACCGTGACGTCGGAGCCCAGGCGCATGTGCTGTTTCTTCAGGCGCTCCCGGGTCAGCTTTATAAGCTTCTGCTTGCGGGCCATATGGGTGTCCCAGAGTTCCTGGTCCGGGATGTTGGCCATGTTTTCCCAGCGCAGCGTGCAGGGGTCCCAGCCGGCATCAGAGTTCCCGTTGCCCATGTATTTCTGGTAAAGGCCGTGGTGCTCGTGGCTTATCCAGGAGGAGGTGTGGACGCCGTTGGTGATGCTTTTAATCGGTATCTCCTCAAACGGCAGGTCGGGCCAGACAGTGCGCCACATGTCGCGCGAAACCTCGCCGTGCAGCTGCGACACGCCGTTGAGGTAAGCCGCCAGGCGCAGCGCCAGCACCGTCATGCAGAACGTGGCCGAGTCCTCTTTTTCCTTGCCTATGGCAAGCAGGTCGTTCCAGGTTATGCCCAGTTCGCCGCAGTAAGGCTCAAGATATTTGCGCACCAGTTCCGGGTCGAAATGCTCGTTGCCGGCTATGACAGGGGTGTGGGTGGTGAATATCGAGGAGCACCAGACCGCTTCTCGTGCCTGCTCAAATGACATGTGGCGCGCCTGCATGACTTCGCGTATGCGCTCAAGCAGCAGGAAAGCCGAATGCCCTTCGTTTATATGGTAGACGGTGGGCTTTATGCCCATGGCCTTCAGGGCCTTCACGCCGCCAATGCCCAGCACTACTTCCTGGCGGATGCGGGTGTCGCGGTCGCCGCCGTAGAGCTGTTCCGTGACCAGGCGGTGGTGGGGGGGATTTTCGGGCAGGTTGGTGTCCAGCAGGTACAGGGAGGTGCGGCCCACCGGCACGCGCCAGATTCCCACTTTAATGGATTCGTTGCAAAGCGGCACTTCCACGGTTAGCGGGTTGCCGTTTGAATCGTTTATCATCTCGACGGGCATGTTGGCCCAGTCGTTGTCCGGGTAGCGTTCGGTCTGCCAGCCGTCGCGGTTAAGCGTCTGCTGTATGTAGCCTTTCTGGTAGAACAGTCCCACGCCTACAAGCGGCATACCCAGGTCGCTGGAGGACTTGATATGGTCGCCGGAAAGCATGCCCAGGCCGCCGGAATACATGGGCAGGCCTTCGCCGATGCCGAACTCCATTGAAAAATACGCGGTGATGAAATCGCTTTCCTCGGCCGGCCTTTGGGAGTTGTACCAGGTCTGCTGATGGGCCTGGTAGCTTTTGAACTGGCCGTATACCTTGTTGAGCCAGTTCACGAACTCCTGGTTCCGGCTGAGTTCCTCAAGCCGAGAGTGCGGGATGTTGCTTATCATCCATTTGGGGTTTCTGTGGGAGCGATGCCACAGGTCTTCGTCCATGCTGACCAGCATCATTATGGCTTCCCAGTTCCAGGTAAACCACATATTTTGGGCCAGCTCGGCCAGAGGCTTGAGATTTTCCGGCAGGTTGGGCATCACATTGAATGAATGAATTTTCATTACCGCACCTTTATCTATTGAAATAACGGCTTTTCGCCGCTATTAAAAGTATAGCAAATTGAAAAACGGCCCCCGGTTTGCGCCGGGAGCCGTTTTGTATTGGAGGATTGCGGCCCTTTATCTGTCAAAAAACGGGCTTTTTGAAGTGCAGCTCAACGGTATGCCGAACGCCACCGCAATGGAGGGGCCGAAGAGCTTCATTCGCAAGGCCGCCTGCCCTATGGTGTACATGACGCGGCAGTCCGCCCTGTTGTCGGCAGCCGCGGCCACGGCCGAACCTATGGCTATGCCAAGGTCGGCGGTGTTTATCTGGCAGGGCACCTGCGCTGGTTTTTCGCCGCAGTTGGCGAAGCCGCACATGCTGCACTGGGCCAGGCCCGCAGGCTTGATGGCGGTGCCTATCAGCACCACAAACGACGAAGCCAGCACGTTGCCTGCATCGCGTTCAAAACCCGGCATGTTCTTCTCGGCGGCTATTTTCTTCATTTCCGCCGCGACGCCTTCAAGCTCCTTGCCGGACAGCATGGAAATCTCAAGAGTGTCGCGTCCCTTGCCCTTTGGGGCTGTTCTGGCCGCGCCCATCATGGCGATGCCCACGTTTTCGAGGAAGCGCAGCCTTGTTTCGGTTTCGTAAAGCATGTTCAGTTCTCCGTTGCCGGCACAGCAAAAAGGGCCGTCGCCGGCCCTTTTCGCTGTTTGCCGTAATGATTATTTATGGTCAAACCCTTTCTTGATCGCTTTCGCGTTAAGCTCCAGCATTTCGGGTTTGGCTTTCTTGTAGACCTTGGGCAGCGCCTTTATGAGGGCTTCCGTGGATATCGCCCCGGTGTGCTTTGCGAAAGCGCCCAGCACAACGGCATTGGCCATCTTCAGCGAACCCAGCTCCTGCGCCAGCTGGTTGCAGGGGGTGTACACGACTTTAATGTCCTTTCTGGTGGGTTTTGAGTTCACCAGCGAGGAGTTGATTATCATCATGCCGCCGGGCACTATCTCATTTTCCCAGCGCGCCAGCGACGGCTCGTTCATCACGATGACGGTGTCGGGCCTGGACACGATGGGCGAGGCAACCTCGTCTGAGGAAATCACCACCGAGCAGTTGGCCGTGCCGCCGCGCATCTCCGCGCCGTAGGCCGGGAAGAGGCTGACGTTGAGTCCTTCCAGCATGCCGGCGTTCGCCAGCAGAACTCCGGCGGATACCACGCCCTGGCCGCCGAAACCTGAGATTTTTATTCCCTGGTACATGTTATTTGCCTCCGTTGACGTCCTTGTAGACGCCCAAGGGATAGTGTTTCATCATGTCGGTGGCCAGGAACTGCATCGAGGCCACGGGGTCCATCCCCCAGTTGGTAGGGCAGGTGGACAGCACTTCCACAAGGCTGAAGCCCACGCCGTCTATCTGGTTCTTGAAGGCCTTGGTTATGGCTTTCTTGGTCTTCATTATGTTCTGGGGCGTGTTGATGGCCGTGCGTTCCAAGTAGCGGGCGCCTTCCAACTGGGCCAGCAGTTCGGAAACGCGTATCGGGTAGCCGTTGACCTTGGGGTCCCTGCCGTAAACGCAGGTGGTGGCTTTCTGCCCCACCAGCGTGGTGGGGGCCATCTGCCCGCCTGTCATGCCGTATATGGTGTTGTTGATGAATATGACGGTTATGTTCTCCGAGCGGGCAGCGGCATGGGTTATTTCGGCCATGCCGATGGAAGCCAGGTCGCCGTCGCCCTGATACGAGAACACCATGCATTCGGGCTTGGCGCGTTTCAGGCCGGTGGCTATGGCCGGGCCGCGCCCGTGCGGGCCCTGTATCATGTCGCAGTTGAAGTAGTGGTCCGAGAACACGGCGCAGCCTACCGGCGCGACGCCTATGGTGCGCTTGCGGATGTCCAGGTCGTCCATCACTTCGGCCACCAGGCGGTGCACGATGCCGTGCCCGCAGCCGGGGCAGTAGTGCATCTTGACGTCCAGCAGGCTTTCCGGTCTTTTGTTAACGGCGGTTTTGGAATTGGTTTGAAGCATAGTGGCTCCTTTAGTTGAGAGGCTCAAAGTCCCCGTAGAGTCCGGGTCCTTTCCCTTTCAGGGCGGATTCCGCCGCCACGGCTATATCCTCGGCCAGCGGCATGCCGCCGGAAGGGCGGGCGTGCAGGAAAACCGGCTTCTTGCCGTTCACGGCCAGGCGGACGTCGGTCACCATCTGACCCAGGCTCATTTCCACGGACATGAATGCCTTGGCTTTGTCGGCCAGCTTGGCTATTTCCTTGGTGGGGAAGGGCCACAGGGTTATGGGGCGGAACAGGCCCGCCTTTATGCCCTTGGACCGTGCTATTTTTATGGCCGACATGGCGGCGCGGGCGGCCGTGCCGTAAGCCACCAGCACCACTTCCGCGTCCTCTATCATGCGGGTGTCGTAAAGCACTTCGCTGTCCTGCGCCTTCTTGTAGCGCTTTGCGCGCTCAAGCGTCATCGTTTCGAGGCGGCCTTCGTCCAGGTCGTAGGAGCAGACCACGCGCTTGGCCCTGTTGTTGTTGGCTCCCAGCGCCCAGCCGGGATTGGGAAGCTTGTCGTCGGGGCACTGGGGGAAGTTGAAGTCCACCGGCTCCAGCATCTGGCCCAGCAGGCCGTCGGCCAGAATCATGGCGGGCATGCGGTATTTTTCCGCGAGCTCGTAGCATTTCGCGGGCAGCGCGGCCATTTCCTGCACGGAGTAGGGGGCCAGCACGAAGACGCGGTAGTCGCCGTGTCCGCCGCCTCGCGTGGACTGGAAGTAGTCGCCCTGCGCGCCGGTTATGTTGCCAAGGCCGGGTCCGCCGCGCACAACGTTGGCGAAAAATATGGGCAGGTCGGCTCCGGCGCAGTAGGAAATCCCTTCCTGCTTGAGGCTGATGCCCGGGCTGGAGGAGGAGGTCATGGTCCTGACCCCGGTTGCGGCAGCGCCGTAAATCATGTTTATGGCCGCGGTCTCGGACTCGGCCTGCACGAAAGCGCCCTTTACCTGCGGCAGGCGCCAGGACATGTATTCCGGCACCTCGTTCTGCGGGGTTATCGGGTAGCCCGCGAAAAAGCGGCAGCCTGCGCGCAACGCGCCCTCGGCCAGCGCTTCATTGCCTTTCATCAGAATTTTATCGGACATATAAGCTCCTGTTCCTATTTATAAACCGTGATGGCCAGGTCCGGGCATATCATGGCGCACATGCCGCAACCTATGCAGCAGTCTTTCTTGGCAAGCCGGGCCGGGTAGTATCCTGTCGCGCTGAAGGTCGGCGACATCTCTATGCACTTTTTCGGGCAGACCGTCGTGCAGAACTTGCAGCCCTTGCAGCGGTTGTCGTTAACCTGTATTTCGGGCATTATGGCCTCCTGGGGATTTGCGGCAATGGGGCGCCGCTAATAAAAATTTAAATCTTGGCGTCTTTAAATGTCAAGCGTCCAAATCATATGCCGCGCGCGCCAAGTCGGGCATTTTTGGGCATATTGAGCAAAATCATATAGGCTGTTGATTTTCATCAATGCCGGGCTTGAGATTATATTTCAGAATCGTTTTCAGCCGCGTAATGCGCGGCGATGCTTACATAAGAAAAACAGGAGCACAAAAACAGATGGCACAGAATATAGTGGAAAAAGTGCTGCAGGCTCATCTAAAGGAAGGGGAGTATGTCGTAGGCCGCGAAATCGGCATCCGCATGGACCAGACTCTCACCCAGGACGCCACGGGCACCATGGCGTATCTTCAATTTGAGGCGCTGGGGCTCTCCGGCGTAAAGACTGACATCTCGGTTTCATACGTGGACCACAACACGGTGCAGGTCGGCTTCGAAAACGCCGACGACCACCGCTATCTCCAGACTGTCGCCGCCAAAAACGGCATAGTGTATTCCCGCGCAGGCAACGGCATTTGCCACCAAGTGCATCTGGAGCGCTTCGGAAAACCGGGAACCACACTTGTCGGCAGCGACAGCCATACCCCCACCGGCGGCGGCATAGGTCAGATAGCCATAGGCGCTGGCGGTCTTGACGTCGCCGTTGCCATGGGCGGCGGCCTTTTCTATCTGACCGCGCCCAAGGTGTATCTGGTGAAGCTCAAGGGCAAGCTCCAGGAATGGGTGTCGGCGAAGGACGTGGTGCTGAAGATGCTGGAACTGCTCACCACCAAGGGCAACGTGGGCGTCATACTCGAATACGGCGGCCCCGGCGTTAAAAACCTGACCGTCCCGGAACGCGCCACCATCACCAACATGGGCGCCGAGATGGGCGTCACAACCTCCATATTCCCGTCCGACAAAGTCACGCAGAAGTTTCTGGCGGCGCAGGGCCGCGGAAATGACTGGGTGGAGCTCAAGGCCGACGCCGGCGCGAAATACGACCGCGTCATAGAACTGGACCTTTCCACGCTGGAACCCATGGTTGCCGCCCCGCACAGCCCGGGCAATGTAAAAAAAGTGTCCGAAGTGGAAGGGCTGAAGGTCAACCAGGTTTGCATAGGCTCCTGCACCAATTCTTCCTATAAGGATATGATGACGGTCAGCGAGATACTCAAGGGCAAGACGGTTAACCCCGAAGTCAGCCTGGGCATAGCCACCGGCTCGCGCCAGGTCACCCAGATGCTGGTTAAGAAGGGCGCGTTCTACAATCTGGTCTCCGCCGGAGCCAGAATCATGGAAAGCGCCTGCGGCTTCTGCATAGGCAACAGCTACTCGCCCAACAGCGCCGGAGTGTCGGTGCGCACCTCAAACCGCAATTTCGAGGCCCGCAGCGGCACCAAGGACGCCCAGGTTTACCTGGCAAGCCCCGAAGTAGCGGCCGCCGCCGTCCTCACCGGCAAGCTGACCGATCCGCGCAAGCTGGGCATGCCCTATCCCAAGGTGCGCGAGCCCAAGGAATTCATAATAGACGATTCGATGTTCATCTTCCCCAAGGCCGGTTCCGATTCGGTGGAAGTCATGCGCGGCCCCAACATCGGCGAGCCTCCCAAGAATACCAGGACGGCGCCCGAGCTTAAGGCCAGCGTGATGATTAAGGTGGGGGACAAGATAACCACCGACCATATCATGCCGGCAGGCGCACGCCTGAAATACCGCTCCAACGTGCCAAAGTACGCCGAGTTCGTGTTTGAAGTGGTGGACCCGTCGTTCTCCAAGCGCGCGCTTGAGCACAAGAAAAACGGCGGACAGAGCATCATAGTGGCCGGAGAGTCTTACGGGCAGGGCTCCAGCCGCGAACACGCCGCCATGTGCCCCATGTATCTGGGCATAAAGGCCGTGCTTGCGAAGTCGTTTGAGCGCATCCATTCGGCCAACCTTGTGAACTTCGGCATAGTGCCGCTGGTGTTCTCCAACGCGGCTGACTACGAGGCCATTCAGCAGGACGACACGCTTGTCTGCCACGACTTCGCCGAGGCCATAAAGGCGGGACGCCCGGTGCTGCTCAAGAGCGAAAAGACCGGCAGGCAGTTCGAGTGCAAATACGAGCTTTCCCAGCGCCAGCGCGACATAGTGCTTGCGGGCGGGCTGCTCAACTACACAATATCCAAATAAAAAGAACCTAAAATAAACCAGGAGACCAAAAGACCATGGCAAAAATAAAAGTTAAGACCCCGCTGGTGGAGATGGACGGCGACGAAATGACCCGGATTATCTGGGCCATGATAAAGGAAAAGCTGGTGCTGCCTTACCTGGATGTGGACCTGAAATATTTCGACCTGGGCGTTAAAAAGCGCGACGAGACCGACGACAAGATAACCGTCGAAGCCGCCGCCGCCATAAAGCAGTACGGCGTGGGCGTGAAGTGCGCCACCATCACGCCGGACGGCGACCGCGTGAAGGAATACAGCCTCAAGAAGGCCTGGCCCTCTCCCAACGGCCAGATACGCAGCTATCTGGACGGCACGGTGTTCCGCAAGCCCATCACCGTGAAGAACATTTCCCCGGCCGTGCGCAGCTGGAAGAAGCCGATCATGATCGGCCGCCACGCCTACGGCGACCTGTACAAGTCGGCCGAGATGGTCATACCCGGCGCGGGCAAGGCCGAGATGGTCTTCACTCCCGCCGACGGCGGTGAGAAGTTGCAGGTGCAGGTGCATGAGTTCAAGGGCCCCGGCATCGTGATGGGCATACACAACACCGACAAGTCCATCATTTCCTTCGCAAAAGCCTGCATAAACTACGCGATATCGGAGAAAGTGGACCTCTGGTTCGCGGTGAAGGACACCATCAGCAAGAAATACCACACCCACTTCAAGGAAATCTTTGCCGCCGAAGTGGCCAAGCGCCAGGCAGACATGGACAAGGCCGGCATCAAATACCGCTACCTGCTGATAGACGACGCGGTCGCACAGATAATGAAGCACGAGGGCGGCATCCTGTGGGCCATGCGCAACTATGACGGCGACGTGTTCTCTGACATGGTGGCCGCAGGCTTCGGCAGCCTGGGCATGATGACCTCGGTGCTGGTTTCACCCGACGGCAAGTTCGAGTTCGAGGCCGCGCACGGCACCGTGAAGCGCCACTACTACGAGCATCTCAAGGGCAACGCCACCAGCACCAACTCCGTGGCCTCCATCTTCGCATGGACCGGAGCCATAAAGAAGCGCGGCGAACTGGACGGTACGGCTGACGTGTCCCGCTTCGGCGAAGCGCTGGAGAAAGCGGTCATCTCCTGCATAGAGAAGGGCATAGTCACCAAGGACCTGGTGCCGCTGATGGACCCCAGGCCCGCAAAATATGAGACCACGGAAGGCTTCATCAATGCCGTGGCCGAAGAACTTAAGAAGAACTGGAAGTAGTCAGAGGAGACGAAATGGCTAATCGCGGAATACGCGAGTACGATGGAAAGCGGATGCTCTTCGAGCATCTGTCCAAGGACTTCCCGGCGTTCAAGGAAAGAGCTAAGAAACTTGCGCTGGTGACACCCCAGACCAAGGAAGCGGATATCCTCAAGGACAATCCCTGGCTTAAAACCGGGAAGCTGGTCGCAAAACCCGACCAGCTTTTCGGAAAGCGCGGCAAACATGGCCTGATTCTGGTCAATGCGGACTGGGCCAAGACCTGGAAGTGGATACAGGAACGCATGAACAAGACGGTGACTGTCGGCAAAACCACCGGCGAGCTGACCCACTTCCTGATAGAGCCGTTCACGCCGCACGGGGAAAACGAGGAGATGTACGTCGCCATCAGCTCGCAGCGCGATTTCGACACCATCTTCATTTCCGACAAGGGCGGCATCTACGTCGAGGAGAACTGGGACCGCGTGAAGGAAACGCAGGTGCCCACTCTGGCCGACATAAAGGACATCAAGCTTAATATGCCCGACTTCGGCCCGCGCAACGCCGGCGTGGAGAAGTTCATAAAGTCGCTGTTCGGCTTTTACGCGCTGGGCGGCTTCTCCTACCTGGAAATCAACCCCTTCGCCTTCAGCGGCGACGAGACGGTCCCGCTGGACCTGGTGGCCAAGGTGGACGACACCGCGCGCTTTGAATGCGAAAGCCTCTGGGGCGACCTGGAGTTCCCCGCCGCGTTCGGCTCGACCATGACCAAGGAAGAGCAGTTCATACGCGAACTGGACGAAAAGAGCGGCGCTTCGCTTAAGCTGACCATACTCAACCCCAAGGGCCGCATCTGGACCATGGTGGCGGGCGGCGGCGCGTCGGTCATATATGCCGACACAGTTTGCGATCTGGGCTTTTCCAAGGAACTGGCCAATTACGGAGAATACTCCGGAGACCCGTCCCGCGAAGAAACCTACCAGTACGCCAAAACCGTGCTGGACCTGATGACCCGCGAGACCGACCCGCGCGGCAAGGTGCTGATAATCGGCGGCGGCATAGCCAACTTCACCGACGTGGCGAAAACTTTCGCCGGCATCATACAGGCGCTGACCGAGTTCAAGGACAAGCTGATAAAGAACAAGGTCAAGATATACGTGCGTCGCGGCGGCCCCAACTACAAGGAAGGGCTGGCCAAGATGCGCAAGCTGGGCGAAAGCCTGGGCGTGCCGATAGACGTCTACGGCCCCGAGACTCACATGACCAGAATAGTTTCTCTGTCGCTTGAGGGGGCAAAATAATGAAGCCTGAAATATTCTCCAAAAGCACCAAAGCCATAGTTATCGGCATGCAGGTGAAGGCCGTCCAGCGCA
>JAAYTX010000113.1 GCA_012523635.1 Elusimicrobiota bacterium
AGCTGGCCCGCGACAACGAGATGATGATGTTCGTCACCGGGGTCTGCGCCGTGCTGAACCTGCGCACCGGCCGCCTCTCCTATTCAAACGCGGGCCACATGCCGCCCCTGTTGCTTAAGCGCGGCGGCGGAGTACAGGCGCTTGAGCTTCCGCCCGGACCGGTGATGGGCGTGCGCGAGGACGGGGACTATTCCTGCCGCGAGGTCAAACTTTCCCCCGGCGACCAGGTTCTGCTCTATACCGACGGCATAACCGAGAGCGCCAACAAGTCCGGCGAGTTTTACGGAGATGAGCGTCTTTCCGAGTTCGCGGCCGCCCATACGGGGTCTGCGCCGGAGCAGCTGATCCGGGCGCTTTTCGCCCGCACTTCGGAGTTCTCCTCCGGGGCGGAGCAGTTTGACGATATGACCGCGCTTGCCGTGCGCTATGTCGGCGGCAGGGGTTCCTGAGCCATGCCGGACGCCCTTTCTTTGTCCATAAGGAACGTGCCCGGCGATCTGGCTCTGCTGGAAGAGCCGCTTGACGCCTACCTGCGCAGGGAGGGCGCCTGCGACAGCGCCGCCTACGCCTTGCGCCTCGCCCTTGAAGAACTGCTTACAAACCGTATAAAATACGGCTTCAGGCAGGGCGAGGAGCACAGGCTGGATATTTCGCTCTCCCGCCTTGAGGACGGCGCTTTCCGGTTGGCGATTTCCGACGACGGGGATGATTTCAACCCCTGCCTGTCTGAGGAGCCGGACGGCATGGGCCAGCCCCTGCACGAACGCGGGATAGGCGGCCTGGGCCTGCACATGGTGCGGCAGATGAGCTCTTCGATGAGCCATCGGCGCGAAAACGGCCGCAACACTTTGGTGGTGACAGTCCAAAACAAGGAGAAAGAAGCCAAATGAGCCTACAGGTCAGAGCCGCAGAAAAGAAGACGGGTTTTTTCGAGATAACGGTGGCGGGCAGGCTGGACACCACCACCTACACGCAGCTTGAGGGGCAGATAAAGGTGCTGGTCCCATCCGCCGCAGGCATAGTGCTGGACATGACCCAGCTGGAATACATCAGCAGCATGGGCCTGCGCGTCATTTTCAAGGCTGTGAAGGATATGAAGGCCAAGGGCGGCGTGTTCCTCATGAGCAACATGCAGCCGCAGATAAAGAAGGTTTTCGAGATAGCCAACGCGCTGGAGAAAGACTCGGTGTTCCTTAGCGTGGAAGAGGCGGACCGCTACTTCCAGGCAATGCAGGAGAAGGTGAAGCGGGAACAGGGCCTGTAGCCCCCGGCGCGCAAGCCATAATTGCAAAAGGAAGGTCATACAGAAAGCCATGAAAATAGCGATACCCAAGGAGCGGCGCGCCGGCGAACTGCGCGTGGCGGCCTCTCCCGACACAGTGAAGAAATACAAGGCCATGGGGTTTGACGTGGCGGTGGAAAAAGGGGCCGGAGAGACCTCCAGCTTCACCGACGCGGCCTACGAGGCCGCAGGCGCCTCGATAGCGCCTGACGCCAAGAGCGCTCTTGACGGCGCGGGCCTGGTGCTGAAAGTGCAGCGCCCGATGACGAAGGACGAGGGCGAGGACGAGTTCGCCC
>JAAYTX010000114.1 GCA_012523635.1 Elusimicrobiota bacterium
CCAGCAGCACCGGTCTTTTTGCGGCCTTTATTTTTTCAAGCGCGGCGCGCGCCGTGCCCTGCGGAATCTGCGGCGGGTTATGGGCCGCGTCCTCCACGGGGTCGTAGCGGCGCAGGGCCGCTTCGTCCACGTGCGCGCCCTGCACGTCCAGCGGCACGTCTATCCAGCAGGGGCCTTTGCGCCCGGCCTGGGCCAGATGCCAGGCCTTGTCCAGATGGTAAATTATCTCGCGCGGGTCGGTGACCATCACCGCGTATTTGGTTATGCCGGACACCATTTTGCAGATATCCAGCTCCTGGTCGCCCAACTGGCGCAGGGGCAGGCCGGTGCTGCGCACCGTTGTCTGGTATTTCACCTGCCCGGAAATCACCAGCATGGGTATGGAATCAACCCACGCCCCGAACACCCCGGTTATGGCGTTGGTGCCGCCGGGCCCGCTGGTGACGCACACGGGGGCCACGGTGTTGGTAAGGCGGGCGTAACTCTCGGCCGCTATGGCGCACGCCTGTTCGTGATGGTTGTACATGCACCGGTAAGCCTTGTGCCCGCCTATGGACATGTTCAGGTGCATCGCGCCGCCGCCGGTAACCGAAAATACCTGCTTAACGCCGTAATGCGCCAGCCTGTCGGCAATCAAATCGGAAACTTTTTTCATGGTCATCGTTTATCCAGCAACAGGGCGTTTACGTTTATCCGGTCCGGGTTGGCCTTGTACCACTCGTACAGACGCCTGACGCCATCCTCTATCGGGGTGAACTTAAAGCCCGGCATTTCGGCTTTCAGGCGGGAATTGTCGCCCGAATATTCCACGCCAAGCCCCGGCTCGGCCACATCCACGGGCAGTTTCGCCCCGCTTATGCTGCGCACCAATTCCGCCAGCTCGGCAAGTTCTATTGCCTTGTCCGGCGCGACGTTGTAAGCCCTGAATTTCGGCTCGTGTTCGATGAAGTGCGCCACGACAGCCGCCAAATCTTCTATGGAGACGTAATCGAAACGCCGGTTCTGGCGCATGGTGATTGGCAGTCCGGCCAGTGTGCGGCAAATGGCGTTGGAAATGAAGCGTATCGCGCAGTCCTCGTATTTCCCGTACACGCCGAAGGGGCGCAGTTCAATCATGTTGCGGCTGTCGGCGATATGTTTCGCCAATACGTACTTGGACAGCCCCCCCTCGTCTTCCGGCACGCTGGAGCCGAAGAAATCTTCGGCCATTTTGGGCTTGTAGCGCCGCTTGTCGTAAACCATGCCGGAACTGATGAAAATCAGCTTACCGAAATGCGCTTCCTGCGACACCAGATTAAAAAACATTCGCGTATTGGCGTATAGCTGGCCAGACGGGTCCTTGGCGTTCCTGTGCCCCGGCTTTATTGCGCAGTGGATTACGGCGTCAAAGTGCCGTGCCGCGAAATACTCGCGCACTGCCTTGTCGTCGCAAAAATCAAGCTCGGCGCGCAAAGGCGCGCTGACGGAATAGGCCGGGGCAAAAATCTCGGCAAGATTCTTGCCTATGAAGCCTCCGGCCCCGGTGATAAGCAGTTTTTTCATCGTTAATGGTTACATTATACGTGTAAAAGTTAATGTTAGCATTATAGATATGCAAAGGCTACGCCAGTACGGAAGAATTGCTGGCCAAAATTCCGAACCGAAGGCATTATTGTGGTATAGTCACTAAGGGGAGCCATATCACAAAAAACATGGCAAACAAGGCGGCAGAAAAGAAAGCCATGCTGGGGCGTATTGAGCGGCAGAACGAAATAAACACCGAATATAACGACAGGCAGTTCCGTGCCGGGCAGGAATTTCAGGAAACCCTTAATACGCCTGGGTTGAGCAAAGAGGAACAGCAGTCCGCGCGGGAGAAATATACCGCCGAAATGAAGGCGGCTGAAGACGAGATGTTCCGGAAACAGGCGGATACGCTGAAAGAATATCAGAAAACTATGGACGAACAAGCCAAGCTTAAGGCCAAAGCGGAAGCCGAAAAGAATAAGGCTTTGGCTAATTAACTGGTTGGGCCCGCAGTTGCGAAGCTGAGTATGCAGGGGGGAGTTCAACGCATATTTGCGGCTGTAAAGAACATCGCAGGGGCGATGTTGACCGGGTTGGATTCGAGATTTTAATTTGTGGTAACAAGAGGGAGTATTTATGAAAAGCAGATGCCCTTTTGAAGTGGAGCCAGTTTCTGCCCGATATAAGGTAGATGGCAACGACTTGCTAAAAACACAAAAGCATTTGGTTCGAGAAGGATTTATGATACAGAAATATGGATTGTTTGTGATGCTTACGGTAGTGCTGTCTATGTGGAGTGCGCAGGTGTCTTTTTCTGGAATAGTGAGTGGAGAGGGGGCTAATCAAGGCCTTGGGCAAAAAACGACAGATGGAACTAAAAATCTGCCGGGGTCTGGCTTAGAAAGAACGCACGCCTTTATTGAAGTGGCGGAGAAGAGTAAGGATTGGAGTGTTCGCAAAAAGGCATTTGACAATTTAAGAAATAGTGTTATAGACCCAAGAAATCAAGACCAAAAAATTCAGGTTCGATTAGCGAAACTTGCGCTTGATACAGACTCTCAGGTTTCCCGAGAGGCGTCTAGAGTCTTAATGCATTTTAGAGGCAACCCCCAAGCGCTAATTGCCTTAAAAATGGCTATTAAGCAGCAAAAGGATGATGTTACACGCGGACATATGCTTAGTACTGTGCTTACCAATACATCGCGAAATAAGTCAGAAATTCCTTATTTTAAAGAATATCTAATTCATGATCCCTCGCTATATGTACAAGTTATGGCCGCCGGGATTTTAGGTGGATTGGATGATAATAGTGGCACAGAGATATGTAAACAGGTGTTATCCTTGTCACCATCGGAGAGTATAGCGATGTTACAGCGGCAAGCAGTTGTTTCAGCTGGAAATATCGCCGATCCAGTGTTATTGCTAGTTCTGCAGGGAATTGTTAAATCCGGCAAACCTAGTTTGGCACGTTCTCATGCTTTTGATGCAATTAACAATATAGAATTCAAGCTAAAACTTAGTAAATCTGAAAAACTAGCGTATCTTAAGCAGGCTTTAGGCAGGCCGGAAAGTAAACGTTGGGCTCGGATGACTATCCAATCAATGAAAGATTCGGAAGCGAGTGCATTGTTGAGTGGAGGGCGGAAGTAGTCTGAATGGCGCTATTTTATGCAAGAGTCCGAACGGGAGTCGATATTAGGAGAACACCTGGAGATACGTTGCATGAGATATCTGTGGCCTGTTCCATATATTTTATCGACACTTATTTTTGTGTATGGGACATTATATTTGCGTCAGATTGATGGAATGAATTCATATCTTCTTTTACAAAGCTTTTCTTTCAATTGTTTTATTTATTTATTTTCAAAATCTATAATGTGGGATAATATCAAACCAATTTATGAGTTAATAATTCTATTCGGTCCTGGAACTTTGTCTGGATTTATTATCGGATATTTTCTTATAAATAATTCCCTAAAGCTTTGGAAATCTTTGATTCCACTCTTGTTGGCGTATTTCGCTCTTATAGGTTACTTGGGTGTTATGGGGATTTGGTTTTTCCCATATTTTTTTCTAGTTGCACCTGGGGGCGTCTATGCCTTGTTAGGCGCATTAATCGGATGGCAAATAAGAAGGAGGTTCCGAGGGAAGCATATTACTAAGGTTAATGTTTTGTTGTGGTTCTGTTTGGTGGGTCTTTGTCCTGCACAAGCCAGAGCTTGGGGGCCATATATCGGGCATAAAAATATAATATCATCGGCGAATGAACTCTTGCGGTTGGAAAATGGGGAAAATGGGGACAGACACCATTTATTTGAACGGTGAAGGATAGTAGAAACGAAATTTATGCCTGTAATTGCCAGAATCGTCGCCGTGGCTGAGACACCCGGTACAATGCATGCAACAGGTCGCCGCCCGCGATGCGGCGGCAAAATTATACACAACGGCTGTCAGTGTTTTTCGGCCAGGGCTTTTGCGGCCTGAGAGGTGCTGTCCCAAACAGTATCCGGCACTGACAGCCCCCCCATGTAAGCCATTCGGCAATAGGGAAAAGCCTCAGCCAGGCGTTTTCTCTTGTACTCCAAAATGCACATCTGCAAATTCGCGCCCGGATACCGCGGGTCCAGCTCAATAGCCTTCCTGTAGGCTTCCTCGGCCTTGTCGCTTTTGCCGGCATGTTCTCGCTGCAAACCGAGGTTAAGATACAGTCTGGCATCGCGCGGCTGTATCATAATCGCCCTTTTCAGATAATCCTCAGCCAGGTCGGGGCGGCCTTTTTCGTAATACAGGTTGGCCATATTTGCATAAATCTGATAAACACCGGGCTGCAATTCCAGTGCGCTTTCGGCGTATTTCAGCGCCTTGTCATACTCTTTTTTCTTGGCGTAAATAAGGCTGAGATTTGACATCGCGGCAAAAGCGCGCGGACCGATATCCAGGGCTTTCAGATAGTATTCCGCGGCCTGGTCGTCGCGCCCCTGCGTCAGCAGCGATGTCGCGTAGTTCTGATAAGTCATCGACATCGCGCTGTTGGAACAGATATCGCCAGCCGAGGCCCTGCCCAACACTGGCCAGGCCTTGCCGCGCTTCATCTGCGCATCCACCTTTTTAAGCGTATCCCCCCACAGCGAAATGTTGAACTCCCATGCCTTGCAGCGCTGGTGCGCCATATAAGCCAGCGTGCCCGCCCCGCATATGCCAAGACACAGCAACGCCGTCCGCCACACCCTGCGCCCGTCCAGGCGCTCAAGCGCCGCGTCAAACAAAACGGCCGCCGCAATGAAAAGCCCCAGCGAAGGCAGATAAGAGTACCTGTCTGCCACTATAACGGGGCCGAACTTCATTATCTGCAGCACTGGCAAGACCGAAATAAGGCCGTAAAGCGTGCAAAACACGGCAAGGCGGCTTTGCCGCCCCCAGCGCCAAAGCGCAACCAGCCCGGACAACGACAGCACGGCATAAGCGGCGACAACATTCAGCCCGCCCGCGCAGGCGTAAACCGCCGAAAGGTCCGAGGGCCACAACAGTTTTTTGAAATAAAAGAAAAGGTTATGAAGCGGGAGCAGGGCCATCCAAAGCCAGTCCACCCTGTAGCTTTTTTCCGGGTCGGTAACGTTGAAAAAGGCCAAAGCTCCGGCGAACACGCCCGCGAAAAGCGCGAAAGGTATTTTTTCCGCAAGCATCCGCACGGTGAACTTGCGCCCTTCCCAGTAATCAAGCAGAAGCAACACCACCGGCAGAGTGACGGCCATGGGCTTTGAAAACAGCGAAAACAGGAACGACACCAGCGCTATCCTGTACCATTTCTTTTCCCCGGTCTGCGCCCACAACAGATAGGTGCAGGAAGAAAACAGGTAAAACCAGGCGTAAAGCACGTCCTTTCGCTCCGGCACCCAGGCTACTGATTCCACGTGCATCGGATGCACGCCGAACAGCAGCGCCGCCGCGAAACAGGCGCGGGCACGCAGTCCCAGCAGGGCCGCGAAACAGTACACCAGCAGCGTATTGAAAATGTGCAGCAGCAGGTTGATGCCGTGGAACACCATCGGGTCCAGCCCGAAGAAACGGTACTCCAGCGCGTAAGAAAACGTTACCAGCGGAGTATAAAGCTTCAGGTCCGCCTTCAGGAAAATGCGCTTTATGTTGTCCCAGGTAAAACTTTTTATGGTCGGGTTATTTATGATGTAAAGATTCTCGTCCCAATCCACGAACCTTGCGTTCAGCACGGGAAACAATACCGCCCCCACTATCACTATCAGCGCCGCAAGCTGAAAAAGCTGTGTGCGGCTTATCGTCTCGCGATTCATTGCGGCACCCTGCGCCACATGGTGTACACCCCGTTGGAGACAAGGGGCGTCGGCTTGAAACCGTCGGCCTCAAGGGCGCGTTCCATCTCTGCAGGAAACACTCCGAACACCCTGTTGACCCCGTTTTTTTCAAGCACGTCCATAGCCAGTTGCACCTGGCTTTTCAAAAGCAGGGAACCTCTGTGGGCAAACGGATACACGTTGTCCACTCCGGCGGCCAACGCCAGGTTGTGTGAATACATGGATACTATCCCGACCTTTTCCCCCGGCATTGTGTTGCGGCGCGTAAGTTCGGCCAGGACTTCGTATGAGTTTATGAACTCGCCGCTGCCGGAAGCCAGCCTTTTTAATTGCCCCAGCGGCCCCGGAAACTTTAAAAGCGGAGACCCCAGAACAAGCAAATGGAAAACCAGCATGAACGCCGGAATGGCGCCCAGCAGAACAACGCGTTTGCCATGTTGGCGTAAACGGGCCGAAAACAGAAGAAGAAGGGCCAGCACAAAAGACCAGGCCGGAAACACCGCAGGCAGAACATACGGATGGGAACGCCCGACATAATACATTCCTATTCCGCAGCCAGCCACGCAGCCGAACATCAGAAGCGGAGGGAGACAGTCTTCCCTCTCGCCCGCACTGCGGCCGAAAACCGCCCAAAACACCGCAACCGCTATGCCGCACATGAAGGTCGCGTATATAAGCCAGTGCAGCCCCGCGGCCGGCATTGGAAGCAGCATGAAGCCCGTGGCGGCGAACACTTTCTGGTACATGAACATCTCGCCGAAGCGCGGCCACTGGCCCGCCGCCATGCGCGTCGCGACGGCAAAAATAAGGACCGCAGAAACCAGCGCCGCCGCGAACGCCAGCCCCGCCCGCCGAACAAACGCCCAAGGCGCGAACATGCTGCCGTCCCGGCCAAGTGCCAGGGCGGCCAACACCCCTGCTGAAGCAGGCACGCCGAAGTCCGGGTTATTCAGCATGAAAAAAGCGCCCGCAGCCGCCATGGCCCACAACTTCGAAACGGACGGATAGCGCAAATAAAAAGCCAGCAAAAGCCCCATCACCCACGTGGCCATATAGCGGACAGGGCCCATTGGGTAATAGTTGAACATGTAAAACAGGTTTACACCTGAAATATTGGTGGGCACGGCGCAGCTTCCCAGAAACAGCACAAACAGCACCAGCACCAGCAACCGTCGGCGGCTCAACAGCGCAAAAGTGAAGTAAACGCACATCAATGAAAACAGCGACAAAATAGCCATGCAAACGGTGAAAGACAGCGTGCCCGCGCCAAATAGTTTGAAATAAGGCTCCAACACATAAGACAGAAGTTTCTGATACTGCGGGAAATAGTCGACCAGAATATGTCGTCCGTTGAGGACAGCCGAGAATTCGTCCACTATAAAGGGGATGTGAGCCCTGACGTTTATCAGCGAATCGGATATATTTGCGTCGGTGAAGAGAGACGGCAGCAGCAGCCAGATGCACAAAAGTTCAGCCGCGACCGAATAAGCCAGCACGGGAAGCCTGTCTCCCAAACGCAGAAGATAGGATGCGCCCGCACGCGCCTTCCGCCAAAAAAGGGCCAGAACCATCCCGGCGGAAAGCAGGGCCACGGCTGTCATCTCGCAACCGCAAAAATATACTTTTTGGGAAACTAGCTGCGCCTTCCACATCACCACAGCAAACAGAAGCACCGCAAACTGGGAGAACAATACCCACCAGACAAAGGCATCGGAACCGCGCAACGCCTCCGACAAACGCTGATGGCGCCTAATGGCCCGGGCCGCCGCCGCAACGCACAGCGGCGCAAGGGTTATGGCAACCAGATACCCCACCTGCTCAAGAGGCTCAGGCAGAAGCGACGGAACTGTGCTTTCCAAAAACAGGTCCGCGCCATAGCCCTCAGGCGGAACGCGCACAAACAGCGGCAGCACATACCGCAGCACGGCCAGCAAAAGCAGAGAAACGGGCAAAACCAGCAGCCAAGCGTAATACCGGCTTCCGTTCTCCTTGTGACCTTGTTCAGGAGTCTGTTCCATTCGGCAAACTCAATTTTACATAAATACCGGCGCAAACGCCGTACGGCGCGCCGTTAGCCTGCGGCCCGCCAAGTTATGTAGAATACTCCGAGCAGGCATAAACCAAGGAGGAAGGATGGAAAACCTCAAGAAGCTCATCAGCACGGGAAAAGCCAAAATAGGCATCATAGGCCTTGGCTACGTCGGGCTCCCTCTGGCAGTGGAATTCGCCGAAAAAGGCTTTGCGGTAACCGGTTTTGAAGTGGACGCCGAAAAAATCAAGGCCATAAAGGCCGGAAAATCATATATTCTGGACGTGCCTCAGGAGCAGGTCAGCCGCCTATACAAACGCGGGCTGCTCAACGCCACGCACGATTACAACGCCCTGGCCAAACAGGACGCCATAATCATCTGCGTGCCCACCCCCCTTCGCAAAAGCAAAGACCCGGACGTTTCCTACATAGTGGCTTCCACAGACGAGATAAAGAAGCGCCTGCGCAAGGGCCAGCTTATCATACTGGAAAGCACCACCTACCCCGGCACCACAGTGGAGCTCACCAAGCCGGTTCTGGAAGAGTTCACCGGCCTGAAAGCGGGCAAGGATTTCTTCCTGGCCTTCTCCCCCGAGCGCGTGGACCCGGGCAACAAGAAATTCGGCATACCCAACACCCCCAAGGTGGTGGGCGGCTACACCAAAACCTGCGGCGACCTGGCCGCCCAGCTTTACGGCGTGGCCGTGCACAAGGTGGTTAAAGTCTCCAGCACCGAAGCCGCAGAAATGGTGAAACTGGTGGAAAACACCTTCCGCGCCGTGAATATCGGCCTGGTCAACGAGATAGCCCTCATGTGCCACCGCCTGGGCCTCAATGTATGGGAAGTGCTGGACGCCGCAGCCTCCAAGCCTTTCGGTTTCATGCCTTTCCAGCCGGGCCCCGGCATAGGCGGCCACTGCATACCGCTCGACCCGCATTACCTTGGCTGGAAGATGCGCATGCTCAACTTCGAGCCGCGCTTCATCGACCTGGCCGGAGTAATCAACTCCGGGATGCCGGAATACGTCGCCCAGCGCACCGGAGAAGCCCTCAACATGCAGGGCAAATGCCTTAACGGCAGCAAAATACTGGTGCTCGGCCTGGCCTACAAGCCGGACATTTCAGACCCGCGCGAATCCCCGGCCATGGACGTGATAGCCCAGCTGGAAAAGACGCACGCGCACGTGGAATACCACGACCCTTATGTGTCCTGCGCGACGGTGGAAGGCCAGAAAATGCGCTCCGTGCCGCTGACCGCACAATCGCTGAAAAAATACGACTGCGTGGTCATAGTCACCAACCATTCCTGCATAGATTACGAGATGCTGGTGAAAAACGCGAAGCTGGTGCTGGACACGCGCAACGCCACCAAGCGTCTGCCGCCGTCCAAAAACGTCTGCCTGCTGTAATATTAAATATTGCAAAACAAAACCCCCGCCATACGGCGGGGGTTTTTGTTTGCAGGCTAAAGCGACACGCTACATGCCTGCGTACAGGAAGGCCACGAACAGCTTGGGCCCGTAAACGGCATACAGGGCAAGCAGCGTCGCCAACAACAGTGCAATTGGCGCAAGGAAGTAAAACCTGTAGGCGGCAATAAAGGCCCGCAATCCCGACTGCTTCTCCATGCTCATGCCCCTATTATAGCGGAAAGCCCGCCGTTAAGGGGCGGGCTTTCTGCAAAACCAGACGTGCGTCCGACTTACTTTTCAATCGGTATGCGCATGCCGTAGAACGACTTCCAGACGAAGAATACGCTAATCAGGAAGAACACCAGAGACAGCGTATGCACCACGCCTGCAGGCGCGGTTATCGCCAGCTCGACGGCCAGCAGGCCGAAGAGGGTGGTGAACTTGATTATCGGGTTCATCGCCACTGAGGATGTGTCCTTGAAGGGGTCGCCCACAGTGTCGCCCACCACGGAAGCGTCGTGCAGGGGCGTGCCTTTCTTCTTAAGCTCTGTTTCCACCAGCTTCTTGGCGTTATCCCACGCGCCGCCGGCGTTGGCCATGAAGATGGCCTGATAGAGCCCGAATATGGCTATTGAGATAAGGTAGCCAATGAAGAAGTAGTGGTTCAGGCACGCATAGGCCAGCGTGCCGAAAAACACGGCCAGGAAGATATTGAACATGCCTTTCTGAGCGTATATGGTGCAGATTTCCACCACTTTCTTGCTGTCTGCCACGGAAGCCTTGTCTGAGCTTTCAAGGTTGATGTGGTTCTTGATGAACTCGACCGCACGGTAAGCGCCGGTGGTGACAGCCTGCATGGAAGCGCCGGTGAACCAATAAATCACCGCGCCGCCGGTGATGAGGCCCAGCAGGAACAGCGGGTTCACTATGGACAGCCCCGCCTGCACCTCGGCCTCGCCGAACTTGCCGCCCAGCAGGTTGATGATGGAGAAGATCAGCGTAGTGGCGCCCACCACGGCCGTGCCTATCAGCACTGGCTTGGCGGTGGCCTTGAAGGTGTTGCCGCAGCCGTCGTTCTCCTCAAGGAACATCTTGGCCTTTTCGAACTCGGGCTCGAAGCCGAAGTCCTTCTTTATCTCTTCCTTTATGCCGGGCAGCGTCTCTATGGTGGACAGCTCATAGACGGACTGCGCGTTGTCGGTGACAGGGCCGTACGAGTCCACCGCTATGGTGACGGGGCCCATGCCCAGGAAGCCGAAGGCCACCAGGCCGAAGGCGAAGATGGCGGGAGCCGTCATCATGTCGCCAAGACCGAGCAAGCTCACGCCGTAGGCCGCGCCCATCAGCATGACTATGGCTATGCCCATCCAGAAGGCGCTGAAGTTGCCGGCCACCAGGCCGGACAGTATGTTAAGCGAAGGGCCGCCTTCCTGCGAAGACGTGACGACTTCGCGAACATGGGCCGAATTGGTGGAGGTAAACACCTTCACCAGTTCCGGTATCAGCGCGCCCGCGATGGTGCCGCAGGTGATGATGGTGGAAAGCTTCCACCACATCGAACCGTCGCCCAAGTTCGGGATCAGCAGCGCCGAGAGCAGGTAGGTCATGGCTATAGAAACACCGGAGGTAAGCCACACCAGCACCGTCAGCGGCACTTCGAAGTTGAACTTGTCGGACGAACCGAACTGCGCCTTGCTGATGGCGCCGTTGACCAGATACGAGAACGCGCTGGTGATGATCATGCCCACGCGCATCACGAATATCCAGACCAGCAGTTGTATCTGCACGCTCGGGTCTTTCACGGCCAGCAGTATGAATGTCACCAGGGCCACGCCGGTAACGCCGTAGGTCTCGAAGCCGTCGGCGGTCGGGCCCACGGAATCGCCTGCGTTGTCGCCGGTGCAGTCGGCTATGACGCCGGGGTTGCGGGCGTCGTCTTCCTTTATCTTGAAGACTATCTTCATCAGGTCGGAGCCGATGTCCGCGATTTTGGTGAAGATGCGGCCCGCGATTCTCAGCGCGGCCGCGCCCAGCGATTCGCCTATGGCGAAGCCGATGAAGCAGGGGCCGGCGTAGTCTCCGGGCACGAAGAGCAGGATGAACAGCATTATCACCAGCTCGATGCTGATGAGCAGCATGCCTATGCTCATGCCCGCCTTAAGCGGGATGTCCATGGCCGGATAAGGCTTGCCTGCCAGCGCCGCGAAAGCAGTGCGGGAGTTGGCGAAGGTGTTGATGCGTATGCCGAACCAGGCCACCGCGTAGCTGCCCAGAATACCAACGATGCTGAACAGCACGATTATGGCTACCTGCACGAAGGCGTAATGCATCAGGAAGCCGAAGTAGACCACCATGATGGCGGCTATGAAAGCCCACAGTATGGCGATGAACTTGCCCTGGGTGACCAGATAGGTCTTGCAGGTCTCGTAAATCAGCTCCGATATGGCGAGCATTGACTTATGCACCGGCAGGCCGCTTATCTGGCGGAACTGCAGCCAGCCGAATCCAATTCCAAGGAAGCAGACCACCAGCCCCCAAAGCAGCAGGGTGTGGCCCGACACTCCCATGAAGGAGACGGAAGACAGGTCAGGAATTATCAGGTCAGCTTCGCTGGCGAACGCGGGAACGCCGCAAACCAGCAGCAGCAACGCGCTCAAGGCAACATGCTTCATTTTTTCTGACAACGACATGCGCACACCCCCTACTTGAGTTTTACAGGCAGCGTTAAAACGCCGTGTTCAACCGCACGCCGGGTCCCATCGTGGAAGACAGGGCCACGGAACACATGTACACACCTTTGGAGGAGGACGGCTTGGCCTTGGCTATCGCCTCAAGAATGGCGCGGGCGTTGGCGGCCAGCTTATCCTCGGAGAACGAGGCCTTGCCCACCGGAACGTGGACGATGCCGTAAGGGTCGGCCTTGAATTCGACGCGGCCGGCCTTCAGTTCCTTTATGGTGCGGGCCAGGTCGAAAGTGACGGTGCCGCTCTTTGGGTTTGGCATCAGGCCGCGCGGGCCCAGTATCTTGGCCACGCGGGCCAGGTCCTTCATGACGTCGGGAGTGGCCACCAGTATGTCGAAATTAAGTTCGCCCTTGACGATGGCGTCGATGATGTCGTTGGTGCCCACCATGTCGGCTCCGGCGTCCTGGGCCTCTTTGGCCTTCTCGCCCTTGGTGATGACGGCAATCTTCTTGCTCTTGCCGCTGCCGTGCGGCAGCACCACCATGCTGCGGACCTGCTGGTCGGCCTGCTTGGGGTCTATGCCCAGGCGCACGTGAAGCTCCACCGTCTCGTCGAACTTGGCGGTGGCGTTCTTCTTCACTATGGCGGCGGCTTCCTCAACCGTGTAAAGTTTTTCCTGCTCGTAGGACTTCCTGGCGGCTTCCGTTCTCTTTCCCATTGTTTCTCCTTGAGGTACTTGCGGGGCCGCACTGCGGCCCCTTCCTCTTGTATGCCTGATGTCAGGCAAATTTATTTGTCTATTATGTCCACGCCCATGCTGCGGGCGGTGCCTTTCACCATTTCCATCGCCTGCTTGATGTCCTTGGTGTTTAGGTCGGGCATCTTCTGCTTGGCCACTTCCTCAACCTGCGCCAGCGTCAGCTTGCCCACTTTTTCCTTGTGCGGCACGCCAGAACCCTTGGCCAGGCCCGCGGCCTTCTTGACCAACGACGACACCGGGGGCATCTTGGTTATGAAGGTGAAGCTCCTGTCGTCGAACACGGTCATCACCACCGGGATGGTCATGCCGGCTTCCATCTTCTTGGTTTTCTCGTTGAACTGCTTGCAGAAATCCATGATGTTGACGCCATGCTGGCCCAGCGCCGGACCCACGGGGGGCGCGGGGTTGGCGCCGCCGGCCGGTATCTGCAGCTTTATTTGGGTTTTGATTTTCTTTTCTTTAGCCATATTCTAGCTCCTATATTTTCTCCACCTGCAAGAAATCAGCCTCAACCGGCGTGGGCCGGTCGAAAACCGTCACTATGACCTTCAGCTTGGCCTTGGGGTTGTTGACGTCTTCCACCACCCCGATGAAATGCTTGAACGGCCCTTCTATGATGCGCACATTCTCGCCCTTGTCGAACTGCACGGCGGGCTTGGGCTTGTTCTGGGCCGACTCGGTGGTCAGCTCCACTATGTTCTTTATTTCCTCTTCCGGCAGCGGTATGGGCTTGGGGTCGCCAAGGAACCCGGTGACGCCCGAAACTCCCTTCACGAACCAGTACGTATCGCTGTCCAGAGCCATCTCCACCAGGACGTAGCCGGGGAAAAACTTGCGTTTGCGGACATTTTTGCGGTTCTGCTTTATCTCCACCACGTCCTCGGTGGGCACCAGTATCTGGGTGATTTTGTCCGAATAGCCCTGGCTTTCAACCAGCGCCGACAGGGTCTTGTGCACCTTGTCCTCGTAACCGGTCTGCGTATGAACTATGTACCAGCTTAAGTCAGCCATTGCGGCCTCCTAAAATAGCGCCTATAAGAAATGACAGGCCGAAATCTATCGCGTTCACATATGCCGAAACCAGTATCACTACCAGGAAAACGAGAATGGTGGACTGGATGACGTTTTTGCGGGACAGCCAGGTGGCCTTGGTAAGTTCCGTGTATGCTTCTTTGACAAACTGAACAGCCTTGTTAATCATATTTCCCGTAAACCTCCGGCTGCCTTCATGCTGACGGAAATGGCGGGAGCGGAAGGAGTCGAACCTTCAGTCCCGGTTTTGGAGACCGGTGGTTTGCCATTAACCGACGCTCCCATAAAAGTCCGCAACCTCGCGCACAGCCCGGAGCGCTTTCACGCCCCGGGCGAACACGAGGATCTGCACAGGGAATCAAGACGACTTAGTTTCCTTGTGAGGCGTACGCTTGCCGCAGTTCTTGCAGAACTTCTTCACGGCAACCTTGTACTCCTTCTTCTTGCCGCGCACTATGTGGTAATTCTTGTTTTTGCAAGTTTCGCACGCCAGGCACAGCACTGTTCTATCGTTGGCCATTTGTCGCCTACTCTATAATCTCAACTACCACGCCGGCGCCCACTGTGTGGCCGCCTTCGCGGATGGCGAACCGCACGCCCTTTTCCATCGCTATCGGCGTAAGCAGGTTCACGGTCATGTCCGCGTTGTCGCCGGGCATGATCATCTCCACTCCG
>JAAYTX010000115.1 GCA_012523635.1 Elusimicrobiota bacterium
CCAGCACTATGCTGATGACAGCGCCTATGCCCAGCGTCACCATCGAGTTGCGGGCCATGCGCTCGGCGCCGGCGGCCAGCCTGTCGTTGGCGTCGGTGTTGGTTTTGACAAGGGCCTGCATGCCCTCGGCCTCAGCCTTGACGGCTGACACGGTGGAGGGTTCATGGAGCAGGTTCAGCGCGGCGTCGCGGCGGTTCTGCACCATCAGTTCAATTATTTTCTCTGAAACATCGTTGACAGCTTTGGATGCTCTCTGCACCTCATTCTGTCTGCTTCTTCAGTTCGGCCGAGGAAACCATCGACGCGAAGCGGTCCAGGCTTGCTTCGGTGTCTTTCTCTGCCTGTTTGAAGGCATCCTGAGCTTGGCGCAGGTCGGCGGCGTTGCGCGATATGAACGAGTTGCGCAACTGCACGCGGCGGAGGCCGGCATCCTGCATGGCGGCTCCCAGTTCGGCGGTGGCCTTCATGCCCTCGGCGTTCATGATATTCATGGTGCCGGACATCTTGTGGACGCTCCAGAGACCGGCTCCGGATGCCAGCAGCACTACTGCCAGTATGGCTGCCAGCGCGCCCAGGAACTTAGGCTTCATTTTTACGTTTTCAAGCATAATTCCTCCAGTGGGTTTTTTCCGATTTCACGCCGGTATCAGGCAAGACGCCGTCATTTCCTTCCCCCAGACGCGGCCCCGCTTTTACAGTCATGAAACACGAAATTTTACGAGTATTACGCAGAGGCATATTATAGCGTCTTGCACTCTCCATGGTCAACAGCGGCCGGGGTCCGCTGTCCGACGTCCATGCCAACTCTTCCATATTTGCGGCATAAGGCATATCAGTCTCCGTACCCGCTGCAACACGCTTTTGCATCTGCCTTCCAGCACAGTATAGCGGCAGTTCATTCGGAGCGTCAATCGGGAAAAATCTTACAGCGCTGTCCTTAATAGCCGCCGCAGGTGTCGGGAGGACGGCGGGTTCTCCGTCGTTGGCGCGGGCGTCGTTGCGCAAGGCGATACTGTGCTAGAATTATGCTGAGGGCCCGCTTCACCGGCCCGCGACGATGAAAAAACACAGGGGCCGCAGCGCCCATACCGGTATGGCAGCAGCCAGCGCTTTGGACGGGGATATCCTGTCCGGGGCGCTGCCGTCGGTCGGGCTCGTGCGTCTTCTGCCGGAGGACGACGTCTACCGCCGTTACTTCCTTAACTCGCCAGACGCCATGCTTGTGGCCGCGCCTTCGGGCATGGTGCTGGACCTCACCCCGGCCATGGAAATTCTGCTTGCAAGGCCTGCGGCCGAGATAATGGGGCGGCACACCTCGGAACTGCATCCTGACAGCCTCAGGCAGTTCACTGCGATGCGTTTTGCCAAGCACGTGTATTTGTGCTGGCGCGGTTTTTCGCTGCGCACCGAGACTCTGGCACTTACCGGTTCCGGCGAGGAGCTTCCGGTAGAGATAAGCACCCAGCGCCTTGAAATAGGCGGTACCCCCTATTTGCAGGCCACTTTCCGGGACATTTCGCGCCGCCGCGCCATAGAGGGCGCGCTTTCGGCCAGCGTAAGGCGCTACCGTTCGCTTTTCAACGGGATGTCCGAGGCTTTCGCGCTGCACGAGTTGATTCTGGACCGCAGCGGCAAGCCGTGCGATTACCGCTTCCTTGAGGCGAACCCGGCCTTCGAACGCCATACCGGCATCAGGCGCGAGGATGTAGTGGGCAAGACCATGCGCCAGACAATGCCGCGAGAGGAGATGTTCTGGCTGCACATATATTCCGACGTGGTGCTTTCCGGGCGCCCTATAGCCTTCGAGCAGTACAGCCGGGCCCTCAAGCGCCATTTCTCGATTTTCGCCTATGCGACCGGCCCGCTGCAGTTTGCCGTGGTATTTTCAGACATCACCCGCCGCAAGGTGGCCGAGCAGGACCTGCGCCTCAGCGAGGAACGCCTGCGCGTGCTGGTGGATTCGGCTTCCCATGTGTTCTGGACGGCCGGGCCAGGCGGTTCGCACGACGATATGTCCGTCTACCGCCAGTTCACCGGCCTTAGCCGGAAACAGCTGCGCGGGAACGGCTGGCTGAAGCCCATACACCCGCAGGACCGCAAGAAGGTGCTTGCGGCATGGAACAAGGCCAAGCGCGAACACGTTCCCTATATATCCGAATACCGCCTGCGCCGTTTCGACGGCAAATACCGGCACATAATGTCCCGCGGCGCCCCTATTTTCGACGACAACGGCAAGCTGCGCGAGTGGGCCGGCATCTGCATAGACATAACCGAGCGCAAAACCGCCGAATACGACAGGCGGCGTTTCACGCTGTCCATGATGCGCGCCCGCGAGCGCGAAAAGGAATTGCTGTCCTCGGCCCTGCACGACGAGACAGGGTCCAGCCTGGTGGCCCTCACCTCGTCCCTTGTGCTGGCGGAGGGCGAACTGCGTTCCGGGCGCTGCGAGGCGGCCCTGCCAAAGCTGGCGCACGCCCGCAGGCTGATAAAGGATTACGCCGGCAGGATGCGTTCCATATTCGAGGAGATGCGTCCGCCTTCCATGAATATTTCCGGGCTTTCCGGCTCGCTGGACAACCTGGTGTCAAACCTCAGCCGCGCCGTGAAAACCGAGATAAAGCTGCTCAAGCGCCTGCCGCCCGAATCCTCCATGAGCGAGTGGACCAAGACAGTCGCCTACCGCATAGTCCAGGAGGCGCTCACCAATGCGCTGCACCATTCTCGCGCGAAACACATCCGGGTGCTGGCTCAGTCAGGGCTTGGCCGCGTGCACCTTTCAGTGCGCGACGACGGGCGCGGCTTTGACGCCGCCAACCCCACGGCCAGGGACCGCAGGGCCCGGCTGGGCCTGAACATAATGAAGACGCAGGCCGAATCCGCCGGAGGGTGGCTGCGCGTCACTTCGGCTCCCGGCAAGGGCACCGAGGTGTTCGCCGACCTGCCGCTTACGCAGGAGGAGATGGAACATGACTATTAAAGTGGCCATTGCCGACGACCACGCCATAGTGATTTCAGGCATAAAATCGGTGCTGGAGCGCAATCATGGCGTGCAGGTGACCGGCGAGGCCTCAAACGGCAGGCAGCTCATTGAACTTGCGCGCAAGCGCCCCGCCGACGTTTATGTGCTGGACATCGCCATGCCCGTGATGAACGGGCTGGACGCGGCCCGCGAGCTTCTGGCGTCGGACAAGAAGGCCAGGATAATCATCCTGAGCATGATGGACGACCGTTCCACCGTGGAAAGGGCGCTGGACATAGGCGCCAAAGGCTATCTGGTCAAGGAAAGCGCTCCCGCCGAAATCGCCGTGGCGGTGGACGCGGTCTTTCGGGGCCAGACCTACATTACCCCCTCCGTGGCCGCCATGCTGGCCGAAAATCCGTCGGGTTCGCGCAAGGCGGGCAGGGGCGGCACGCGCCTCACCAACCGCGAACGCGTGATAATACAACTTATAGCCGAGGGCCTTTCCAACAAGGAAATAGCCGTCCGGCTGAAGCTGTCCACAAACACAGTGCATACGCACCGCAACAACATCTCCCGCAAGCTTAACATCCACAAGCAGACCGACCTTGTGCGCTACGCCATCCGCGAGAAAATAGCGAAGATATAATTAAAGGAAGAAAAAGCCCCGGTGGCGTCGCGCCTCCGGGGCTTTTTATGTCTTGGGAATGATTATAAGCGGCCGGCTTTCAGCCGTCGCCGTCAATTGGGGGCGGTTTTGAGGTTTTCCAGTTCTTCCCAGCGGGCGTAAAGCCCGTCCACCTTCCTGCGGGCTTCCTCGTATTTTTCGTGGCGCTTGTGCAGTTCTGCCGCGTCAGTTGCTATGGAGGGGTCTTCCAGCGCGGCGCGGGCTTTTTCTGCCTGTTCCTCGGCCTCTCGGATGGTGTTGTGCATGGCCGACAGCTCTTTCTGCTCCTTCTTGGAAAGGGCGGGTTTTTCTTCCGCGGCCGGCTGTTTCTGCGCAGGGGCCGATGTTTCTTCGGCGCGGCGTTCGGCGGTACGGTCTTCCCATTGCTCAAGGTCGGCGTAAAAAGTGTTGCCCCCCCGTCCGTCCAGCGCCAGGATGCGTCCGCAGACGCGGTCCATCAGGTAGCGGTCGTGCGTCACCAGCACAAGCGCGCCCGCGAATTCGGCAAGGCTTTCCTCCAGCACTTCAAGGGAGTTCAGGTCCAGGTCGTTGGTGGGTTCATCCAGCAAAAGCACGTCGGCGGGTTTCAGCATCAGCCGCGCTATCAGCACGCGGGCCTGCTCTCCGCCGGACAGTTCCGCCAGCGGCGTCTCCAGCTGTTCCTTGCCGAACAGAAAGCGCCCCGCCCACGCCGCGATGTGCAGCGGTTTTTCCTTGTAGATGACGAAATCGCCTTTTTCGCACAGGGCGCGGCGCAGGGTCAGGCTCAGGTCAAGCTGTTCGCGGTGCTGGTCAAAGCGCACTATTTTAAGCTGGTCGGCGCGCGTCACTGTCCCCTCGTCGGGCTGAATGTCGCCGGAAATGGCCCCAAGCAGCGTGCTTTTGCCGCTTCCGTTGGCGCCCAGCAGGCCCAGCTTGTCGCCGGGATGAAGCGTGAGGTCCAGTTTCGAGAAGAGGCGTTTCCCGCCCAGGCTTTTGCCCATGGCCCTGCATTCGGCCAGTTTTTTTGTGCGTCGGTTGGTGGCGCTGAAATCTATGGAGGCGGTGCGCGTCTGCGAGTTGCGGTACTCAAGCTCGCTCAGCTCCTGCATCAGTTCCCCGGCCCTGTCTATGCGGGCTTTCTGCTTGGTGGTGCGGGCCTTGGGGCCGCGCCTGAGCCACTCTATTTCCCGGCGGACGATGTTGCGGGCCGATTCCTCCTGCGCGGCCTGCGCCGCGAACAGTTCCTCGCGCTTTTCAAGGAAGCGGCTGTAATTTCCCGCGCTGCTGAAATGCCCCTGCGGGTAGCGCTTGTCCAGTTCTATCACGCGGTTGCACACCCGCTCAAGGAAGCGGCGGTCGTGCGTCACCACCAGAAACGCGAATTCAAGATTGGACATGAAGTCCTCAAGCCACAGCACGCCTTCGAGGTCCAGATGGTTGGTGGGTTCGTCCAGCAAAAACAGGTCGGGTTTTTTAAGCACCTGCTCAAGTATGGCAAGGCGCTTGCGCCAGCCGCCCGAAAGCGAGGCCACCGGCTGTTCCGGGTCTGCGAATCCGGCGCGGGCCATGCCGTTTTCCACAAGGATGTCCAGTTCGTATTGCTCTAGCCCCGCGCCTCCGAGAGCAGACAGCAGTTCCCCGCGCACTGTCAGGCCGGGGGCGGCGTTTTCAAAGGCGCTTTGCTGCGCCAGATAGCCCACGCGCAGGCCGCGGCGCGGGGCCAGTTCGCCGGTGTCGGGTGTTTCCAGCCCCGCCAAAATTTTAAGCAGCGTGGACTTGCCTGTGCCGTTGCGGCCTATCAGGCCGGTGCGCTCGCCGTCGGACAGGCCGAAGGTGAGCCCCTGGAAAAGGGGGCGTACGCCGTAGGTCTTGGAAAGTTCGCGGCAGGTTATCTGTATGGCCATGTCTGCTGTTGCGGGGCTTGCGGGTTTCCGCGCGGGCGGCGTTCTTTTTGCCGTTCCCGACGGGGCCGTGTTTCTCGCCCGTACAGGAAGTTTACAATTTTGCCCGCAGGGCCCGCCATACGGCGCGGCGCTTGACAAAACAAGGAAAAAGTTTTATTATTGATAAAGAATATCCGTATCGCATATTATGAGCAAAGCACAGCAGGCGCTTCAGATTTTAAGAGAAAAGGCCAAAACCGACGGCCTGCGTAACACCGCGCAGCGCGACGCTGTAGTGGAGGCCTTCTTCGCATCGCCCGGGCACGTCACCGCCGACGAACTGCTTGCGGCGCTGCGCCGCGCCCACCCCGACACCGGCTACGCTACTGTTCACCGCACGCTGAAACTGCTGTGCCGCTACGGCCTGGCCGAGGAAATGAAGATAGGCAAAGCCAAGGCCCGCTACGAGGCCAAGCTTGGGCGCGAGCACCACGACCACCTTATTTGCGTGCGCTGCGGCGCGATAATAGAAGTGCACGACGACAAGATAGAGGACCTGCAGAACAAGATGGCCGCCCGAGAGGGGTTCAGGCCGATGTCGCACCGGCTGGAGATTTTCGGCCTGTGCAAAAAGTGCAGCTGAAATTTTTTTGCCGTATAATTGATAAAGAAAATCAATAGCAACAGGAGGACGGACAATGATAAGACTGGCAATAATCGCGTCGTTGGCGGCAGGTGTCGCCCAGCCATTGCTGGCGCACGACCACGATACGGACAGGACGCTCACGGGGCCCGGAATCGCGCTGACAGAATCCGCCGAAACAGGCGTGATTTCCGGCGATTTCCGGGGCCTGAAGGTGCGCGTCGCCCCCGTTGAGGAAGCCTCGCGATGCGCGGCGGGTTACGAAGGGTGGGCTGAACGCGGGGGCGTTAAAATGCCCATGAGCCTCAGCATGGAAAACGGCATAATCTCGGCCGACTTCAACGGCTTCCGTTTTTCGCACGCCAAGACGCTTCCCAATGAGAAGGCCTATGTGTTTTATGTGCCGCTGGGGCAGGTTTCGGTGGCTTTCGACTACGAGGCTTTCGACGGGCATCACATGGCCAACCCCGTTTTCACCGTGCCGGGCCGGGACGGCGATTTGTCCGTGAGGGTTGAGGGCGAGGCCTGCCTGCGCCACGGCCTGTATTACGCCGCGCTGCTGTATGGACTTGGGGTTACGGCGGCGGAGGCGCGGTGAAGCCGCAGAGGCGCGCGGACAGGAGCTTCTGCCGCCGCGGGAACCGGCGCAGGCCGCATTCCTCCGCACGCCCCGGCTTCGCCGAACTGCTGGCAATAATCGCGGCTGTGGGCGGGCCGCGCCTGCCCGGAGTCGGCGGGAAGAAGCGCCTGTTTTGAGCAATATATAAGGAGGCATGATGAAAGTGACGGTGGCATACTGGAGCGGTACCGGAAACACAGAGAAGATGGCGCACGCCGTGGCCGGGGGCGCGGGGACGCAGGCGCTCCGCATAGGGGACCTGACGCCCGAACAGGCCCTTAGGGACGGCGTGCTGGCCCTTGGCTGCCCCTCTATGGGCGATGAGGTCCTCGAGGAAAACGAGATGGAGCCGTTCGTGGCGGCGCTGGAAAACAGTCCCGCCGCCAAGGGCGTGAAGCTGGCGCTTTTCGGCTCCTACGGCTGGGGCGACGGCAAGTGGATGCGCGACTGGCAGGAGCGCATGAAGAAAGCCGGGTTCATTCTGGCGCATGACGCGCTTATTGTGCAGGGCGAACCGGACGCGGAGGGGCTGCTGGCATGCAAAAATCTGGGCGCGGCGCTTGCCGCTGCGAACTAGCGCCCGGGCCGGGACTGCCCGGCGCGGCCGAGGTGATGGCGCTGATGGCGCGCTTGCGCGGCAGGGAACTGTTGTCGGCCTGGCTGCGCTATTTCCTGGGGGCCACGCTCTATGCGTCCAAGCCGGGCACCCTGCTTTCTGTCGGCGAGGCCTGCGGGCTGGCTCCGGCCTGGCGCGCCCACGGTCCGGAGTGCGTGCGAAGGCTGGGGCTTGAGTTCCGCGTGATGCATTCCTGCCGCGACGCGCAATGCGTGCTGTTCTACCGTCCGGCCGCCCTGCGCGGTTTTCTGGCGCTGGCCAACAACGCCGCCTATCTGCGCGAATGCGGCTACGGCGGGCTGGATTTGAACGCCTGCCTGGACAGGCTGTCGCGGCGCTTCGCCGGGGGCTGTCCGCACGAGCTGGGCGTGTTCCTGGGCATACCCGCCGCCGAAGTCCGGGCGTTTTCCTCCCCCTTCCGTCCGGCGGCAAAGGCGGCGGGCTACTGGCAGGTGTTCGTGGACCTTAAAAACAGCCTGGAAAAATTCGCCGAGTATGACACGGCTTTCCGCCGGGCCTGCCGGGAAGTGCTGGAGTGCGCGGCATGAGGATAGCCGTTCTGGGCGCGGGACACGGCGGGCAGGCCATGGCCGCCGACCTGACGCTTTCTGGGCATGAGGTGCGCCTGGCCGCCGTGCCGGAGCATGCTTCCAAAATCCGCCTGCTGCGCGGCATGGGCGGGATACGCATCGAGGGCGTCTCCTCCTGCGGCCGCGCTGACCTTCCCGCCGTTCCCGCCATGATGAGCGACGACCCCGCCGCCGCAATAAAGGGCGCGGATATTATTTTCGTGGTGGTGCCCGCCTTCGCGCAGGACCCGTATATGGACCTGATTGCCGAGCGCGGCGAAAAAGGCCAGCTGGCCGTGTTCGCCTGCGGCGGTTTTTCGGCGCTGGAACTGCGCTGGCGGCTGCTGGCAGCCGGGCGCGGCGGCGAAATACTGGCAGGCGAAACCTCCTCTTTCGTCTACACCGCCAAGATAAAAAGCCCCGGCGCGGTGCACATAAAGGATATCAAGCGGGACGTGCTGTTCGCGGCCCTGCCGCAGGAGTGTTCCGCTGGGGCGCTGGAGCGCCTGAATTCCCTACTGCCGCGTTTCAGGCAGGCGCACAGCGTGTGGCAGACCAGCTTCACCAACCCCAGCGCCCTCCTGCACACGATAACTACTTTGCTTAACATGAGCCGCATCGAGTTGATGGGGCCCTACCGCAATTCCCATTACGACATCACGCCCGGCGTGGCCCGCGTGATGGAGGCCGTAGACGACGAGCGCGTGGCCATAGCCCGCCGCCTGTACCCGGACCCCCTGTTGCGGTTCAGACCTTATTGGACACTTTTGCCTAGCGTGAAGCTTACGGTTCGCCCCTCCCTGCCAGATTGTACTGCTTGCGTTTCTCCAGCGTCAATCGCTTAAGTTCCGCCCTTCGCCTTAAGATTTCCTCCTGC
>JAAYTX010000011.1 GCA_012523635.1 Elusimicrobiota bacterium
GCGCGCCGGGCGCGCCTTTGCCCCCGCAGGGGGAGCGACTTGTCTTTCTTCACGCGGCTGTTGCTGATGATGATCAGCGTCGGCTTGCTGCCGGTTATCTCCTCCGGCGCGCTCCTCTATTATTACCAGCAGCGTTCCAAAAACAACATCCTGGAGCTTCACACCAGCCTGTCCAGGCTGGCGGCGGGCTCCATGGTGCGTTATATGGAAGACATCACCCAGCGCCTTGCCTTCACGCAGATGGTGGAGATGTTCTATTCCACCGGCGAGAAGGAGAAGGTGCGGGACGTGCTGCTGGATACGCTGAACTCAAACCGCGACTTTCTGGCGGCGGCCGTGCTGGATTCAAAGGGCCGGGAGCTGATGCGGGTGGCCTCGGACGAGTACCACGAGTCCGGCCGGCTTGACCGCTCGGCCGACCCGGGGTTCCGCAGTTCCAAGCTCAGCGGAAACATAGTTTTCGGCAGTTTCGAAAGCCGCGAAGGGCCGCCGGTTTCCCCGATTTACTGCCCGCTGAAGGGCGGCCGCTTTCTTTACCTGACTGTGGATTTCTCGCGTTTCTGGGAAGGGATGCAGAGCCAGACCATAGGACGCACAGGGCACGTCTATCTGGCGGATACGGACGGGCGCATGTTCCGCTTCCCCGGGGCCGAGCCTCCGGCAGTCGCGCCTGCGGCGCTAAAGGGCCTGTTTCACGGGCTGGATTACAAGTTCGACACGCTGTCCGCGCCTGACGGCAAGTACGCCGGGGCGTTTACTCAGGTGCCGCGCTCCAACATCGTGGTGCTCACCATGCAGCGCCGTGACGAGGCTTTCCGTCACGTGCGCGTCACAACTTTCCTGCTGCTGGCGCTGCTTATGGCGGTGGCGGTGGCGGCCTATTATCTGGCGCTTTATTACGCGCGCCTGATACAGGAGCCGGTTAGCGAACTGATAGAGGGCTCGGAGCGCGTGTCCGCGCAGGATTTCGACAGGCCGCTTGACCAGGACCTGGCCTGGGGCGAGTTCTCCGGCCTGTTCGCCGCCTTCAATTCAATGCAGGGCCAGATGAAGAAGTACCGCGACATGCAGGTGGACAAGATGCTGGAGGAAAAGCGCAAGCTGGACCTGCTGGTGAGCCTGCTGCGCGACGGCATCATACTGGCAGACGCCGGCGGCACGCCGCTGTTCATGAACGGCATAGCCGGGGAACTTCTAAAATCTCATAGCTCCGGGGGAGAGAAGGGAGCTATACAGCGCTTTGCCGCCTCCGGCGCGGAACAGGAACTGGTGCAGGCGAAAATCTACGGCGAGCAGAAGCCGCGTTATTACAAGCCGATGTCCGAGCAGTTCCGCCCGCGCAATTCCGAGCCGGTCACGCTGCTCGTCCTGAGGGACGTTACGCTGGAACACGAGATTGACGCGATGAAAGAGGAGTTCTTCAATTCCGTCGCGCATGACCTGCGCGCCCCGCTGCTGGGCCTGCAGGGGTATATAAGGCTGCTGGGCGCCGCCTGCAAGGACTCCCAGCAGAAGGCGCATCTGGAAGGGATGCGCGCCTCCAGCAGAAAGCTTTTCTCGCTTGTCGAGGATATCCTGGACATAGCGAAGATGGAGTCCGGGACTTTGCGGCTTGAGCCCGAGGAGTTCGAACTCTCGGAAATGGTGCAGCGTTCCGTGCAGACCTTCAAGCCCGTGCTTGACGAGCGCAAGATAGCGCTGTCGGTGGACATAAACGGGGGCAGGCCTCTGCGCCTTACCGCGGACCAGCGACTGCTGGAGCGCGTGCTGGCCAACCTGCTTTCCAACGCGGCCAAGTTCACGCCCGACGGCGGCGCGGTAACAATTGACGCGCACTCGTCGGACGGCGTCATGGAGCTGGCCGTGCAGGACAACGGCCCCGGAATACCGGAGAAAAGCCGCAAGGTCATTTTCGAGAAGTTCCGCCAGCTGGAGTCAGGCGCTGCGCCCGGCAAGGGCTACGGGCTGGGGCTTTCCATAGCCATGAAGATAACGGAGCTTCACGGCGGCGGCATACGGGCCGAGGAGGCCCCCGGCGGCGGCGCCAGGATAATAGTTTCGGTGCCGCTTGTGACCAGGTAGGCGTTACCTCAGGCAGCGCTTAATGGCTAAAATGTGGGTTGAGATTTAAGGGATATCCATTGTCATGTCCAGCACTAAAGAAAAATTTCCTCCGCTGCTGCTGAAGGCTATGCTGTCGTTCACCGTCCTTATGGCGGCGGTGTTCTGGCTGATGCCCTGGCTGTACACTCGTCCTGAAAACAAGATAAGCGACTTCACCGTGGACTTCTTCTCCGCCCGCGAGGGGGACCAGCGCATCAGCATCATAGCGGTCACGGACGAGGCCATGGAGAAATATTCCTATCCGCTTCCGCGCGGGTATTATGCCAGGGCGATTGACAGGCTTAAGAAGCTGGGCGTGAAAACCGTCGTTTTCGATATCCTGTTCCTTGAAAAGCGCGACCCGGCTCAGGACCGCGAGCTTATACGGGCCACCCGCGAGGCCGGCAATGTGGTTCAGGCTCTGGCCATACAGCCGGCTTTTGTGGAAGGGGCGGTGCTCAGCGAGAAGAAAATGCCCATAGACGGCCTGGCCGAGGCCTCTTACCTGACCGCCAGTGTCAGCGTGGACAGCACTCTGGACCAGGACGGCTATATACGGCGCGTAATGCTGTTCTCGGATGCCGACGGCGGGGTCTACGACTCGCCCCTGGGGTCCGGCTGCGGGGATTGCGTCAACCTGCCCATACCGTCGCTGTCTGCCGCGGCCTACGCGCATTTCACCGGAACTCCGCTGCGCCGGCTGTACGAGCGGGAGAACGGCAATTTCCAGCGGTGGCTGAATTTCACTGCCGAGCGGGTGGCGGAAGCCAGCCCCGGGCGCAAGGACAAGCCCAGAAAGGAGTTCTACCAGTCGCTTTATCCGCAGATATCTATAGTCGACCTGCTCGAAAACACTCTTTCGGACGAGGAAAAGGAGCGCCTTTCGGGCGGCGTTGCCTTTATAGCTTCAACGGCGCTCGGCGCGGCCTACGACCAGTACCCCTCGCCTTTCCAGGCGCAGACGCCGGGGGTGATGTTCCACGCCAACAGCCTGGATAACCTGCTCAACGGCAATTTCCTGCGCCTGGCCGACTCGCGCTGGATGTTCGCAGGCATGCTGCTTTTCATCTGGCTTCCGGTGCTGTGGTTCCGCAGCGCGGGCTGGGTGCTGGCTTCGGTCACCGTCGGCCTGCTGGCGCTGTGGAGCCTGACCTACGCCTTCCTGTATGCTGGCGGAGTAAAGGCCATGTATGTGATGCCTGCGGCTGGACTGCTGGGTTCCTTTGTGATGCTTACGGTGTTGCGCGTCGCCATAGAAGGGCGCGAGAAGAAATGGATAAAGGACACCTTCAGCCAGTATCTTTCGCCCAAGGTGGTGGACGTGCTGGTGCGAGACCCGGAGCGGCTCAAGCTCGGCGGCGACAAGCGCGACATGACGGTGCTGTTCCTGGACATTGCGCATTTCACGACCATTTCCGAGAAGCTGGACCCGGAAGACCTCACTAATTTCCTTAACAGGTATTTCAGCGCGCTTACCAACGTCATACTTAAAAATGACGGCGTGGTGGACAAATATATAGGCGACTGCATCATGGCTTTCTGGAATGCGCCGCTGGATGTGCCGGGCCACAGGAAACTGGGCTGTCTTTCCGCCATAGAGTGCCAGGAGGCGATACGGCGGCTCAACGGCGATATCAAGGGCGCCGGCCTGCCGGAAATAGGGATACGCATAGGCGTAAATTCCGGGCCTATGGTGGTGGGCAACATGGGCTCAGACACGCGCTTTTCCTACACGGTGATAGGCGACGCGGTGAACCTGGCTTCGCGCCTTGAGGGGGCCAATAAATATTTCGGCAGCAGCATCATGGTGACGGAGCCGGTGTACGAAGACTCGAAGGAAGCCGCCGAGTTCCGTCCGCTTGGCAGGGTGCGCGTGGTGGGCAAAACCGTGCCGATATCAGTGTACGAACCTCTTGCCCTAAAGGATGGGCTGGATGCCGCCCGGCGCGCCATGCTGGACTCCTACCTGAAAGGCTACGATTTGTTCTACAAGAGGGATTTCGCGGGGGCCGCTGGCGCTTTCGCCGCCGCGCTGGAAGCCGTGCCGGACGACGGCCCCTCAAAATACTACCTTGCAAATTCCCGGGCCTGCGCGCAGACGCCGCCCGGACAGGACTGGAACGGCGTATGCAGCCTGGATTCCAAGTGATGCCGCTATGATAATACTCTGGCGGTTGGTGCTGGCCCACCTTCTGGCGGACTTCACCCTGCAAACAGATTGGGTGGCCCGCGTAAAGCGCAGCGGCTGGGGCGGGATGCTGGCCCATTCCGGGCTTCATCTGTTGTCCATGCTGGCCCTCACCTGGGATTTCCGCAACGACTACTGGATTGACTGGGGTTTTTTGCAGGTGAAGGGCTGGCTTTGCGTGCTGCTTATTTTCGTCATCCATAACTTGCAGGACCAGTGGCGCATATACACGATAAAAAAATTCAACACCGCAGACGGCACCGTGAATTTCCTGTGGGACCAGGCCGTGCATCTGGGCGTGTTGTTCGTGTTTTCGCCGGTGGTGGGGTTCGCCGACAGCGGCGTCTGGCGCCCGGAGCGCTGGGTGGAACTGGGGATACTGTTTGTGCTGGTCACGCATGCGGGAACTGTCCTGCTTTATTTCATAGACCAGCATCTTTACGGAGACAAATTTCCCTCTTTCGGCAGGAAATACCTGCTGATGGCGCACCGCCTGCTGTTGTGGGTTCTGTTCCTGCTGCCGGGGTGGCAGTGGCTGTTGGCCGGCGCGCTCTGGTTGGCTTACGGCTGGTATCTGCTCCGCGCCGGGATGATAGACCTGCGGCGCCGTACTTTCTATTTCGCCATGGCGGGCACCGCGCTGTGCGGCGCTCTGGGGCGCATGGCGTTGCTGGGATAATCACGGTTTTGCCATGCATAAAGCCATAAACGGCGCGGCCATCGAACTGGCCCGCGCCGATATAACGCGCGAGAAAACCGATGTCATAGTGAACGCCGCCAATTCCGGCCTGGCCGGCGGCGGAGGCGTTGACGGCGCGATACACGCGGCCGGAGGGCCGCAGATACTGCGCGAGTGCGCCGCGATAATAGGCCGCATAGGCCGCCTGCCGTCCGGCCAGGCGGTGATAACCGGCGGCGGACTGCTTGCGGCAAGGCATGTGATACATACTGTCGGCCCGGTGTGGCGCGGCGGCATGGCGGGCGAGGCCGCAATTCTCGCTTCGGCTTACCGCAATAGCCTTGCGCTGGCTGTGGAAAACGGGGCCGAGTCAGTGGCATTCCCTTCAATCAGTACGGGCATCTACGGCTATCCGGTGGAAAAGGCGGCCCCGGTGGCGCTTGAGTCTATCGCGGAATTCCTGCGTCAGCACGGCGGCCCTGCGCTGGTGCGCTTTGCGTTGTTTGACGGCGCAACCTTAAGCGCCTATAGCGCCGCGCTGGAGAGGCTTAAGCCATGAGCGGACTGATAAGCCGCCTGCGCCGCAAGACAAGACACGCCCAGCAGCTTAAGAAAATCAATTTCAACGATTGCCGCCCCGCCCTGTTGCCGCAGGCGCTTTTGTCGTCCACTTACTGGCGCTTGTTTTCGCGCGGGCAGTGGCGCAAGCTGTTTAATTTTACTCGGGCGGAGGTGTCGCGCTTTCTGGGCAGTGAAAACTGTGGGGGAAGGCCGTATTTTCTTTCGGTGGAGCCGGTTAATTACTGCAACCTGAAATGCCCGTTGTGTTCAATAGGCTATCTGCCGTCGCGCGACACCCTGGATTTCGGGCTTTATAAAAGGATGTTGGAACAGCTTGGGCCTTATGTCGCGCGCATGGAGCTTTACAAGCGCGGCGAGCCGCTACTGCACCCCCAAATAATCCCGATGCTGGAACTGGCGGCGTCGTACGGCATCGAGACCACCGTGGCCACAAACCTGAACGTCCTGCCTGCTGGCGGCGCGCGCGCTTTGGCCAAGTCCGGGGTGAACGTGCTTATTGTTTCCCTGGATGGGGCCACCCAGGAGACTTACCAGAAATACAGGGTTGGCGGGCGCCTGGAAACTGTGCTGGAAAACACCCGCGAGCTTGCGCGCGCCAGAAAAGAACTGGGGCGCAAAACCCCTTTTATACTGATGCAGTACGTGGTCTTCCGCCACAACGAGCATGAACTGGATGAGGCTGTGAAGCTGGCGCGGGACTGCGGTGCGGACCAGCTTATGTTCAAGCCCGCGTTCATTCCGGACGACAAAAAAGAAATGGAGGCCTGGGCCCCGCTGAACAGGGAGTTTGTCCCAGGCAGCGGCCATATTGTAGAGGACGGAAGCTGCGCCTGGCCCTGGGGCGGCCTGAATGTGTTCGCCGACGCGACGGTCTCGCTCTGCTATGTGGATGAAAAGTGCCGCTGGCCCCTCAAAGACATGCTGGACAGCGGTTTCCGGGACTGGAACGGTGCGCTGGAACGCGCCGCGCGCCGCGCCATAATTTCCAGGGAAACCGGCAACTGCGGCGCTTGCGGGGACGCGCCTTGCGGGGCTTGCCGCGCTTTCGGCAGGACCAATTTCTGGATATGAGCTATTTCAGCAGGAAGCGTACGCGCCCTATGGGGCTTAGAAAGGTGTTTTTCAACAGAACGCCGCAGCCGCTTGCCGTGCGTCTTGCCGGGGCCAGTCGCGCCGGGAAACTGCTGGCGCACGGACACTGGAGAAAACTTTTCAATTATCTGCTTGCCGAGGTCCAGCGCTGGCTGGGCAGCGAAAAATTTTCCGCGCGCCCTTATTTCCTGTCGCTTGAGCCGACGGATTCCTGCCAGCTCCGTTGCCCGTTCTGCACTGTGCCCTATGCAAAGGAACATCATGTTCTGGCTTACGAGGATTATGAAAGGCTGATGCGCGAACTGGGGCCGTGGCTGGTGCGGGCCGAACTTTACAAGGGCGGCGAGTCTTTCCTGCACCCGCGCATACTGGACATGGTGCGCCTTGCCAAAAGCTACGCTGTGGAAGTTTCGATTTCTTCCAACCTCAACGCGCTTCCGCCCGGAGGGGCGCAGGCGGTGGCGGGCAGCGGTCTTGACGTGCTGGTGGCTTCCATAGACGGGACCACTCAGCAGACTTATGAAAAATACCGCGTGGGCGGCAGCCTTGAAAAGGCGCTGTCCAACGCCGCCGCCATAGCGCGCGCGCGCCGGGAGAACGGCGGCAAAGGGCCGGAGCTTATCTGGCAGTTTATAGTTTTCCGCCACAATCAGCACGAACTGGAGGCGGCGGAGCGCCTTGCCCGCGAGACAGGGTTTGATCATATCATGTTCAGGCCCGGCTATATTTTCGACGACCCGGCGACTAAGGAATCATGGCGGAGCACGCTGCCAGAATTCAGCGAAGAGAAACGCTGTTCGGACGACGACACCTGCCGCTGGCCCTGGGGAGGGGTCAACGTGTTCGCGGACGGTTCTGTCACGCTTTGCTATATGGACAGGGAAAAGCGTCTGGATATCGGCCGCGCGGGGGAACTGGCGGACATGATGCGTCAGGGGGGATTTCATCGTTTGGCGCGCCGCCTGATAAAGGGCCTGGAGCGCGGCCGCCGCGCCCCGGCCGGGGAAAAACATCCATGCGCGTCCTGCCCCTGTTTCGGCCAGTCCAATTTCTGGGTTTAGGCGCGTCAGCGCCAGTCCCGTCCCCTTTTTGTAGAATGTTGGCATGACCGGATGCTCCGCTTTGCTGGCTTCCCCTATTGATGAAGTGGTGTTTAGCGTGCTGGACCTTGAGACCACGGGCATGTCCCCGGCGCTCGGAGGCCGCGTTTGCGAAGTGGCGGCGGTGCGTTTTCAGGCCGGAGAGGTGCTGGACGTGTTCTGCGAACTGGTGGACCCTGGCCTTCCCATGCCGCCCGAGGTGACTCGCATACACGGTATCACCGACGCTATGGTAAGGGGTAAGCCCAGGTTCTCCGCGGTGGCCCCGCGCCTGCTTTCTTTCATTGACCGCACGGCGGTGGTGTGCCACAACTGCCCGTTTGACATCCCTTTTCTGAGAAGCGAGTTCGAGCGCGAGGGCCTTAATTTCCCGGAACTGCCCGCGCTGGACACCCTGCGCCTTGCGCGCCTGCACGGCAAATTCCCCAGCAACAGCCTTGGCAACATAACGCGCGACCTGGGCTTTTCCTGCGAGGGCTGGCATCGGGCCGAGGCCGACGCCCGCATGACCGCCAAGCTTCTGCGCTATTTCACCGATTTGCTGCGCGCCAAGGGCGCGCAAACTTTGCAGGATTTGCTCAAGCTGCAGGAAAGCAAAACTTTAAGGAGGGATGTGAGATGAAACCTTTTGAACTGGGCTCCCGTGCGGGCCTGCAGGACCTTTACGAAGTCGCGGTGCTGGATAGGAAAGTGTCGCTTTCGGCTAAAACGGCCGCGAAGCTGGACGGGATACGGGCGCGGCTTGAGGCTTCGCTGAAAGACGGACGCGCCGTTTACGGCATCAACACCGGTTTCGGAGAACTGGCCAGCCGCCGAATTCCGGACAAGGACTGCTCTGCCCTTCAGTTCAATCTCATACGCAGCCACGCCTGCGGCGCAGGCGAGCCTTTCTCGGACGAGCAGGCCCGCGGCCTGATGTTCCTGCGCGCCAACGAACTGGCGCGCGGCCACTCCGGCATGCGCACCAAAACACTGCGCGTGCTGATGCAGTGCCTGAACGCCGGGATAATACCGTTCGTGCCCTCGCGCGGTTCCGTAGGCGCTTCCGGCGACCTGGCCCCTTCGGCGCACGTGGCGCTGACTCTGATAGGCGAGGGGCTTGCCCGCGAACGCGACGGCCAGTGGAAGGACGCCGGTTCGCTGCTGAAGAAACACGGAATAAAGCCGGCTTCGCTGGAAGCCAAGGAAGGCCTTTCGCTGATTAACGGCACGCAGGCCATGCAGTCCGTCGGCGGGCTGGCGCTGATAAAGGCGTTCTGGACCTGGCACGCAGCCATAGCCTCCGGGGCCATGACTGTGGAAGCGCTGAAAGGCACGCCGCGCCCGTTCTCGCCCGAAATCAACAATCTCAAGCCGCACAAGGGCCAGGTGCAAACCGCCCGCCTGCTGACGGCGATGTTCGAGGGAAGCCAGATCCGCGCCAGCCATTCCAAGGGCGATTCCCGCGTGCAGGACCCCTACAGCCTGCGCTGCATGCCGCAGGTGCACGGCGCGGTGTGCGACGCCCTGGAATACGCTTCCGCCACCGTGGAGACCGAGTTTCAGAGCGCCACAGACAATCCCCTTATAGTAAACCCGATGTCTTCCCGCCCCGAGGCGGTTTCAGGCGGCAATTTCCACGGTCAGGCGCTTTCGCTGTCGTTTGACTTCGCCTGCGCGGCGATGACCTCGCTCGGCAACATCGCCGAGCGCAGAATTTACCAACTGGTCAGCGATTCCTCCGGCATGCTGCCGCCTTTCCTGGCCAAAAACCCTGGCCTGGAATCGGGCTGGATGATAGCGCAGTTCACCGCCGCTTCCATAGCTTCCGAAAACAAGACTCTGGCCCATCCGGCCTGCGCCGATTCCATACCCACCTCCGGCAACAAAGAGGATTTCGTAAGCATGGGCATGTGGGGCGCGTTAAAGCTGGACAAGGTGGTGGACAACACCGCCACCATAATAGCCCTGGAACTGCTTGCCGGGGCGCAGGGCGTGGAATACCATGCCCCGCTCAAGCCCGGGAAGGGCGTGCAGCGCACGCTGAAGATGGTGCGCGCCGCCGCGCCCGCGCTGAAAGGCGCCGAGTCCATAGCCGCGCACATAGCTTTCGTGCGCAAGGCCGTGCTTAACGGCGTTTTCGCCTGAAATTTGAGGAGGGACGATGCTTAACATTTCACAGCTGGACAATATCCGCGCTCCGCGCGGGAAAAAACTGCACTGCAAGGGCTGGCAGCAGGAGGCCGCCCTGCGCATGCTGCTCAACAACCTCGACCCAGAAGTGGCCGAAAATCCTCGCGAACTGGTGGTCTATGGCGGGCGGGGAAAGGCCGCCCGCAACCCGGAATCCCTGCGGGCAATAGTGCGGACTTTGCAGGAACTGAAGAACGACGAAACCCTGCTGGTGCAGTCTGGCAAGCCGGTGGGCGTGCTCAGGACGCATGAATACGCCCCGCGCGTGCTGATAGCCAACTCCAACCTGGTGGGCAACTGGGCCAACTGGGACGTTTTCGACAAGCTGGAGAAGGACGGGCTGATGATGTACGGGCAGATGACGGCAGGCAGCTGGATTTACATAGGCACCCAGGGCATATTGCAGGGCACTTACGAAACTTTCGCCGAGGCCGCCCGCCGCCACTTTCATTCCGACCTGGCGGGACGCCTTACAGTCACGGGCGGTCTGGGCGGCATGGGCGGGGCCCAGCCGCTGGCCTGCACCATGGCTGGCGGCGTGATGATTGCCGTAGAAGTTGACGCTGTCCGCATACAGCGCAGGCTTGAAACCCGCTATCTGGACGTCAAGTGCGACACCCTGGACGAGGCGCTGAAGCTGGCGGAAGAGGCGCAGCGCCGGAAACGCCCGCTTTCCATAGGCCTGCTTGGCAACTGCGCCGAGGTGCTGCCGGAAATGGCGCGGCGCGGCGTGAAAATTGACCTGCTCACCGACCAGACGTCCGCGCATGACCCGCTGAAGGGCTACATACCCAAAGGCTATTCCATGAAGGCAGCAGCCGAACTGCGCCGCAAGGACCCTGCCGGTTACGTCAAGCGTTCTATGGCGTCCATAGCCGAGCATGTGCGCGCGATGCTTGCCCTGCAAAAGGCCGGCGCAATTACTTTCGACTACGGCAATAACATCCGCACCATGGCTTTCAAGCAGGGAGTGAAGAACGCCTACGACTTCCCCGGCTTCGTGCCCGCTTATATCAGGCCGCTGTTCTGCGAAGGCAAGGGGCCGTTCCGCTGGGCCGCGCTTTCGGGCGACCCGCGCGACATCTCCGTCACAGACAAGCTGGTGCTTGAGGTGTTCCCTAAAAACAAACAGCTGGCGCGCTGGATAAACATGGCGCACGAGAAGGTGGCCTTCCAGGGCCTGCCTTCGCGCATCTGTTGGCTGGGGCTGGGCGAACGCGCCGAGTTCGGCGCCGCGCTCAACGAATATGTGCGCAAGGGCAAAATAAGCGCCCCGATAGTGATAGGCCGCGACCATCTGGACTGCGGCTCCGTGGCCAGCCCGTTCCGGGAAACCGAATCGATGAAGGACGGTTCCGACGCCATAGCCGACTGGCCGATACTGAACGCACTGGTGAACACCGCCTCCGGCGCAAGCTGGGTTTCTTTCCACCACGGCGGCGGAGTGGGCATGGGTTATTCTCTGCATGCCGGGCAGGTGACTGTGGCCGACGGCAGCAAGGAGATGGGCGTGCGCCTGGACCGGGTGCTGACCAACGACCCGTCCATGGGCGTCCTGCGCCATGTGGACGCCGGTTATCCGCTGGCGTCCAAGACGGCTTCGCGGCTTAAAGTGAAAATCCCGATGGCGGGACGGTGAGATTGAACGTGAAGGCACTGCTGCGCGCGTTTTTGCTGTGCGCCTGGCTTATTCCGGGCGCGGCCTCGGCTGCGTGCCTGCAGTCGGGCTTTGAGGTGATGTCCTGGAACGTGCAGACTTTCGGGAACATAAAGCCAGCGCGCGAAGCCGTGATACGCAAGGCCTACGAAGCGGCCGTTTCGTCCAATGTCTATGTGGTGGCGGTGCAGGAGGTGGCCAACCGCTCCGGCATGGACACCCTGCTAGGGCTTCTGCCCGGAGGCACCCGGCAGTGGGCGGTTTCCTTTGAGGATACCCCAGACGGGCAGGACAACGCCATAGCTTATCGCAGGGACTGCGCCACGGTGACTGCGGAAGGTTTCCTTTTTCTGGACGAGCAGGGTTTGCCGGACAGGTCCAAGGCAAGGCATCCCATACGTTGGGCCTCTTTGCAGGCGGGGGCTTTCAAGTGGACAATGCTGTCCCTGCACCTGACTTTTCAGGGCGGCGATGCCGCCAGTTCCGCGCGCGAGCTGGGCTATGTTCTGGACTGGGCCGTGGAACGGCTTAAATCTCAGCAGGTTTACGGCGATTTCATGATAGCGGGCGATTTCAACCTGCCCACTGAAAAAGGGAAAGAGGCCAGCAAGCGCTCCAAGGATAAGAAATGGATACCTCTGGAGCCCCTGCTCAAAGCCAACGGAGCGGGAACCCTTGCGGTTTTCGTGGACGAACCCACTTCGCGTGCGCACAAGCAGCCGGGCAATAATTACGACCATTTTATAGTTTCACCCGCCCTGAAAGGCAGTGTGGCGCGGGTCGGGCGCGTGCCGCCCGAGGCGGTTGACGCCGCGGACCACGGGTCCGCCGCGATGGTGTCGGACCATTATCCGGTGTTGATGGAGCTCGTGATTTCAACCGCCGCGGCGGCCGGGGGGACGGCTGAATGATTTTCAAAAAAAGTCTTGCGCTGAAGCTTGAACTGTTCATACTGGCAGGGACCTCGCTGGTGTTTCTGGGCGCTTTCGCCTACAACTACTACTTCTCGCGCCAGATAACATTGGCCCACGTGCGCGAGGACATGCAGTGGACCGCCCAGGATAGCCTTAAGCGCATAAACACGGCGCTGGAAAGCGTCGAGCTGATGCCGCAGTACGCCGCCATGCAGATAGAGCGGGGCGGAGTGGGCGAGGCTTCGCTTTGGGGTATGCTGGAAGACTTGGTGAAAAGCCATCCCATGATATACGGCTCCACCGCCTCATATGAGCCTTACGCTTTCAGCAGAAGCCGGAAGCTGTTCGCGCCCTATGTGTATGAAAAGGGCAAGGACCTGCTGCGCGCCAGCCTGGCCACCCCTTCCTACAATTATCAGGCGTGGCAGTGGTATATGCGGCCCAGGGAAAGCGGGAAGCCGCAGTGGAGCGAGCCTTATTTCGATGAAGGCGGCGGCAACATTCCGATGTGCACATATTCGGTGCCGTTTTACGCAGCAAAAGACGGCAAGAAAACTTTTTCCGGCGTGGTGACAGCCGACATTTCCCTGGACTGGCTGGTGGACCTGGCTTCTTCCATACAGATAACGCGCAGCGGCTACGCGTTCATGGTGTCGCGCAAGGGCCTGCTGATAGCCCATCCGGATAAAAGCCTTGTCATGCGCGGCACGCTGGCCGGTTTCGCCGAAAAGATTAAAAGCCCCGCGCTGCTTGACGTCGCGGAAAAGATTTCCGCCGGAGAAGAGGGATTCGCCCGCATCCGCCTTGAGGGGGACTACTGGCAAATCCTGTTCATCCCCATACCGCGCAGCGGCTGGGCGCTGGGCATAATGGCCCCGGAAAAGGAACTCTTTGCCGATATCAGCGAGCTTGGCCGGAATGTGCTGCTGATAGGCGGCATAGGCTTCGCCCTGCTGTTCCTGATAGCGTCGTGCCTCTCGCGCAATTTCGTCAATCCCATACGGCTGCTGGCGGGAAGCACGGCCGAAATAGCCAAGGGCAATCTTGACGCGGCGCTCCCGGCCATAAGGTCTGAGGACGAGCTGGGAGAGCTGTCGCATTCCTTCGAGGAAATGCGCGTGGCGCTTAAGGAATATATCGCCGACCTGGCCCGCACCACCGCCGCCAAGGAGCGTATAGAAAGCGAGCTGAAAATCGCCCGCGCCATACAGATGAACTTCCTGCCCAAGAAGTTCCCTGTGCTGGATGCCGACGGAAAGTTCCTGCTGGACGCGCGGCTGGAGCCGGCAAAGATGGTGGGAGGGGACTTCTACGATTTCTTCATGCTCGACGATGACAACCTGTTCTTCTCCATCGGAGACGTGTCCGATAAGGGCGTGCCCGCCGCGCTGTTCATGGCCGTCACCAAGACGCTTATGAAAGGCATAGCGGCGCCCGGAATGGAGCCCTGCGAGGTTCTGCGCC
>JAAYTX010000116.1 GCA_012523635.1 Elusimicrobiota bacterium
AGGATTCTCACCGAAGGCGCCATGGTGAACAAGGACGTGAAAATACTCAAGATTCTGCCAAACAGGGTGCGGCTCAAGATAGGCAACAGGACCATAGAGAAGATGCCCTGAGCCGTGCGGCGTAAAATATCGTAAAATTATGGCAATGGTTACAAAGCCTTGGAGCAATCAAATGAAACAGCCTTTCATGCATTTCGCCGCGGCACTGCTGCTGGCGCTGGCGGCCTCTTCAGCCGCCGCCGCAAACCTCCTGCAGGACGTGGAAGCGGGCAACGACGAGGTATTCATCAAGATAGTGCCCCCGGTGAAATACAACGTGGACATCCCCAAAAAGAAACAGAAACTGATCTTAGATTTCAAGGACACGCTTTATCCGCTGGGCCTTAAAACCCTGGAAGGACAGGGCGCATACCTGCAGCAGGTGCGCTGGAGCAGGCGCGGCACCGAAGAGGAACGCGAGGCGCGCGTGGTGATAGACCTGAAACAGGCGTTGCCCAAATCCGCCTACAAAATCGTCGAAAGCCCGGAGGGCCTGCGAATCCTTATGGGAGACGCGGTAAAAAAGGCCGAGCAGAAACCGGAGGCCGCGACTGACGAATCGGAAAGCCTCGCGGCGGCCGCAGACCTCATACCGGAACCGGCTATAACCCCCGCCCCTGTCATCGCCGGCGGCCAGGACTTTGTCGTTAAACCGCAGGATTCCACATTGTCTTCAAAAACCGTGCATCTCAATATAAAGAGCATGCCGCTGAATCTGATACTGGACGCCATCTCAAAACAGACCGGAGCCAGCTTCGTGGTGGAAAAAGGCCTGGAAGACAAACGCTTCTCCGCTGTGTTCAACAACCTTCCGGTTCGCGACGCGCTGCGCGCGCTGTTGGAAGTTAACGGCCTGGGCTATGAATCAGTCGGCAACACCAACACATTCGTGGTCAAGGAGTTATCGAAAACCAACGTGCGCTTGGCCACCAAAATTTTCCGCCTTAAAAACATACAGCTTTACGCCATGGGCTCCGGCACCAGTTCGCTGCTGAGCGGCGGCTCGGGCGGCGCCAAAGGCGGGATGAGCGGCGGCGGAGCTATGTCCGCCCCGGCCGCAGGCGGCGGCAGCGGCAAATCGCAGATGGCATCCGGCGGCTTTCTGGACGTCATCAAGGAGATGGTCTCCAAACAGGGCCACCTCCAGGTCTATCCCGAAACCAACAGCCTCATCATTTCCGACCTGCCGGAGAATTTCGCGGCCATAGAAGAGATTCTGGATTCTCTGGACACCCCGGTCCCGCAGGTCATGATAGAAGCCTACTTCGTTGAAATCAACGCCAACAATTCCCGGAATTTGGGGATTGAATACGGCGGCGACAGCGGCGAACTCGGCTCGTTCCAGGGCAACTCCTCAATCGTAGCCTTCCCGTTCACCATCAACGGCAAAGTGTTCCCGCTTACCGGCAACGGCTCCGCCTCTCCGACATGGACGGATACGGTGACAGACTCCATAGACCCTACCGGCAACATCAGCACCACCTATAACGGCGTTTCGCTAGGCATACTATCGTTCCAACAACTTACGGCGGTACTCAAGGCTATAGAAACCACAGGGGACGCCCAGTATCTGTCCAAGCCAAAAATCCTGACCCTGAACAACAAGCCGGCGGAAATAGCCTCCACGGCGGACACAGTCATAGAATTCACCACTGAAATGTTCACCGGCCCCGGCTACCTGTGCAAACAGTCTGTAACGCCAAAGCGCAAAGATACCGGCATAACCCTCTGGGTCACGCCCCAGGTTAACGACGGCGGCACCATCACGCTAGCGATATCGCCGGTTGTCAGCCGCCCCGAAACATCGCAGTTCTTCCCCTCCAGCGACGTGGTTGACACGCAGAAACGCTATATCAACACCACGGTGCGCGTGAAAGACGGCTCAACGGTGCTCATCGGCGGCCTCCTGACCAACGACGAGACGAAAACTCTTCGCCGCGTACCGCTGCTGGGCCATATACCGATTATCGGCTACTTCTTCTCGTCGGTGTCTAAATCGGCCATCAAGCGCGAACTGCTGATATTCATCACTCCGAAAGTCGTCAACTAACTAACAGAACCTGTTTACTGGCAAATAAAAAACGCGCCTTGAAAGGCGCGTTTTTTATTAAAGACCGTGACTGTCAGGCATTGCCTTCTTTCTTGGAAAACGCATGGGCAAGCTGTTCTTTGCGGTTTTTCAGTTCCTCGCCCAGTTTCTCCATCCTTTCCTTGTTCTTGGCGACCGTCTCATCAAACCATTCGTTCAGCTGCTCCCTGGTTTCCTTGCCGGAACGCGGAGCAAAAAGCACTCCCAGCGCCGCGCCGATTATGCCGCCCAAAAGAAAAGAGGTAATTACCGCGCCTGTCTTGTTGTCGTCCGCCATAACCCATCCTCCTTGCCGCATTTAACTGCTCTTCAACTGCCATAATTATACACGCCATTTGAGACTTTTACAATCCGGTCAATTTGATATGATTCCCCCATGAACAAAGCGGCGCTGAAAGACCTGCTGGGACACAAGTTCGTGTTCGGAATACAGGGCACGGCAGTACTCCCGGAAGAACTGGAACTTTTCAAGCGAACCCGAGCGCGCGGCCTGATATTATACAGGCGCAACTGCGAAACGCCATCGCAAATCCGCGAACTGATAACCTCTCTGGAAAGCCAGCTCGGCTACCGCCTGCTGGTCTGCATTGACCACGAGGGCGGACGAGTAATAATGCCGCGGCATGGGGTGACACATTTTCCCGACAATTACGCCTGGTCGCAGGCCGGCGCGTCCGAACAGGAAATAGAATTACAGGGCAAACTGGAAGGGGAGGAATTACGCTCGCTCGGCATAGACGTCAATTTCGCCCCAGTGGCAGACGTGGCCACCGCGACCTATAACCCGGGGATACTCTCGCGCTCTTACGGGACTGACCCCGCCCTGTGCGCGAAGATGTCCGCTGCCCGTATTCGCGGGCTCCAGAGCGCCGGAATCAGCGCCACGGCAAAGCACTATCCTGGCAAGGGCCATGCCACTGTGGACGCGCACCTGAAACTTCCCGTAATAGATTCCACTTTGGAAGAAATGGAGCAAACACATCTTTTGCCTTTTTTTGCCGCGATTTCGGCGGGAACAGACTGCATAATGTCGTCGCACCCGCTATACAGGAATATAGATAGCAGCGGCCCCGCGACATTTTCAGCCAGACTCATACGGGAACTCCTGCGCAAAAAATACGGCTTCAAAGGCATCACTGTTTCCGATGCATTGGAAATGGGCGCAATAACCGAAGTAGCCGCGATAGAACACGCTGTGGTTCGCGCCGAGGAGGCCGGGCATGATTTGCTGCTGGTGTGCACGCCCGGACAGCAGCAGGAACAGGCATATGCAGCGCTATTGGCGCACTATAGCGCAATGCCTCAATTGCCTGAGACTCCAACACTGTCGGCTGCAAGAATCAACAACCTGATATCGAAAAGAAATAATCGCTTCGCCGCCGCTCCTGCGGCAAATGGCATAAGCCAGGCCCTGGCTACGAAAATTGCGTCCGGAGCGGCCAGAATTCTTCAGACTGGAAAAACCGCCTTCTTGCCCCTGTCATCCTCACAACTGTCCGCCAGAGACAGCCTCATAATAGTGCCCCGTTATAAGGATATTTCCGACACAGTTATGATTCCGGCGGAAATGGAAAACATGGAAAAATTCATGCGGGCCACTCTGCACTTGCCAGCTGACAGCACAGAATTTGTAAAGATGCCGATATCTCCGTCCCACAACGACATCGCGGACTTGGAAAGCAAGCTAACCGGGAAAAAACTTGTTCTCCTGCTGCTTTGGGACGCCGGACTTTCGCCAGCCTGGGCAAAAACACTTGAAATAGTGCAGACCCGGGCCCCTTTGCCTGTGGTGGTGCTGCTGCGGGACTTTTATGACGCACGATTTCTAAAGCCGCAAACCTGCGCCGCCACTGCCTACGGTTTCAGGCAATACCAAACCGAAGCGGCGCTGCGCCTCCTATTCAGGACCGGGGCCTAGCCTTAACCTAGGCCCTTTGGTACTTGTATTTCATTGGGTGTTCTAATATATTTACTTTAAGCAGGGGAAACTATTGTGGGGTTCTAAACATGCGCAAAAAGATTTTCTTCGCAATGCTGCTGGTTCTCTGCGGGTTGCCCGCAAGCCGGGCGTTTGCCGCAGATTTTCCGGCAAACGCATCCAAACTTCTTAAAGGCCAAGCCGTCGATGCCGACGTGGCAAAACCAGCTGTTTCCCTTCTGCGCGAAGATGACGAGCCGGCCGCCAAAGACTGTTCCGGCAGTCCCGTAAAATACAAAGCCGATACGGCCATAATGCTGCAGGGCTTCCACTGGTACGCCGATTCTTACTGGCCGGCCGGGAAAAAAGGCTGGTATGCGGAAATGGCGCGCAAGGCCCCGGAAATGGGCCGCGCTGGCATTAAAATAGTATGGTTCCCCCCTCCTTCGGTCGGCAGCTACTACCCTTCGCAGCTTTACAATCTCAACTCGCAATGGGGCACAGAAGAACAGTTGCGCGACGCCATAGACGCCATGCACAAAGCCGGCATACTGGTGCTGGCCGATGCTGTCCTTAATCACCGCAACGGCACCAAAGACTGGGCTGATTTCACCCGCCCCACCTGGCCGACGACAGTCATAACAAAAGACGACGAATGGCCCGGCCCCGGAAAAAGCGAGAATTACGACGAAGGCGAGGCCGAGCACGGCTGCCGCGATCTGGACCACCGCAACGAAATAGTGCAGCGCGGGTATAAGAACTACCTCAAATGGCTGCGCTGCAACATCGGCTTCGACGGCTTCCGCTACGATAAGGTAAAAGGCTACCCCGGCAAATACACGGCCATGTACAACGCCTACGCCAAGCCCGTGATTTCGGTCGGCGAATTCTTTGACGGCAACCGCCAGACGCTAATGGACTGGATAGACTCCACCGGCAAAGGCGATGCCGCCTCAATGGCTTTTGATTTCAGCATCAAATACCAGCTCCAGCGCGCGATAGAGTCCGACGACTACAGTTCACTGGACGGCGGCATAACCGCCTGGTGGTCCGGCAAATCCGTCTCGTTCGTGGAGAACCACGATACCGCCCCGCGCGACCCGGACTTCATTGCCAACGCGCCCGAGTCTTATAAGCGCAACACCATGGCAGCGTCTGCCTACATTCTCACTCACCCCGGCATACCCTGCATCTTCTGGCCCCACTACTACGACATGGGCCAGTCTTACCATGACCAGATTCAGGCGCTGCTTGAAATCCGCAAGCAGGCCGGAATAGGCACCTCCTCCAAAGTGGAGGTCTTGCGTGCGGAAAAAGGGCTCTATGTGGCGATAGTGAACAACAATCTCGCCCTGAAGCTGGGCTCTTCCTGGAACTGGAACCCGCCGCAGGAGTGGAAGCTTATCAGGTCCGGAGACAATTACGCAATCTGGACCAATGCTAAAAAAAAGAAATAACGCATCGGTCCGATAACATATCAAAACCGCCTGACTCCAGGCGGTTTTTTTATAGAATTGAACGGTGAACCCGTCTCCTGAAAAGACAGACACAATAAAAAAACCCGTATTTGCCGGAGCCTGGCCTGTATTCGCGCTTCTGCTGTCAATCAACCTGTTCAATTACGTGGACAGGCAGGTGTTGTATGCCGTCTTTCCGCTGCTAAAAACAGACCTCAAGCTTAGCGACACGGCGCTGGGCTTCCTAGGGTCCTCCTTCATGCTCGTATATATGTTCTGCGCCCCCGCCATAGGCTATCTGGCGGATTCCGGACGCAGGCCCTTCTGGCTCGGAGCCGGCACCATATTGTGGAGCATGGCCACGGCGCTGGCCGGCATAGTCAAAAATTATACCCAGCTTCTTTTCGCCAGAAGCGCTGTAGGCATAGGCGAAGCGGCATACACTACGGTTGCCCCTTCCTATCTGGCTGAATACTTTTCACCGGAAATGCGCGGACGCATCATGGGCTTTTTCTCCGCAGCAACGCCAGTGGGCAGCGCGATAGGATACATTGCGGGCGGATTGATAGCCCAGCACTTCGGCTGGAGAGCCGCATTCTACGCGGTAGGAATTCCCGGGTTGCTGCTGGGTATAGCGGCATTAAAACTGCCGGACAGCCGCCTGTCCAGCGCCTCTGCTCAACCTCCCCGGCTGTCGGATTATTTGCAGCTCCTTAAAAACCGCGTATTTTTGTTTACGTCGCTTTCCGCGGCGGCGGCCACCTTCACACTGGGCGGGCTCGCCGCGTGGATGCCCACTTATTTCACCAGATATTTCGGCTATACCGTGGGGCAGGCGGGCCTAGCTTTCGGCGCGTTGACTGTCACCGCAGGACTGCTGGGGTCGCTATTTGGAGGCTATGCGGCCGATTGGCTGCTAAAAAGAAGCAAGGATGCCTACTTTACCGTTTCGGCCTGCGGCTTCTGCATAAGCATCCCGTTCGGGCTGGCCGCGTTGCACGCGCAATGTCCCCAATCCGCGCTTGTATTTTTCTTCATAGCGGAAACCGCAGTTTTCGCGTACTCAGGCCCGCTTAACGCGGCCATAATAGCCTGTTCGCCGGAAAACAGGCGTTCCATGGCTTTCGCCGCCTTCGTTTTCATAATGCACGCGCTAGGTGATGCGTTTTCGCCAACCGCCATAGGCGCTCTTTCCGACATGTTCTCTCTGAAAACAGCCGTTTCGGCATGCATCGGCGTATTGGGGTTTGCGGCATTATTCTCGCTGCTGGCCGCAGCAGCAAACCGCGGCAAAAATTAAAACGAGTTCAGCACAGCGGCAGCTATATTCCGGGCCAGCAGTTCGTTGCCTTTTGGCGTGCAGTGCCCGAAATCTCCGCCGAAGCGGTCGATAAAATAGGCGTCATAACCTTCTCGCGCCACACCGCTCCGGAACGAGTCCTGATTATCAACGTAAATTATGCCATTGCCAGTTCCAAGCATACGGCGCAAAGGCTCCAGCGGACGCAGAGGGTATTGCGAGCACAGCATACGCTTCCCCCTGCCCAGTACCAAGTCTCTTATGCGGCGGTAATTAGCCGCAGTAAGGGGATTAAACATGCCGCTTCGCATGGAAATTGCTTTCTCCTCCATCTTACCGTCGCCCGTCAGCGAAGCCAACGCCGCATAAAGCTCCGGAACATCGCCTAAACGTTGAAGCGCCTTCCGCAGCACATCCGCAGCCTGCGCATTCTTTCCGTCCAAGGCAAATGCCTCCGACAGATTCCGGTATCGGTACCAGTTATCCGGTTCCGCCTCCACAGCCATGCCGAAATACCGCTGCGACATTGCCGGATTGTGGATATGCCTGTAGGCATGCCCTATTTCGTCATAAATTAACGCCCTGTCTTTCCCGGGCAACGGCATTCCCGTATGCAATGCCCTGGACAGTAATGCCAACTCTTCCTCTTCCCGCCCCAATTGGCCTGCGGCCTTCGCAGCCTCGGCATATAACAGCGGCGTTTTCCGCCAGGCAAGGCCTGTTTGCAGGATTTTAAAAGCCCCGGCAAAATCCAGCTTGCGCGACCGCATCCGAGCCAGTTCAATGTATGCCGTTTCGGATTCGGGCAAACCGTCAGCAATTATGCGACGGTAAAGCTCCGCTGCTTGAACGTATTCACCCCTGTCTTTGAGCTCCCCCGCACGTGTCATTAAAGCGACGGGACTTTCTAATTCTCCGGCATAGGCTGCGGAAACAGGCAATGAAACCCAAGCTAATGGACCGGAAGACGCAAGCCTCCCCATAAAACGCACAGCTCGATACAAAGCGGAATGCTCCAGCATCCTGCCCGCCAATGTGATCTCAGGCAGACGCTCGTAACGGACAAACGGGCCTGAATCGTTTTCGCCAAGCATGGCTATGACCATATCAGGTTTATAAGTGTCGAGGTTTTCCGGCAATGCGGCTAGTATGCCGTCTGAAGAAATGCCTATCACGCCTTTGTCTATAACGCTGAATTTGACCCCTTTTCCGGCACGGTTAAGTTCCTGTTCCAGCTTCGCCGGATACTGATTCATGGTGGTTGATTCGCCTATGCACAGAATCCTGTAACCGCCTTTTGCCATGGCGGCGGCCCTGTTTGCCCGCTGTTGACGCCAAGTATAGAATACGGCAAAGGAACGCAGTCCCGCTTCGGCGCACAACAGGCAAATCAGCAACCCGAGGCAGACAGCCGGTATTCGTTTCGCAGGGATAACGGACATGAGTGCAGAATATCAAACCTGACGCTAAAATAAAACGCCGGACCGCCGTTAAAAGCGGTCCGGCATCACCAATTCTGAAGACTTACTTGGACGAGGCCGGTGCGGAGGCCGGGGCCTGCGCAGGAGCGGCCGGAGCCGGAGTGGCCGGGGCCGACTGAGCCGGACGCTGGGGCAGCTGCACCTTGTCCACAACAGACTTCATGGAAGCCCGTCCGGAGAACACGCTCAGCATAAGCGAGGTCACCGCGATAGTGACGGCCAGGCCCATAGTGAGTTTCTTGATGAAAGAAGTCCCGGAAGCGGCCGGGAACAGGTTATCCCCCCCGCCTCCGCCGCCGAACACTCCCATGGCTGAACCCTTGCCGCTCTGCAGCAACACCAGGATTATCAGCAGCAAGCAGGCGCTGACATGTATGAATAACGCGAATCCGTTCATTTCCCCTCCGCTCCTTTAGAAAGCGCCGTAAGGCCGGGCAACGCCTTGCCTTCCAGCAGCTCCATGCTCGCGCCGCCGCCGGTTGAGCAATGCGACAGCTGCGAGGATTTTATTCCGGCCTTTTTCAGGACAGACAGGCTGTCCCCGCCGCCGACTATGGTGACTGCCCCGTTCTGCGTGGCCTCCACCATGGCTTTGGCTATTTCAAAACTGCCGTTTGAGAACGCGTCCATCTCGAACACGCCCATAGGGCCGTTCCAGAAAATGGTCTTGGCCTGCCTGATGTGCTCCTTGAAGATGGCTATGGTGCGGGGGCCGATATCCACGCCCATCCAGCCGTCCGGCACCGCCATGGACTGCGTATGCTGTATGGGGGCGTCCGGCTTGAGCTCCTGCACGGCCAGGTGGTCGGCGGGAAGCAGACATTGCGCGCGTTTTTTATACGCCTTGGCAATGACGTTCTTGGCCTCCTCCACCTTGTCGGCCTCCAGCAGGGACTTGCCTATGGCGACGTTCTGCGCGGCCAGGAAGGTATAGGCCATGCCTCCGCCGATAAGCAGCATATCCACCGAGTCAAGAAGATTGTTGAGCACCATTATCTTATCGGAAACCTTAGCCCCGCCGATGATGGCCAGGAAAGGACGCGCAGGGCTCTTCACAGCCCGGTCGAGGAATTCCAGTTCCTTCTGGACCAGGAAGCCTATGCAGCCGGGCAGCAACGCGGCTATGGCAGCCGTAGAAGCATGCGCCCGGTGCACCGTGCCGAAAGCGTCCTGTACGAAAAACTCTCCGTGCCTGGCCAGCTGTTTGGCGAAAGAGGCGTCGTTGGCTTCCTCTTCGGCATGAAAGCGCAGGTTTTCCAGCAGCACTATCTCGCCTTTTCCGGCCGCGGCCACGACTTTGTCGGCCTCCGGGCCGACGCAGTCGGGCGCGAAATGCACTTTAGCGCCCATCAGCTTCTCAACTGACGGGACAAGGGGCTTAAGGCTGAACTCCGGTGCGACTTTGCCTTTGGGTCTGCCCAGGTGCGACATAAGCACCACGCGGCAGCCGTTATCCAGCAGATGTTTGACCGTGGGGACTGTGGCGGCGATTCTCTTCTCGTCGCCTACCTTGCCGTCCTTGAGCGGGACGTTGTAGTCCACGCGCACGACGACGTTCTTTCCCTTCAGGTCCATATCCTGTATTCTAGCCAGTTTCAACACCGGAGCAGCCATTGTTCAGCCTCCCGAATTTACTTTAACGCCTTTTTGACCAGGGTCTTGAGCGAGACCGAGCCCGGGCGCTCTTTCAGCGAATAGCCGATGCGCACGGAAGGCTTGGTCAGGTTCAGGTGGCGGGCCAGGTCTATCGGAGTGCCCACCAGCACCAGGTCGCAGGGTATGGCGTTTATCGTCTTCTTAAGCTCGGACATCTGCTTCTCGCCGTAGCCCATCGCCGGCAGAATGTAGCGCAGGTGCGAGTATTTCTCGTAGACGCCCTTTATCGAGCCCACGGCCCAGGGCCTGGGGTCGATGATTTTGCCGGCCTTGTACTGCTTGGCGGCTATGTAGGCTGCGCCGAAGCCCATCTCGCCGTGCGTGAGGGTGGGGCCGTCTTCCACGACCAACACCTTCTTTCCGGCCACCTTCACAGTCTTGTCGTCCAGCGTCACCGGCGACTCGGCCTCGATTATCACAGCCTTGGGGTTCAGCCGGCGCACATTGTCGCGCACGGCCTGCACCATCTCCATCTTGGCGGTGTCCACTTTATTGAGAATCACCACGTCGGCCATGAAAATATTGGTCATGCCGGGGTGATAAAGCTCCTCGTGCCCGGGGCGGAGCGGGTCGGCCACGACGATGTGCAGGTCGGGCTTGTAGAAGGGAGTGTCGTTGTTGCCGCCGTCCCAGAGGATGACGTCGGCTTCCTTTTCCGCGGAGCGCAGTATGTCGGCGTAGTCCACGCCGGCGTACACCACGTGCCCGGCGGCTATATGCGGTTCGTACTCTTCCATCTCCTCGATGGTGCAGCCGTGCTTTTTCATATCCTCAAGAGAGGCGAAGCGCTGGCAGCGCTGCTTCTCGAGGTCGCCGTAAGGCATCGGGTGGCGGATGACCACCACTTTCTTGCCCATGGCCTTGAGTATGGCCGCTATGGCGCGGGAAGTCTGGCTCTTGCCGCAGCCGGTGCGTACGGCGCAGACGGCTATGACAGGCTTGCGGGACTCAATCATCGTCTTGTCCGCCGGCAGCATGGAGAAGGTGGCGCCGTTGGCCAGCACCAGCGAGCCCTTCTGCATCATGGTGTTGAAATTCACGTCGCTGTACGCGAAAACCACGTCGTCTACGGAATGTTTTTTAATGAGGGAAACCAGTTCGCTTTCATCAAAAATCGGGATGCCCTTGGGGTAAAGTTTGCCCGCTAGTGAGGCCGGATACTTTCTGCCTGCTATGCCGGGAATCTGAAACGCTGTGAAGGCGACTACTTCGTAGTTGGGATTGTTTCTGTAGTAGACGTTGAAGTTGTGGAAATCACGTCCTGCCGCACCCATGATAAGAACTTTTCTTTTAGCCATTGTACTCACTCCTTTCCTGTTGATATCGGCCTTCCCCGCGCCCTGCTGCGGCGCGGGGAAAGCCGTAAATATTGACTACTTGAGACCCTTCTTGCCGATGAAGACGGCCAGGTCGACCACGCGGTTGGAATAGCCCCACTCGTTGTCGTACCAGGCGAAAACTTTCACCTGCCTGTCGATGGCATGGGTCAGCTCCGCGTCGAAGATGCTGCTGGCCGGGTTGCCGTTGAAGTCCTTGGACACCAGCGGCTCGTCGCAGTACACGAACACGTTCTTGAGAGGGCCTTCGGCGGCCTTCTTCATGGCGGCGTTCACCTCTTCCTTGGTGGTCGCCTTGGAGACCATCACGGTCAGGTCAACCAGGGAGACGTTGGGGGTGGGAACGCGTATGGCCACGCCGTTGAGCTTGCCCTTAAGGTCCGGTATAACCAGGCCGAGTGCCTTGGCGGCGCCGGTGGAAGTGGGAATCATGGACACGGCGGCGGCGCGGGCGCGGCGCAGGTCCTTGTGCGGGAAGTCCAGCACAGGCTGGTCGTTGGTATAGGAATGGATGGTGGTCATCAGCCCGGACTCTATCTTGAACGTCTCATGCAGAACCTTCGCCACCGGGGCCAGACAGTTGGTGGTGCAGGAAGCGTTAGAGAGGACGTCGTGCTTGGAGGGGTCGTAGGAGTTTTCGTTTATGCCCATGCAGACGGTCAGCGCATCGCCTTTGGCGGGAGCGGAGATGATGACCTTCTGGGCGCCGGCCTTCAGGTGGGCCTTGGCCTTCTCGACGTCGGTGAACTTGCCGGTGGATTCAATGACCACCTGTACGCCCATGGCTTTCCAGGGCAGTTCTTCCGGGTTCTTGACCGAGGTGACTTTTATCTTGCGGCCGTCTATTATCAGGCCGTCGGCGTCAGCCGTGACGGTGCCGGGATAGGCCCCGAAAGTGGAATCGTGCTTGAACAGATGCGCAAGCGTTTTGGGGTCAGTCAGGTCGTTGATAGCGACGAACTCGAGATTCTTGTTCGCTATGCCGGCGCGCAGCACCAGACGTCCGATTCTTCCAAAACCATTAACTCCAACCTTTATAGACATTGTCACCTCCGAATATATGACAGAAGCGATGCGGACTACAGCTTGAGCCGTCTTCTGTCTATATTAAATGATAGCAAAATAGCAGGATACAGCGGAACCCAGGGCGCTAATCAGCCAAGAAGGAGCCAATAGGAGAAAAAGCGGTCAGGAGCGTAGTCCAGCAGATTATAAAAGCTTAAGGCAAAGGAAGCGGCAAGACCCCAACCAAACATAAGCAACAACACAGCCAGGCACGCTTTGCCAAATCTCCCGGGATTAGCGCACATAGCCAGGCAGGACAATCCGCCCGCCAGCGCGAAAAACCAGGCGAAATCGCTCATATACCGGGTGGTGCTTACTATATTTGAAGAGACAAATAGCAGTACCGACCCCCCCCCAAACAAACACAGCAGGACAAAAGTGCGCAAATGGGCTGGCAAAGTTTTCCAGCGCAACGGAAGCGCGAAGCACCACGCCGCCAGCGGCAGCAGCAAAAATATGGAAAACACAGGACGGTAAAGCTCCCATTCGCCATGCGCGGGCAACAGGAACGGCGGCTGCGAACTGAAACGGGGCAAAAGCAGAATATACCGGTGCAGATTGCCCGCTATATAAGAAATCGAGAAGAACTTTCCCCCCGCCACTATGGGCCGGGTACTGTTAAGCTGGTATGAAACCCCGAACTCCAGCGGATTGTCAAAACGCAAATAGTTGTAAAGCATGAGCGCAAAAACCACAGCGGCCAGCGGCGCAAGAAACGCGGCCGACCTGCGCCAGTTGCCGCGCGCGCACATGGCATAGTACGCCGCAAAAGGCAAAACCGCCAGGAATGCATTGACCCGCGACGCGCCCGCCAGCGCAAAACACAGCCCGGCGGCCAGGGCATAGCGCCAGCCGGGCGAGCCCAAGTCCGAAAAGACAAGATATGCCCCGGCCAACATAAACGCAGTAGAGGCGATTACGGCTTCCACATGAAGCGAATAGGCCGCGCACAGATAAACCAGCAGCGGGCTAAACGCCACGGAAGCGCACAGCAACGCCAGGCTGAAATCTGAAACCTGGGGGAAAAATTTTTCCCTTGCCTTTGCCAATATAAGACAGAAAAAGAAGGCGCAGGCCGAGCAGTAAAGCACCACCCACGCGGCCTGGCTTGCCCGACCCAAAACCAGCAGGCGCATCAAAGCCGGGGCCGGGCCGAAATAAAGGAAAAATTTGCCGTTGTAAAGGCTAAGGTCCCATGCGCCGTACTTCCAGGCCACGCCGAACTGATAAGGGTCGCGCAAGGCCAGCATTTCCGGTGGCGGGGTCTGCGGCAGCGAAAGCTGACCCTGCATGAAAGCCCGGGTTAAATCGTAATAAGTGCCTTTGGTTTGCGGCAAAACATAGCTGAAACCAGACGAGATTCCCCAGAACAACGCGACAGCGTAAAGCGCCCACGCGGCCAGCTTGAGGCGCGGCCCGGCGCGAACAGCCCAAAAAAATCCCGCCGAGGCCGCGAACAGCAGAAACCACAAAACAGGACGAATGGCGGCTGATATTTTCGCCGCGAAAGAAGGGTGCGGCAACAGGCCCAGCCTCCCTTTGAGAGTGCCAGGAAGCGCGCCCGCCGCGCTGGAAACTGAAAAGCGGGACAACGGCAGTTCCACAAAATCCAATGAAGATTCCGCGCAACGCTTCCCATCGACATCCAGCGAAAAGCCGCGCAATCCGGTTTCAAAAGAAACTTTGTGCGTTTTCCCGGGGTCGACTGCGCAGGCGGCGGATTTTGCCACCCCGCGCCCTTTCGCGGGAGAATAAAATGGAAGCTCGGCGAACAGTCCGCCGTTTTCAAACGACAGGCGCGGCGCGTTTTCGCCGGTTTCAAGAATGAGGCCGCTGTAACTTTTCCCGGGACGGAATAAAAATTCCACCGCCGCGAATGCGGGGCAGTATTTCCGGGCGTCATAATTCAGCGGAAAATCATGCGCCGATTCAACGGCCTTTATTTCATAAACCTTCAGCGGCGGCTTGAACCCGCCTTCCGGGGCAAGCAAAAGTCCCGCCAAGGCCGAGACCGCAAGCGCCAGACACAACAATGCCGGAAATTTCAATTTGAACATGCGCTAGACAGCTTCACGAATGTAACGCTAACGTCTCCATATGCAGTTTATCAAAACGGCAAAGCCCGCCGACAATGGCGGGCTTTGCGCATAAGTTCAGGCGCCAACCTCAGGAATACAGGTTTTCAAGGCTGTACTCTGCGGCTTCCTTGCACATGGTGCTGATGACGTCGCCGGGAGTCAGGCCTGGGATGTTCTTGCCGCTGCGCACGCGCAGGGTAACGTTCCCGGCTTCGGCTTCCTTGGGGCCAATCATCAGCATGTAAGGAACTTTTTCCATGTGAGTCTCGCGGATTTTAAGGCCGATTTTCTCGGGCCTGTCGTCCACTTCCACGCGCAGGCCGGCCTTCTTCATGTCTTCGGCCAGCTTGTTGGCGAAAGGCACTTCATTGGAAGTAAGCGTCAGGATTTTGGCCTGCACCGGGGCCAGCCACAGCGGGAACCACCCGGCGTAGTGCTCCACCAGTATGCCGAAGAAGCGCTCAATGGAACCCAGCAGAGCGCGGTGCACCATGTAGGGGCGCTTGCGTCCGCTGTCGGCCACGTATTCAAGGTCGAACTTCTGCGGCAGGTTGAAGTCGAACTGGATGGTGGTCAATTGCCAGGGGCGGTTTATGGCGTCTATAACCTTTATGTCGATTTTCGGGCCGTAGAACGCGGCCTCGCCCTTGAAGCATTCGTATTCCACGCCGCGCTTTTTCAGCACGCCTTCCAGCACTTCCTGCGCCATCTTCCAGTCCTTGGCGTCGCCGGTGTAGTTTTCGGGCTTGCTTTCGTCCCACAGCGACAGCGTGACCTTGCTCTTGAACCCGAAGGTCTTCATAACGTGCATGGAGAAATCAAAGCAGGCCTCCACCTCCGCCGCTATCTGGTCGGGCGTGCAGAAGATGTGGGCGTCGTCCTGCGTAAAGCCGCGCACGCGCATAAGACCGTGCAGAACGCCGGAACGCTCGTAGCGGTACACAGTGCCCAGCTCGGCAAGGCGCAGGGGCAGGTGGCGGTAGCTGCGCAGTTCGCTCTTGTACATCAGGATATGGAACGGGCAGTTCATCGGCTTTATCTGGTATTCCTGGCCGTCCACGTCCATGGTAGAATACATGTTCTCGCGGTAGAACGAGGCGTGCCCCGAAGTTTGCCACAGATGCAGGCGGGCTATGTGGGGCGAATACACCATCTCGTAGCCGCGCTTGATGTTCTCGTTCCTTATCCAGTCTTCCAGAATCTTGCGGATTCTGCCGCCGCGCGGGTGCCACAGCACAAGGCCGGGGCCGCAGTCGTCGGTAATGCTGAAAAGTTTCAGCTCTGCGCCCAGCCGGCGGTGGTCGCGCTTGGCGGCCTCCTCCATCTGCTTCACGTGGGCGTCAAGCTCCTCGCGGGTCTGGAACGCTATGCCGTAAATGCGCTGAAGCATGGGGTTGCGCTCGTCGCCCCGCCAGTAGGCCCCGGCCACATGGGTAAGCTTGAAATTCTTTATATGCCCCGTGTCGCCCACATGGGGGCCCTTGCACAGGTCGGTGAAAGCGCCGTTTGAGTAGAAGCTTATGGTGCCGTCCTGAAGCTCGTTAATCAGCTCCACCTTGTATTTCTCGCCCGCCGCGCCGAACTTCTCCAGCGCCTCTTTCTTGGAATGCTCCGCGCAGACGAAAGGCTGCCTGGCCTTTATTATCTGGCGCATGCGCTCCTCTATTTTAGGCAGGTCTTCGGGGACGAAATGATGCTCGGTGTCGAAATCGTAATAGAAGCCGTTCTCTATAGCCGGGCCTATGCCCAGTTTAGTGCCGGGGAAAAGCTCGGTTACGGCTTGAGCCATCACGTGCGCGCACGAATGGCGCATTTTATGCACAAATTCAGCGTCCTTCTTTTCCTCGGCCATTTTAATTTTCTCCTCGCTCTCCCCAGACGGGAAAGCTAAATGGAATTATATCAAATTAGTAATGCGCGCCGTCTATTTGGCATACTTTCCGAAACAGCTCCGCTTGCCGAGGCAAAACATGAAAACGCTATACGACAAATTCAAAAGCCCATGGGCCTGCGTGCCAACGCTCTATTTCGCGGAAGGCCTTCCGTACATCCTGGTGAACAGCATAGCGCTGATTTTCTACAAGCGCATGGGCATCCCCAACGACAGCCTGGCCTTCTGGACCAGCGTCATCTTCCTGCCTTGGGCGCTCAAGATGCTGTGGAGCCCGCTGGTGGAGATTTATTCCACCAAGCGCCGCTGGATACTGCTTACGCAGGCGCTTATGGCCGCCGCCCTGTTCGCGGCCGCGCTGGCCTGCGGCCTGCCCGCCTTCTTCGCGCTTTCGCTGGCGGCGTTCGCGCTGGCGGCGTTTGTCTCGGCCACGCAGGACATAGCGGTGGACGGCTTTTACATGCTGGCGCTGGACCAGAAACAGCAGGCCCTGTTCGTCGGCATACGCGTGATGTTCTACCGCCTCGCCATGCTGTTCGGCTCCGGGGCGCTGGTGTATTTCGCAGGGTCGCTTGAGGAGAAGCTGGGCTCTGTGGCGGCGGCCTGGGCGGCGATGTTCGGGCTGTCGGGCCTGCTGTTCGCGTTGCTGGCGGGCTATCACGCGGCGCTGCTGCCCCGCCCCGATGCCGACGCGCGGGGAGACGCGCAATCCGCGCTGTCCGCGTTTAAAAAAGCGTGGGCAGCCTCTAAAACCATCTTCGGCGAATATATACGCCAGAAAGACATCCTATACATTCTGCTTTTCATAGTGCTGTACCGCTTCGCCGAAACCATGCTGGGAAAGATGAGCGCGCCGTTTGTGCTGGATTCGCTTGAAAACGGCGGCCTTGCCGTCACCACCAAGCAGGTGGGCCTGCTGTACGGCACAGTGGGCCTTGCCGCGCTCACGGCAGGCGGCATCTTCGGCGGGTGGCTTATAGCCCGCTACGGCTTCCGCAAATGCATCTGGCCGATGGCCCTTGCCATGAACGTGCCCGACCTGGTTTACGTGTACATGGCTTACGCCAAGCCCGCCTTCGCGTGGCTGTTCCCGCTGGTAGCGGTGGAACAGTTGGGCTACGGCATAGGGGCCATGGCCTACACCGTTTACCTTATGAACATAGCGCAGGGGCCGAACAAGACCGCCCATTTCGCCATTTCCACCAGCCTGATGGCGCTGGGCGTGATGCTCCCCGGCATGATAAGCGGCAAGATACAGATGGCGCTGGGCTACGGGCCGTTTTTCATACTGGTATGCTTGATGACGATTCCCAGTTTTCTTGTGATACCGCTGATTTTAAAGACCCGCGGCGCGGAGAATTAGCTATAATAACCGCAGCTTCATAATCGCTGCTGCAAAACAGGAGACGCAAAAATGATAGTGGAACGCACCGAGTACAAGGGCAACCCCCTGCTGGTCCTCAAACGCGACGAAAACGACAAGTATCCCTTTTCGTTCGGCCTGACCAAGGCGAAGATGATCCTGGAAAACATCGAAGAGATAAAGAAGTTCGTCGCGGAACACGAGAAATAAGGGTTGGGCTCGTTCAATCTTCCGAGGCTAGACTTTCAAAACGCCTGCTCCGTAACGGAACAGGCGTTTTTGGATTTTAACGCATAAATAAAACCATGTCGTCATACTTCAGAACGAAATCAATAGACTGCCTGCTGGACGAAACCAAGGAAAAAGGCCACATCCTTAAAAAAGTGCTTGGCCCGCTGGACGTGACCATGGCGGGCATAGGCGCGATAATAGGCGCGGGCATCTTCGCCATGGTGGGCGAGGCGGCGGCGGGCGCGGCCAGCGGCTACCCGGCGGGCCCCTCGCTGATGATTTCGTTCGTACTGACCTCCATAGCCTGCGGCTTCGCCGCGCTGTGCTATGCCGAGTTCGCGGCCATGGTGCCGGTTTCCGGCAGCGCCTACACCTATTCCTACGCCACAATGGGCGAACTGATGGCCTGGATAATAGGCTGGGACCTTATTATAGAGTACGCCATAGGCAACGTGGCCGTGGCCATAAGCTGGGCCGGTTACTTCAACGACTTTCTGGTGTCCACCTTCGGCCTGGACGTTCCGATATGGCTCAGGATGGACTACCGCAGTTTCGTGCACCACGGCTTCAGCCTTGCCGAGGTGCCGCACATCTTCGGCGTGCCGGTGGTGGTGAACCTGCTGGCGGTATCGGTCACCGCGCTGCTTACCGTGTTCCTTATACGCGGCGTGAAGGAAAGCGCCCGCCTTAACGACATCATGGTGGGCATAAAGCTTCTGGTGCTGGCGCTGTTTGTGATAGTGGGCTTCCACTATTTCAGGCCGGAGAACTGGGTGCCGTTTGCCCCCAGCGGCTTCACCGGCATACAGAAAGGCGCGGCCATGATTTTCTTCGCCTACATAGGCTTCGACGCCGTGTCCACCGTGGCAGAGGAAACCAAAAACCCCAAGCGCGACATGCCTATAGGCATACTGGGCTCGCTGGGAATCTGCACCGTGATTTACGTGCTTGTCACCGCAGCGCTGACGGGCATGATGCCCATGGGCGAACTCAAACACAAGATAGGCGAGCCGCTTGTGGCCGCGCTGCTTTACAACAACGCCTCGGCCTGGCTGGTAAGCCTGGTGGCCTTCGGCGCCGTGGTGGCCACCACGGCAGTGATGCTGGTGTACCAGATGGGCCAGCCAAGAATCCTTTTCTCGATGAGCCGCGACGGCCTTCTGCCGCAGTGCTTTGCGAAGGTGCATCCGCGCTTTGGCACGCCGCACGTGGGCACGATATTGACCGGGCTTTTTGTGGGCGGGCTGTCGGCCTTCTGCAGCATAGACGAAATGGCCAACCTCTGCAACATTGGCACGCTGTTCGCATTCCTGGTGGTGTGCGGCGGCGTAATAATACTGCGCATAAAGGACCCGGACAGGCCCCGCCCCTTCAGAGTGCCCTGCGGCCTGCTATTCCCGATACTGGGCGTGCTGTCGTGCCTGTTCCTGATGTTCGGCCTGCAAGACATAACATGGCTGGGCTTTGGCGTGTGGCTAGTGATAGGCCTGATAATCTATTTTTCCTACGGAAAGAAAAACAGCAGGCTAAACGCCTGCCGCCAATAAGCCGGGGACAACAATTGTTCAGTGAGTGTCGCGCTTTCTGTTGCGCCAGGAGTTCAC
>JAAYTX010000117.1 GCA_012523635.1 Elusimicrobiota bacterium
GCCCGGAGAAAGTCGAGAAGGATTTGCTGCCGCTGGTGCCGCGCGCTAAATGGGCGTGGTTTTCTCACGCGCTGATTTCGCATGGGCGCGCCTGCTGCATGGCCAGAAACCCGCAGTGCCAGTCCTGCCCGGTGATGAAGCTGTGTCCCCGCCGGGGCGTATGCGCAGAATAAGCCTGTATTGCTCCTGTCTGGTATTTATCTCTTGCCTGAGCCCGCTGTCCGCCGCTGTGTTTGGGGAGGAGGGGCACGGCGGCTCAGCCTCCGCATCCAGGCCGCCGAATAAAGCGGATACTTCAGCAATGTCCCTGATTAAAGCCGGCGAGTTTCTTATGGGCTCGCCTGACGGCGAAGGAGATCGGGAAGAGCATCCGCGCCATAAAGTGTGGCTGGACGCTTATTACCTGGACAAATACGAGGTTACGGCAGCGGAATACGCAGGGTATGCCGCCGCCGTCGGTATAAAAATGCATGAGCAGCCTGACTACAGCCGTGCTGACCATCCCGTAGTTTATGTGACATGGAATGACGCGGACGCCTATTGCCGTTGGCGCGGCAAACGGCTTCCAACCGAGGCCGAGTGGGAGAAGGCTGTGCGTTGCGGTACCCTCACTAAATGGCCTTTTGGGAACGAGCAGTCCGTTTTGGGCGATTATGCCTGGAGCACTGGCAATTCAAACGAGCGGTCGCATCCGATAGGGCAGAAGAAGCCAAACCCCTGCGGTCTGTATGACATGGAAGGGAACGTTTGGGAATGGGTGTCGGACTGGTACGCGGATTATTCCGCAGAAAGCGTCCACAACCCTAAGGGGCCTGATACCGGCGAGTATAAAATCTGGCGCGGCGGTTCCTGGTACTTCACTATAGACGCCACTCGTTCCGCACACAGGCAGACGTCTCTGCCGGGGTTCAGCGTAGGGCTGGCCCTGGTCGGCTTTCGCTGCGCGCTGTAGCAAACTTCTCCAGCTTATCGCAGGTTTTATTTTTTCACTTTAGACGGCGGTTTTTTCCCGTCCGGCTGGTGCGGCGGTTTGTTTTTCTCCTGCTTGCCTGCGGTTTTCCTGCGGGGTTGTTCAAGGCTGATTTCACAACCCTGCGGCGCCGTGCTTTTCATGTAGGAAAGCACGCCTTCCAGCATGGCCGCTGCCAGTTTTTTACGGAAGTCCTGGCTCAGAATCAGCTGTTCCTGCTCTGGGATTATCTGGTAGGCGCATTCGGCCAGTATTGCCGGCATCTGCGTCTGGCGCAGAACCAGGTAGTCGCCGAAACGCAGCTGTTCGTCCGGCAGCGGTATGCGCCGCTGGAACGCCGCGAGCATATGGGAGCCGAACGCCATGCTGTGCGGATGGTAGTAGTAGACTGAAAAGCCCCGGTCCGGGGTAAGCGGGTTGCTGCCGTCGGGTAAAGCGTTATTGTGTATGCTCAGGTACAGGTCGCCTTTGGCGTTCCATGATATGCCGGGTCTGTGCTGGAGCGGTACGTCCTCAGTTTCATTGTTGCGGGTGAGCACCACTTTAGCGCCTTTCTGCTGGAGGAGGAGCTCCAGTTCCTTCGCTATCTGGTAGTTCACGGCATATTCAAAACTGCCGGAAGGGCCTATCGCCCCGTCGTAGGCCGCGCCCTTTTTGGGGGAATGCCCCGGGTCCAGCACAACTGTCAGGCCTTTAAGCGGCGTCTTGCCCTTGCAGGCAAAGTTTGGGCGTTCCCGCAGTTCTATGTTGTAGCCTCCGGCCGCATAAGTGATGTCGTAACCCCAGGGGGTCCGTCCCTGCCTGAAGTTTATCTTCACGGTGCTGGTCTGTCCGTCAGGCTGCTGCCAGACAATGTTCCTTATCATGGTGTCCGAGGAATCGTACACAATCCAGTTGGTGAAATTGCGCGTATATAAGAAATCAATTGAGAGGGTGTCTCCGTCAAGCTGCGCGGTATATGGAACCTGAGAGGTCATTTCCAGGCGCACTTTGGTGGAGGACTTGCCCTTAGCCGTGGAGATTGTGCCCAGCAGCGCCTTTGGAAGCGGCGTGCCCGGGGGCAGCAGCTTTACCTTGGAATCGTCTATCCAGCCGGAGCGCGCGGGGCCCAGTTCGGCCCGCAGCCTGCCGCCGATGCGGCCCGTGACGTGTATTCTGGTGCCGGAACTGGCGAACATGAAGTAGCCGCCGTCGAAGTCGCTGCGCAGCCCGGCAAGGTCGGACGTCACTTCCGCGATGGACGGGGTGTTCGGCATTATGGTCAGCTTGCCGGCTGCGGAAGCCTTGTCGCCAGACCAGCCTTTGGAGAGCCGCACCTTTATTTCGGCCTGAGAAGCCTTGTCTTCCGGCTTGATGCAATACATGCCTGTATAGTTTCCAGAACCTTGCGGCAGTTCGGCCATTTCCGCGTGCCTGATCACGCCGTCTATTGAGAAATCAGCCTTCATCTCCGGCGAGCCCGCCGCGGATATCTGAACGCAGTCCCCGGCGGAATATTCCACATCTGCGGCTGGCTGAACCGAGTTTTTATCCAGTTGCGGTTTGTCCGCTGACAGCGGCGCCGGCAACGGTTGGCCCACTGTTATGGCGCGCTGATATGTGAACGCGGGCTTGCCGTCTGCCGGAGCGTACTCCAGCGCGAACACGAAATTGCCGCGAGATACCGGCAGGTAGGCCAGAAATGTCCCTTTGGGGTGCACTTTCACGGGCGTGCCATTGATTGTCAGGGTGCCGCTGGAAGGGGAAACATTGCCGAAAATAAATGTCTGCGGGACGGCGGCGATGTGCTGGCCTTCGTACGGATATAGCACCTGTATGGCAGCCTCCTGCGCCTGAACCGCGGCGGCGCAGAAAATTGCGGCCAGCGTGATTATGCCTGAGATGGGTTTCATGTTTACTAGTCCTGTCCTTTAATAAGTTAAAATCTATTTCGGGCGAAGGCCCGATATTAAGGATATTATGAAAAAAAACATATACCTCAGCCTAGCGCTGATTGCGTCCGCCTATTTCCTCTTCTGGCTTCCGTATTCTTTGCCATATCGCTCCGGCGGCGTGATTCCGGCTTCAGGCGGCCTGCCGGTCCACGCCTTATATTTTGGTTTCTGCGCGAAACTTTGGTCTTTGTTTTCTTCCGCGCCGCAATCGGCTTTAGCCTTCGCTGCGGCTTTAGCCAATGCATGCTCTGTTTTATTGTGCGGCTTGCTGGCATACTTCCTTACGGGCTCGCGCCTGTGCGGGCTGGCGGCTGCGTTGCTTTACGGCTGTTCTGCGTGGCCTGCCCATTATATCTTCAGCTATTCTCCGTCGGTAATGTCCTCGCCGCTGCTTCTGGGCCTGTTTGCAGCGCTTGCGGCGCGTCTCAGAGGGTTTGTCTCCGGCGACTGGGCTCTATATCTTTCCGGGCTTTGCGCCGGACTGCTGTTCTGGTCTTCTTCCGGCGGCGCGGCGGCAGCTGTCCCCGTTATTGCGGCAGTGCTGTTTACCGTGAAAGCGCAGGACGGAACCCGCTTTACGTCAGCTCTTAAGTTCTCCGTTTCCGCGTTTGCCGCGATACTGGCGCTTCTCCCTTGGCATGGGGGGGCATTGTTGTCGGCTCTGCGTTCGTCGCTGGTCCCGCCGGAGTATGCCCTCGCGCTGGAGCTTCCGGGCGGCGCCATGCCATGGGTGACCGGTTTTTTTAAGACGCTGTGGATTTACAATCCATTGCTTGTTGTCGGCCTATGCGCGGTTTTGGCTTTGTCCGCCCTCTCGTTGTTTCCGCGCCTGCGAGTGACGGCTTTCTGGCATGGCAGCAGCGTCATGTCGGCTTTGTTCGCTGCCGTTGTCCTGTTGACGTTAGGTTATCAGCATTTCCCGCTGGGTTTTGCGCCGTCCGTGCAGTTTCCGGTTTACGGACTGCTCCTGGTGATCCTTGTTTGCGCTTTTTGGGTTTATAGCGGATTTTTCAATGGAAAATACCGAGACGGCTATGCACTGTTGAAATGGCCTGTAATAGCGCTGTTCTGTTTCGGCGGGTTGTATATGTCCGTGCAGGAAAGGACGCTGGCGCGTTTTGCTCCGGCATACATTTCCTCGCTTAAAACCGGCGGAGCGCCGGTGGTTCTCCTGCGGGAGGACCCGCATGCCCCGGCCCTGGCGGCATGGCTCTCCGGGCTGGAAATCCGCGTCATTGCGTCTGCTGACCTCATGCGGACGGTAAAAGCTTCGTTCCCGAACGGAGTGCTGTTGCTGCTGGGCCCGCGCGAGGAGGGGACAGCCCTGTCTGCCGCTTGCGGCTGCAACGCTTCCCCATTTATCCCCTTGTTCGGTGAACAGGAGCGGGCGCTTCTTGCCAGTTCCCCGGTGATTTCGCTGCCCTATTATGGCGTTGCCGCGCAGTTTCAGCTGGAAGAACCGCATTGCCGAGTTATTTACGACGGGCTGAGGGCGGAGTCCCTGCCGCCGCAGGCCCGGGATATCACCCTTTACCACTTGCTGATGCCGGAAAAAATTCTCGAACCTGGAAAGGAGAAAAAACATGGCAGATAAAAAAGTTTTGGTGATAGGCGCCGGTCCCGGCGGCTATCCCGCAGCGTTCCGCGCCCGCGAACTGGGAGCCGAAGTTACCGTAGTGGAAAAGGCCCGTCCGCAGCCGAATCCTCCAGCAATTCGGATCCCTGTATCCATCTGTGCGCGGAGAGACACGATTTCTTGGGAAGGACGGCCGAATCCTAGCAACCGCTCGAAACTAGCTTGGTCGAAATCAGC
>JAAYTX010000118.1 GCA_012523635.1 Elusimicrobiota bacterium
CGTCTTGTGGCCCGCGCCGTGGGAAGAGCGGCCTTCAATGCCGTATTTCCAGCCCTTCACCGTGCGGTATATAATCGCGGTCGGCTGCCTGTTATCCAGGGAAGCGGCCAACTCCTGCGCGGCCCGCACCTGAAACACGTCGTGCCCGTTGCCGACGAAAACCACGTTCCAGTCGTGCATATGGAACAGCTCGGCCGGAGTCCACTGCACGTAATCTCCGGGCTGGCCGTTTTCGGGGCAGACGCGGTCGGAATCTATGCTGGCCTGGTTCCAGTCCAGGTGCAGCACGACGTTCCAAAGGCGGTTGGAGGAAGCGGCCGCTATGGCCTCATGCGCCCTGCCCGCGGTAAGCCCTCCCTCCCCTTCCAATATATGTATGCGCGGGGGACACCCCGGATAAGAGTCCATGGCCGCCAGCGCCAGGCCGACGCCAGCCCCCACACCCACGCCGCTGGCGCCTGTGGCGGCCCGCACAAAAGGGGTGGCCGGAGTGGGGTGCCCGTCCAGAGCCTTGGCACCGAAAGCGGTGAACAGCGGAGCGCCGGTTTTAGGGTTGCGGCGGAATCCCAGCAAATCCTCAAGCCGCAGCTGCTTGGCGGCCCTTGGCAGGAGTTCGGGCGCGGCTATGCGCGCGAACTCGTTGCGCAGGGCCCAGAGGGCGTACAGCCCCATGGCCTTGTGCCCGGCGGCGTAAACCAGCAGGTCGGCGTCCTCCCTGTCGGGCGAGGAGAAATCGTAGGCCATGCCGCCGAAAAGCAGCGACTGCGCTATTTTGCCGGAAGAAATGCTGCCGCCGGGATGGCCGGAATTAGAAGCGTAATTGAAAAGAATGGCGCAGAGCGCGCGGTAGGAGATGTCCAGCCCTTCCAGGAAAGCCTGCTCTTCGCGTTCAAGGCGCGCAGGGGAACGAAGCACGTCCTGCGCTATGTCGAAATAAAGGCCGCGCTTCACGCCTTCGCGAAACACGGACGGCTTCATTGCGGCGCTTTTGGCTTCCGGCATGTGTACCGACCACCCCCGACAGATAGAAAATTAGCCTCTTTTGAGCGGAGGCGACAGCATCCCCCGCCTTATTTTAGCAAATTTGCAGAAGGGGCTGGATTAAAAATGCTACAATTCTCTGTCTGTAGTCAGGCGGACTAATTTTCCACAGGACGGTATTTTTATGGGCGGACATTCACACTGGGCTGGCATCAAACACAAAAAGGCGCTGACCGACGCCAAGAAAGGCAAGGTCTACACCAAAATCATCCGCGAAATCACCATCGCCGCTAAAATGGGCGGCGGCGACCCCGCCTCCAACCCCCGCCTGCGCAAGGCCATGGAAGACGGCCGCAACGCCAACATGCCAGCCGACAACGTCAAGCGCGCCATCATGAAGGGCACCGGCCAGCTGCCCGGCACGACTTTCGAGGAACTGGTGTACGAGGGCTACGGCCCCGGCGGCACCGCCCTGCTGGTGGAAACCACTACCGACAACAAGAACCGCTCCTTCTCGGAAATACGCAAGATTTTCGAAACCGGAGGCGGCAGCATCGGCTCGGCCGGCTGCGTGGCCTGGATGTTCAAGCAGAAGGGCTGCATCATCGTGGCGAAGACCTCCATAGACGAGGAAAAGCTGATGAACCTGGCGCTTGAGGCCGGGGCCGACGACATAAAGTCCGAGGACGCAGAAGTCTACGAAATTTACACCACCCCGCAGGCTTTCGACACTGTGAAAGCCAAGCTGGACGAAAACAAGATAGTGGCGGAATCCGCCGAAATCACCATGATAGCGGACAACCAGGTCGCGGTGGACGAAGCCAGCGGCGCGAAACTCCTGAAACTCATGGACTCGCTGGAAGCCCACGACGACGTTAAGAACATCTATTCAAATTTCGACATACCGGATGAAATCCTCGCCAAGCTTGAAAAAGCCTGACCGGGTAATAGGAATAGACCCCGGCCTTGACCGCACCGGCTGGGCGGTGCTGGAGAAACATGCTTGCGCCGACCCCGTGCTGGCATCCTGCGGCCTGATACACACCGCAAGCGGCCTGCCGCTCCCCAGAAGGCTGGAACTGCTGTTCAACGAACTTACCGCCGTAATAAAGGAACACGCGCCGGAAAGCGCCGCCATCGAGGAGATGTTCTTCATGAAACGCTCCGCCTCGGCGTCGGCGTCGGTGCAGGCGCGGGGCGTGATATTGCTCGCCGCGCAGACCTGCGGCATCGAAGTCTGCGGGTACGACCCGCGCACAGTGAAAAAGAACGTCTCGGGCAGCGGCGCCGCCGAAAAGCCGCAGATGCAGCGCATGGTGCGTCTTGCCCTGCGTCTGGAAAAGGAACTTCAGCCTGACGACGTGTCCGACGCAGCCGCGCTTGCGCTGTGCCACCTGCGAATGAACGCTTTCAAAAATCTGGTGCAGAAGGGGCTGGCCGGGACGGCCTTGCGCGCATGATAGCCTACCTAAAGGGAAACATCGTAGAGAAGACTTCCGCTTCCATGATACTGGAAACCGGCGGCGTGGGCTATGAGGTGCATATGGCCGCGTCCTGCCTGGAAGCCCTGCCCGCCAAAGGCGGAGAGGCAGAAGTCTACATAAAGGAATCCCTTTCCCCTTACGACGGCACGTCGCTTTACGGCTTCAACACGGCCGAGGAACGCGAGATATTCGAGCTTTTCAAATCCCTGCCCAACACCGGCCCCAAAAAGGCGCTTGAACACCTCAACAAGGCGCTCAAAAGCCTGCCGGACTTCCGCAAGGCGGTGCTTACCCGCGACGCCAGGCTGCTTACCGGCATATTCGGCTTCACGGCCAAGACCGCGGAAAAGCTGATCAGCCTTCTGCGGGATAAAATGGAAGGCCTGCGGCTGGAAGGCGAGGCGCGCATCAATGCTGACGCGGACCCCGTTTCTTCCGCCATCACGGAACTGCTTTCGGCCCTGCAGGCCCTGGGCTACTCTTCCGCCGAAGTACGCCGATCCGTCTCGGCACTCCAGCAGGACGGCATCAAGCCGGACGAAACCGTTGAACAACTCTTGAAACGCGCCCTTGCGCGCATGGCAAAATGAACAAAACAGACATGCTCTCGCCCCGGGCCAACGCCGAAGAGTCCACCGGGCAGGAAAATTCCCTGCGTCCGCAAACGCTTGACGATTTCATAGGTCAGGACCAGCTTAAGGAAAACCTACGCGTTTTCATCGAAGCCGCCAAAAGCCGCAAGGAAGCGCTGGACCACTGCCTGTTCTACTCCCCCCCCGGCCTCGGCAAAACCACACTGGCCTCCATTCTGGCGCGGGAGATGGGCGTTAACATAAAAGTCACCGCCGGGCCGGTGCTGGCCCGCCCTGGCGACCTGGCTGCCATGCTCACAACCGAGCTGGGCGACCACGACATCCTTTTCGTCGACGAAATACACCGCCTTAACCCGGCGGTCGAGGAATCGCTTTACCCCGCGATGGAGGATTTCACCTTCTTCATCAACACCGGCAAAGGCCCCGGCTCCACCACCCTCAAGCTGGCGGTGCCGCGCTTCACTTTGGCCGGGGCCACCACCCGCAGCGGCCTGTTGACCGGCCCGCTGCGCGACAGGTTCGGCATAGTTTTCAACCTTGGCTTCTACGAAGCTAAAGAGCTGGAGCAGATAGTGGCCCGCTCGGCCCGGCTTCTGAAGATAGAGGCCCACCCGGAAGGCGTATCCGAAATAGCCCGCAGGGCGCGCGGCACGCCGCGCATAGCAAACCGCCTTCTGCGCCGCGTGCGCGATTTCGCGCAGGTTAAGGGCAAAGGCGTAATAACCGGGGCCATAGCCGCGCAGGCAATGGACTCCATGGGCGTGGACTCCGAGGGCCTGAACGATTCCGACAGGCGACTGCTTACGGCGCTGGCCGAAAAATTCGGCGGCGGCCCAGTCGGCGTGGAAACGCTTGCCGTCGCGGTTTCGGAAGAAGCGGACACAATTACAGACGTCATTGAGCCTTACCTGATAAAGGCGGGTTTTCTGGCCAGGACGCCGCGCGGACGCGTGGCGGCCAAAAAAGCATACGAGCATCTTGCCCTGAAACAGCCGGGCAACCTGCTGTTCTGACCCGCCGCCGGATGAAACCCCTGCTTTTCACCTTCCTGTTTCTTATGGCATGCCCGGCTTTCTGCGCCGACGAAGGCAACATCTCCGCCGCCACGGAAACGGTGCGCATAGGCCTGGCGCAATCCATAAAGGAAGTGGTGGTGGAAATGAAAGGCATCTCCGTGGTGACGGACATAGAGAGCGGGCGCAAGTTCCGCTCCACCAAGCCTTCGCTTTACCGCGTGAAACCCGGCGGAGAAGGCAAGACCGAGATGGCGGGAAAAATACTTGGCCCGGAACTGCGCATAATGCCCATAGAGGGCCAGGAGCGCGTAAGGTTCAACGGCAAGGAATACCGCGGCGGCGTCTATATCAAGCTCAACAAGGACCAGACGCTGACCGTGATAGAGGAAGTGGGCCTGGAGGAATATCTTTACGGCGTACTTCCGCTTGAAATGGGGCCGAACTGGCCGCTGGAGGCGCTGAAAGCGCAGGCGGTAGTGGCCCGCACCTATACGCTTACACAACTCAAGCGCTTCAGCGACTCTGGCTACGACCTTTCAGCCGACGTCAAATCGCAGGTCTACGGCGGCTCCACCTACGACTACCCCGCAGTGCTTGAGGCCGTGCGCTCCACCGCCGGGGAAGTGCTCACCTACAAAGGCAAGCTGGTGGAAGCATATTACCACGCGGCCTGCGGCGGGCACACCACCTCGCCGTTGTGGGATGACGACGTGATAAAGCCGCTTCGCGGCGTCTTCTGCAAATTCTGCCGTTCCTCGCCTAACTACAAATGGACCGTAACCGTAAGCAACTCGAAAGTGCTGGATTACCTCCAGTCCAGAGGACTATCCGCGCGCAAGGTGACCGGCATCAAAAGCGTGAAGAAAAACCGCTCGGGACGAACGCTCCTGCTCAAATTCACCACCGACAAGGGCAGCAAAACCCTTGACGCCAAGGAATTCCGCACCGTTATGGGCAACACGCAGGTCAAAAGCACCTATTTCACCAGCATACAGCGAAAGAAAGACGGCTTCCGCATCTACGGCCAGGGCTACGGGCACGGCGCGGGAATGTGCCAGGACGGAGCCAGCGAAATGGCCAAGCGCGGCCGCAAATACAAGCAGATACTGGAATTCTATTATCCCGACTCAGAAATAAGCGACTGGAGGGACGCGGATAAATGAACGCCGCCTCCTTCCGCGAACTCGACATAAAACCGCTGATAGCCGCCTCTCCCGCCCAGCCGCGGGATTCCTCGCGCCTGCTGGCCCTGAACAGAAAAACCGGGCAAATAAGCCACCTGGTCTTCACGGACATTGTCCGGTTTTTCTCCCCCGGCGACTGCCTGGTGTTCAACGATACCAAGGTTTTCCCAGCGCGGCTGTGGGGCCGCAAGCCCACCGGCGGTAAAATGGAAATCCTTCTATTGCGTCCAGATACGGAAAAACAGAACCGCTGGCTTGCGCTGGCGCAGGACTGCAAACCAGGGCTGGCGCTGGACTTGGGCCATGGCGCATCGGCTCATGCGGCGGAAAGAACAGCGCAGGGCGAATGGCTTTTCGACTTTTCCGGAGCAGACGCGCTGGAATTCGCGCACGCGCACGGAGAGGTCCCTCTTCCCAAATACATACTCAAAGCCCGCTCCGCTGCGGGAAAAGAGGCGCATCCGGCATCCGATCAAAGCTCATACCAGACCGTATATGCCAGGGAGGAAGGCTCGGTGGCGGCCCCCACAGCGGGTTTTCACTTCACCGAACCGCTGCTTGCTTCCATTAAAGCAAAAGGCGTAAAAACGGCGGCGGTAACCCTGCATGTGGGCTGGGGAACGTTCAAGATGCTTAAAACCCCGCCGGAACAGCATTCCATGCCCGCTGAGATGGCCACGCTGGAAGCGGCGCAGGCCGACGCGATAAACGCGGCTAAAAAAAGCGGCGGAAAACTGTTCTCCGTAGGCACCACTACCACGCGCACGCTTGAAAGTTTCGCCTCCGATAACGGACTGCTGTCGCCAAACAGACGCCCTACCGGCATATTCATCTATCCCCCCTATCGCTTCAAAGCCGTAAACGCCCTGCTGACAAATTTCCACGTACCGGATTCCACACCGCTGTACATGGCGGCTGCCTTCAGCGGTTCGTGGGATTTGCTTTACGAGGCCTACAGGCAGGCTGTTGAAATGAAATACCGCTTTTATTCCTATGGGGACTCGATGCTTATTTATGACTGAACAAACAGATACCAGACATGTAACAAGGCCGTTCGCCATAACCGCCAAAGACGGCAAAGCCCGCGCCGGAATACTTTATACGCGCCATGGCGCGGTTAAAACCCCGATATTCATGCCGGTGGCCACCCAGGCATCGGTTAAATCGCTTTCCGGAGCGCAACTGGACGAACTCGGGCCGGAATGCCTGCTGTCCAACACCTACCACCTTTATCTCAGGCCCGGCACGGAAATACTGGAACAGTCAGGCGGCCTGCACAATTTCATGAAGTACAAGGGTTCAATACTGACCGACTCGGGCGGGTTTCAGGTCTATAGCCTGTCTCAGTTAAGGAAAATAAAGGAAGAAGGCGTCTTCTTCAAATCGCACATAGACGGCAGCGGCCACATGTTCACGCCGGAAAACGTGATACGCCACCAGTCAAAAATAGGCTCGGACATCTGGACCTGCCTTGACGTATGCGTGGAAAACCCGGCCACGCGCGCCGAAGCGCTGAAGGCGCTTAAAACCACGCAGCGCTGGGCACTGCGCGCGGTTGACGAGTATTGGAAAACGGTGCCGGAACAGCAGATAACCCAAACCGAAGAACATACTTTTGAAACCCGCAACCCTCTTCTCTTCGGCATAGTGCAGGGTTCTATATACGAAGACATGCGGCGCGAGGCGGCGGAATTTCATGCCCGTCTGCCCTTCCACGGCTTCTGCATAGGCGGGCTGGCCGTAGGCGAGGAGAAGGCACAAATGGCTCCGGCAGTGGCGGCAGCGGTCGAGCCTTTGCCGGAACAGGCCCCCCGCTACTTCATGGGCCTTGGCACCCCCGAAGACATCTGGAACATGGTGGAGCTGGGCGTGGATATGTTCGACTGCGTGCTGCCCACCAGGAACGCCCGCAACGGGCAGGCCCTCACCTCTCGCGGCAAACTGCAGATAAAAAACGCGCCCTACCGCAACGACCAGCGCCCGCTGGACCCGGCCTGCAACTGCTATACCTGCCGCACGCACACGAAGGCATATCTGTGCCACCTGTTCCGCGCAAACGAACTGCTGAGCCACACGCTGCTGTCGCTCCACAACGTGCATTTCCTGCTTGAGATGATGCGGAACATGAGAACGGCGATTGAACAGGGGCGCTTCGCGCAGGCCAAGCGCGAATTTCTGGATCTCTACCTTTCCCAGACCGTGTAGTCTAAAAACCGAAAAGAAGCCTTGCCAGATAAGTCGACGCTCCGGCGACGAACGCCGCCGAGAGCGTCAGCGCGGTTATTCTGGCGGTGTCCCTGACCCCTGTCTCGCGCAACAGCACCGCGAATGTCGCGGCGCAAGGCATATACAGCGACAGGAAGACCGAAGCCGTAACAATCTGCCCCGGGTTCAGGCTGAAAGGCTCCAGCAAGGCTATGCATACGTCCTTGCGCAAAAAGCCAAGCAGCACCACGGATATGGTTTCAGGCGGAAGCCCGAGCACCGCCGAAAGCGGCGCCCTGAACAGGCGGGACAAAAAATCCAGCAAACCTGTTTTTCCCATGATGTCCAGCGCCACTATGCCCAGCAGTATCATGGGCACGGCCTCCAGCATGTAGCTTTTCATGCGAAGCCAGAGCTTGGACAGAGTAGAAGCAAGGCGCGGGCTCTGCCACGGCGGGATTTCGACGAACAGTTCCTGCGTCTCGCCCTTCATCACCTTGTTGAGCAGGAACCCGGCCGCGAGCCCGGTAAGCGCAAGCACCCCGAAAACCGACAGCGTGTAGAAAATGCTGTATCTGGCAAGCAGAGCCATAATCATGGCGCTCTGCGGCATGCACGGCGCGAGCAGCAGCGTCATGGCGTAGGCAATGATGCGTTCGCGCCGCGTTTCAAGCACACGCGCCGCCACTATGCCCGGCACCTTGCACCCCAGCCCAAGCAGTATCGGCATGGTGCCGTACCCGTGCAGCCCTATCTTGTGCAGGAAATTGTCCATAAGCACCGAAAGGCGCGGCAGGTAGCCCGTGTCCTCAAGCAGGCCGAGGGCGAGGTAAAAAGCCAGCACGTAAGACAGCACCTCGCCGAGAGCTATCTTAACGCCCTCTGCCAGCAAGCCCATGGACTCGCCCCCGCCCAGCAGAAGCGTTTTCAGCCACTGGGGGTTCAGGCCGCCGAACAGGCTGTTCAGGAAAGGCAGATAATAGCCTTCATACAAAGGCTCCACCACATGCCCTATAAGCCCCTCGCCTATGCCGCGCACCAGGTAAAAACCGGCGGACAGTATCACCAGCGCCAGCGGGAGGCCGGTCAGCGGCCTGATGGAAGCGCCCTGAAAATACTCGGCGAAACCGGGATGGCGGTGCCTGATGGTCTGCACCGTTTTGCTCAGTTCTCCGATGAAAGCCCATTTAGCTGAATCCGATTCGGGCGGGGCAGGCGGCACGCACTTCCCGGCCAGCAAAGCCGGCAGTTCTTTCTCAAGCGCGGGAAGGCCTTCGCCGGTAACGGCCACGAAAGGAAGGCAGGGAATGCCCAGTTTTTCGGAAAGTTTGGCGGCGTCTATTTCCACGCCGCGCGCCTTGGCCAGGTCCCATTTGTTAAGCAGGATAACCATCGGCTTTCCAAGGGCGGCGGCTTCAAGGGCGAAAAACAGGTTGCGCTCCAGGTTCAGCGCGTCCACCACGTGCACCAGCACGTCGAATGCGCCCCGCGCCAGTATATCGCAGGCCACTTCCTCCGCTTTGCAGGACGACGCCAGGCTGTATGCGCCCGGCACGTCGGTAAGCGAGAAAAGGCGCCCGGCCAGGCGCGTGCTTCCCATGCGGTATTCGACAGTGGTTCCGGGATAATTTGAAGATATCGCGCCAAGGCCGGTGAGACGCGAAAAAATTTCGGACTTCCCTACATTCGGGTTGCCTGTGAGCACCAGGCTCAGGCGCGCCTGTTTTGCGGTCTCGTCCGTCATTTTCCGCGCTCCACAATTATTTTGGAAGCCATCCCTCTCCCGATGGCCAGCCTTGCCCCGCAGACCTGCACCACAACCGGCCCGTGAGAGTCTCCGGCTTCCTTAAACACCTGACAGCCGGGCATAAGCCCCATGGCGGAAAAGCGTTTCAGCGCGGCCGCGCCGCCTTCAATTCTGGTGACGCGGGCTCCGGTCCCGTTTTCAAGAGAAGCAAGCGTTGTCGTATCGGGCATATTAAATCCTCAGGCCTCCCGGTTCTTTTTTAATGGGCGGCGGCGCTCCGGATCATCAGGCGGCTTCGCGGCGCACTCGGCGCATCTGCCGAACAGGTCCATGCGGTGTCCGGTAAGCGCAAATCCATGCTTTTTAGCCAGCTCTTCCTGCAGGCGCTCTATTTCATGGCTGCAAAACTCCACGGTCTTTCCGCAAACGCCGCAAATCAGATGGTCGTGGTGGGAACACGCGTAACAGTGCTCGTAACGCGTGGTGCCGTCGCCCAGTTCAAGGGCGCGGGCTATTCCGGCGTCCACGAAAAGTTTAAGCGCCCGGAACACGGTCACATGCCCCAGGCTGGGATGGCGCGAGCGAACGGTCTCGGACAGTTCCTGCGCTGTAAGATGTTTTCCGGCGGACATGAACTCCGCCAGTATTATTTCACGCTGGACTGTCTTGTTAAGGCCGTTTTCAATCAGGTAGCGGTTAAGTATATCCAGTTCTTTCATGGGACTGTTATAAAGGATAATTGAAATTGAAATTCATAATCAATTTTACACATATGCCGACCGGGATGTCAAGTTCCGTAAAACGCGCCTTTTGCACTGTCCCGCATTTTTGTTAGAATTTCCACGTAATAGTTTCATTGTTCATAATACAGGAGATTTAAAAATGGATCCACAGGCCCAAGGCCCAAACATAATGGACATGCTGCCGCTTCTGGTGGCCTTTTTCGCGATTTTCTACTTTTTAATCGTAAGGCCGCAGAAAAAACAGGAAAAAGAACACCAGAACATGCTCGCCAAGCTGGACAAAGGCGACCAGGTGATAGTGGCCGGAGGCTTTATGGGCACGATAGCCGGATTCAAGGAAAACAACCTTGAAATCAAGCTGGCAGACAACGTCAAGGTGACGGTGCTGCGCTCGGCCGTAGTCTCCAAGATTTCGCCGGAAACACAACCCGCGAAGGAGTCCGCAAATGCTAAATAAACTGATGTGGAAGTGGATAGCCATAGTTGGCGCGGTAATCGCGTCCATATGGCTCCTGTATCCGACCATTGAGTGGTATTCCAAAACACCCAAGGAACGCACGGAACTGGAAGTGGCGCGCATGCGCCCCAAACATATCCTCAATCTCGGCCTGGACCTGCGCGGCGGCACCTACATGGTGCTGGAACTTGACATCTCCAAACTGCCCAAAAATGAAACCGTCAAGGACGCGATGGACCGCGCAATCGAAATCCTGCGCAACCGCATAGACCAGTATGGCGTGGGCGAAACCCCCATCAACCGCCAGGGCGACCGCTGGATAGCCGTGCAGCTGCCCGGCATAGCCGACCCGACCGCCGCAGAGGAGCTTATCGGCAAGACAGCCCTGCTGGAGTTCCGCATAGTGTCAGAAAGCGCGGAAGCGCAGAAGGCGCTTGAAAAAGCTCAGGAACTGGGCTCGGCCTTCGACGGAAGCGGGAAAGTGCTGCCGGAAGTGGCGAAGCTGCTGCCTCCCGGCACCGAAATAATCAAAAGCAAGCAGGACGGCTACATGGTGCTTTCCTCCAGCGTGCCGCTGACCGGCGCGCACCTGGAAAACGCCCGAGTGGAAACGGGCGGCATGTCCGGCTTCCCGCACATAGCCTTCAAGCTGGACTCCGAGGGCGGCAAGATATTCTCC
>JAAYTX010000119.1 GCA_012523635.1 Elusimicrobiota bacterium
GCAGGAGGAAATCTTAAGGCGAAGGGCGGAACTTAAGCGATTGACGCTGGAGAAACGCAAGCAGTACAATCTGGCAGGGAGGGGCGAACCGTAAGCTTCACGCTAGGCAAAAGTGTCCAATAAGGTCTGAACCGCAACAACTACACCAGACTCGGAGCCGTTCATATTCAATGGCATTCTGATAAACTGATGTTTTCAAATCCGGGTGGTTTTCCTGAAGGTGTTACTATTAGCAACATCCTTGTTACTCCACCCCAACCGCGCAACCCATTACTTGCTGATGCTTTAAAACGCGCTGGGCTTGTAGAACGTACCGCGCGCGGGGTTGATACCATTTTCTTTGAGCAATTGCGGAACGGACGGCCCGCCCCAACTTATGAGCAGAGTACGCCGACATCTGTTGTGCTTATTCTTCCGGGTGGCGAAGCCAATTTGGGGTTCATAAAATTTGCTATAGAAGAACAACGCAACGGAAAAGAACTAGATTTAGATCAGTTGATGATACTCAACCTGCTGTGGGTGGAACGGCGTATTGATACGGCTCGTGTTGCTGGTGTATTGCAGAAGCCGGAGAGTGAAGCTCGTTCTAAGCTCCAGAATTTGGTGGAAGCTGGCTATATTGAGGCTAGAGGCGTAAGTCGTGGGCGGTTTTTCCATTTGAGCGCTAACATTTATAAACGCTTTGGTGGAGAGGCTGCATATCAACGTCAAAAAGGTCAAGAACCACAGCAACAGGAAGTTGAGATTTTGGATTTTATTACCAAAAATGGACGCATTACGCGCCTTCAAACAGCAGAATTATGTAAATTGAGTCCAATTCAAGCAAGATACATATTAAAAAAGATGGTTAATGATAAGAAATTGGCGCAAAAAGGTAAGCAAAAGGGAACATATTATGAAAAATCAGCATAAGATATGGACAATTTGCGCAATATGGTGAGAATATATGGATAATGTCCATATATTCAACTGATTGCTGTGCACATTACATCCAGTATATTATGTATAAATACATAATATACTGGAGTTAACGGACATTTGGTTATCAGCTACGAGAGATTATTTATGGACAAAGCTTATTTTATGCAAAAATGTTCATAAATAGTCAAAACGAATCCTAATGTTTTAGTCAGAACGGCAAATATCAAGTTGAATTTTGATTATATATGAATCGAAGAAAAAAAGACAAGCCAATGGTTTTTACCGAGAGCGGACCAACCGAATGGACAGATGAGGCTATCCGCGCCTTTAATGATGGAATGCGGATATTGGCTCGCATGATAGCGGCAGATATTATTAAAAAACGGGCCGCCGCTAATAATCAAAAGCTAGACACCAGCAGCAAAGAGTTGAATTCCCATGATACCGCTGAAAAATTAAGCGTACCGGCAGTAAAGCCAAAAAGTATGCCGTGCAACCCTTGTCGCCAGAAGCCGCATAAATATGAACTGCCGGCATTTTTGATTGGGGTATTGGAACAAGCAGGGTATGCTAAATGGTTGCAGGGGCGGGCGATGGCGCATGTTCGCCGTGACAAGAAGCGTGGTAATACTATGGCTACTGTTGCGGAATACAAGACAGCAATACATGCTGCCGTGTGCCGGTCTGCCGGTAAAGATGCTTATACTGGAGAGGCGTTAGACTGGAGCTCTCTGGGGACATGGAACAACTCGTTGTCAGAAAAGGGGCGACGGGAATATAAGGCCAAATTCGCGCAGCTTCCGACAGTAGACCATGTCGGCGATGGTACTGGCCCTGCGGATTTCAAAATTTGTGCGTGGCGCACCAATGATGCAAAAAGCGATATGAAAGCGGATGAATTTATTGCGTTATGTCGGAAAGTTGCGAAAGCTAACGGATAGGCTGTTGGAAGGGAAGAGACTGCTTCTGTAGGTCTTAAAGCTGTATAGGCTTTTAGTGGTTATAGTGGCTGACGGTGTATGCCGATTTACTATTGGGTACAGGAATTACAGCATAGCAGGGCTCTACCCGGTTGAAGTCGGGGTTGAGGGGGAAACCGACGGATAGTTTCTCGTCAAATTTGCCTTGCTTGAACAATGGAAGCGAAACTGTCAGCCATGCTGTTTGTTTCGTGTCCTGCTTGGGGATTTTGTTTGTATAAACAAAAAGGGAGCGGGTTTAGGCCGCTCCCTGTTCGTTTACAGTCTTAATTTCTTTTCGTAGTCCGGTTATCGCCCATTGCCTTTGTTTGCCAGCAGTTGGGCGAAAGCCGCTCCCATGGCCGTCTGGGGCACGTCGCGTTCCCGCTGAGGGCGGGGGCGGCTGCGCTCCTGCTTCGGCTGCGAAGGGGCATTCTTGTCCTGCCCCGCCTCGCCGCTTCCGCGCGGGCCTATCACGGGGTTGGATTTAAGCGACAGCGCTATCCTTTTCCTCGCCAGGTCCACGTCAATCACGGTCACGGACACTTTCTGCCGCACTTTCAGCACGGTGTTGGGGTCGCGCACGTAGGAATCGGCCATCTCGCTGATATGCACCAGCCCGTCCTGATGCACGCCTATGTCCACGAAGGCGCCGAAGGCGGTCACGTTGGTCACTATGCCGGGCACCTTCATGCCCGGTTTCACGTCCTCGATTTTGGAGATGTCGGCAAACTCGAAAAGCTCGAACTTCTCGCGCGGGTCGCGTCCGGGGCGGGCCAGTTCTGTCATTATGTCCTTGAGCGTAGGCAGGCCCACGGTGTCGCTGACGTATTTGTTCAGGTCTATTTTCGCGCGCAGGTTGGCGTCCTTCAGCAGGTCGGCTACAGCGCAGCCCAGGTCGGCCGCCATGCGCTCCACAAGCTGGTAGCGTTCCGGGTGCACGGCGCTTGAATCAAGCGGGTTCTTGGCGTCGCGTATCCGCAGGAAGCCTGCGGCCTGCTCAAAGGCCTTGGGGCCAAGTCGCGGCACTTCGCGCAGTCCGGCGCGGGACTTGAAGGCCCCGTTTTGCGCGCGGTATTCCACAATATTCTTTGCCAGCACGGTCCCCAGGCCCGAAACATAGGCCAGCAGTTCGCGGCTGGCGGTGTTCACTTCCACGCCCACGCTGTTCACGCAGGACATCACGGTGTCGTCCAGGCTTTTTTTAAGCTCTATCTGGTCCACGTCGTGCTGATACTGGCCCACGCCTATGGCCTTGGGGTCTATCTTCACAAGCTCGGCCAATGGGTCCATCAGGCGGCGGCCTATGGAGACGGCTCCCCGCACTGTCACATCGTGTTCGGGGAACTCGGACCGCGCCGTTTCCGACGCCGAGTATACCGAGGCCCCGCTTTCGTTCACCATCACCACCGGGATATTGAGGTTGAGCGAGCGTACGAACTCCTCCGTTTCGCGTCCCGCCGTGCCGTTGCCAATGGCTATGGCTTCCACGCCGTACTGCTTGCAGTACTGGCGCACTTTCGCGGCGGCGTCTTCCACCATCCGCTCGGACTGCGTGGGGTAAACCACGTCGTGGCACAGAAGTCCGCCCTGGCGGTCGAGGCACACCAGCTTGCAGCCTGTGCGGAAGCCGGGGTCCAGCGCCATCACGCTTTTGCGGCCCAGCGGCGCGGCCATCAGTATCTCGCGCAGGTTGTGCGCGAACACGCCTATGGCCTGCGTATCCGCGCGTTTTTTTGTTTCAAGCCGGGCCTCGGTCTCCATCGAGATTGAAAGCAGGCGCTCGTAGCCGTCGGCTATGGCTGTTTTGACCTGCTGGGCGCAGGGGCCGTTGTTTTTTAAGAACATGCGTTCTATTATCTCAAGGGCCTGTGCCTGTTCCACCTCCACGCGCATGTAAAGCACTTCTTCCTTTTCGCCCCGGCGCATGGCCAATATGCGGTGGGAGGGGGCTTTTGCCAGCGGTTCGTGCCAGTCGAAATAATCCTTGAACTTCGCTCCTTCGGCCTCCTTGCCCTTGGCGACCTTGGTGCGGAATTCGGAGGTTTTCAGGAAGAACTCGCGCATCCGGCCGCGCAGAACCGGGTCTTCGCTTATCTGTTCGGCTATTATGTCGCGGGCCCCGGCAAGCGCCTGCTCGGCGTCGGCCACGCCCTTTTCCTCGCTGATAAAGGTTTTAGCCGCTTCGTAGGGGTTTTCGCCGCCTTGAGCCAGCAGGGTTGCCGCCAACGGTTCCAGCCCTTTTTCGCGGGCAATCATGGCGCGGGTGCGGCGCTTGGGGCGGTAGGGGAGATAGACGTCCTCAAGCACGGAAAGGGTCTGCGCTTCCTCCACGGCTTTTTTCAGCTCGTCGGTAAGCAGGTTGCGCTCAGTGAGTGATTTCAAAATGGCGGCGCGGCGTTCGTCCATCGTTTTTAACTCGGCTTCGCGGTCGCGTATGGCGGCAACGGCCACTTCGTCCAGATTGCCGGTGGCCTCCTTGCGGTAGCGGGCTATAAAGGGTATGGTGGCGTCCTCGGCCAGCAGGGCCAGCGTGTTTTCAACGCCGGGAAGCGGCTTGTTCAGTTCGCGCGCTATCCGCGCGGCATACATATTGGGCATCAGTCATCCTCCGTGAGCGGCTTTATAAATGATATCAAACAAGGCATCGCCCCCGCTTACTCCCCGACTGAGGGCGGGCGTAGTTTCGAGGCAATGATGTATGATGATGGAAAGCCTTGTATGGGGGACTTGGAATGAACAAACCGCGGAGCAAACTGTTATTGTCAGCCATTGTGATGCTGTCGCTGTCTGTCTGCCGTGCCGCCGATTCGACTTTGCCGCCGCTTAAACAGCCCGGCTTCACCCCTGTAACGGGATATGTGTCGTGCGAGCTGATTCCCGTGAAGATGTCCGACCAGAAGTATTACATGATGCACGAACTGGTGTTGCAAAACGCCTCGCAGGCTGACGTCGCCATCACCAAAGTGACGCTGACAGACCCGTTGAACGGCAACAGGCTGATAGCCGAAATAAGCGGAGACGACGTTTCCGCACTCCTGCATTTCGCCAAGCCGCAGGAGGTCGGCGCCGTGCTCAAGGCCAACCAGGGCGCTTTGCTGTCGATAGATACCAGTTTCGAAAAAAACGCGGTTCCGCTGGCGGTGGACCACAATATCTATTACAAGACGCTTCAGCCTTCCATACTGGTTCCTGAAACCGGCATGGAAACCATAGCCCGCACCGCAATAAGCCAGGATAAGCCGATAGCCGTGGGGCCGCCCTTGCGCGGGGGAAACTGGCTGCCCATGAACGTCGCCCATAACTACGGACACCGGAATTCCTTTTTTCCATTTAACGGGCGCTGGTATGCGCCCGAGCGCTGGGCCATAGACTATATCCGCTTCACGCCGGAACACGCGCTGCGCACGGGTCCGGCGGAGGACTTGCACAGCTATCCTGCCTACGGGCAGGACCTCATAGCCGTCAGCGACGGCAAGGTGCTGCGCGTCGTGGACGGGCTGGACGACCTCAAGATAGGCGGCAAGCTGGAAAACATGACGCTTGATAATCTCGGCGGCAACCTGGTGTTCCTGGATATCGGAAACGGCTACGGCGCGTTTTACGCGCATATTATTAAAGGCACAATAGCCGTCCGGGAAGGCCAGACAGTGCGTCGCGGGCAATTCCTCGGAAAGCTTGGCAATTCCGGGAATTCCACCGGGCCGCATCTGCATTTTCACATAGTCAAAGGCGATGATTACCTCGCGGCCCAGGGCGTGCCGTATGTCATAGACGCGTTCAAGGTGGCTGGCCCCGTAGATACAGCTCAGGATTTGGAGAAGGCGACGTACGACAACCTGCCTTTCAAGCTGGCGCCGGAGTTCGTCGGCACGCATACCTCCGAATTCCCGCAGGACAATACGGTAATAGCTTTCCCGGAATAACAAGCAGGCCGGATGGCTTTGAAGCCCCGCCAACGGCGGGGCTTTTGTTTTTAGGGGGGGCGGCGGCCAGCTTGACAAACGGGTGTTCCGGGCCTAAACTGTAGTAGGAAACTATAAAAACTTTTATAGTTTCCTAGGTATCCTAGGAGGCCGGCATGCGTTCTCGCTATTCGGAAGGGAATACGGACAGGATGGCGCTAAGCGCCGAAGTAATGCGGCAGGCGCGGGAATTATTCTCCTCCCGCGGATTTTCGTCGGTCACCATGGACGAGGTCTGCTCGGCCGTGCGGATAAGCAAGAAAACCCTTTACGCCATGTACCCCTCCAAAGAGGCGCTTTTTGATTCCGCCCTTTCGCGCACCCTTTCCGAAATAGACGCCGAAAGCGAAGCGATAATGAAACAGCGCAAGCTGGACTGTTTTGACCGTGTGAAGGCTATTCTGAGCCTTGTCCGCCGCAGTTACGCGCTTTTGTCCCGCCCCCTGCTTGAGGACATACGCCGCTACGCCCCGCAGGCGTGGAAAAAGGTGCACGAGTGCCGGGAAAAGGAACTGCGCCGTCTGGAGAGTCTTGTGGCCGACGGCGTCAGGGAAGGGCTGTTTCGGCCCGACATGAACGTGGCGCTTGGCTCGCTTCTGTATACGGAGCTGGTGCGGGCGGTGCTTTCGCCGGATTTCCTGATAAAGCGCAACTATCGGGCCGACGAGGTCAGCGCCGCGGTCTTCAACCTGTTTCTGCGCGCCATGCTTACCGACAAGGGGCGCGCGGCGGCGCACGCCAGAGGGCTTGTATGAAACTTTGGGCCGGGCTTGTCCTGAACCTGTTTTCCGCCGCCGTCTGCGCGGCGCAGGACCAGCTTCCGCCCATGACGCTTGAGCAGGCCGTTTCCGAGGCTTACGCCGCCAACAGACTGTTGAAGGCTTCGGAACTTGAGGCCATGAAATCGCAGGATTTGCTGGCCGCCGCCAAAACCCTTCATCTGCCGCAATTCAAGGTTTACGGCATGGCTTCCCGCACTTTTGACCCCGTCACTTTCACCGTTCCCAAGGGTTCGCTTGGGGTGGTTCCGCCGCTGGGCCTGTTCCCTACTGCGGACATGAGCATCACCGCCGCCAACGACATTTACGGGGCCGTGGCCGGAATGGTCACGATGCCGGTTTCCCAGCATTACAAAATCAACATGGCCGTCGAGGCCCGCCGCCTGCAAAGCACGGCGTCTTATCAGGAACTGCGCCTGCGCCGCCAGGAAGTGCGCGGGGCAGTGGAGCAGCTGTTTTACGGCATACTGCAGGCCCAGAGCGGAATCGAGGCCGCCTCGCTGATGGAAAAGGCGGCGCACGACGCGTTGGCCGACATGGAAAACTATCGCAGCGAAAAAGCCGCGCTGGAATCAGACTATTACCGCGTCAAAGCCCGCTTCCTGCGGGCTAAATATGACAGGGGCAGGGCGGAAGACGCTCTGGCCGACTTGAAGCGCAAACTGAACAATGCCTTGGGGCGTTCACTGGAGTCTCCGCTTGAACTGGCCCCGCTTTTCGAGCCTACGGAAAAAGACATTCCTCCGGAAGCAGGGCAATACGCCTCAGGCGCAAGGCCTGATGTCCTGCGCGCGGCGGCTCGCGCAGGGCAGGCCGGGTATGATGCAAAGATCAAGAAGGCCGAGTATATCCCGGACCTCAATCTTACCGTTAATTATCTTCGCTTCATCAATACTTCCTATATCCCGCAGAACATTTCGGGGGCCGGGCTGATGCTGTCCTGGGACATTTTCGACTGGGGCCGCAGAGGACACGAGCTCGACGAGAGAAACAGGACCGCCCAGCAGGCGCAGAAACTGCTTCTGGAAGAGGAGCGAAAGGCGGAAATAGACCTTAGGGCGGGCCGCGCTGCCTTGCTTGAAACTTTCGAGCTGGTTGGCGTGGCTTCAGCCGAGCGCCAAGCCGCCGCCGAGGCCAGGCGCGTGGCGGAGGACAAGTTTGCCGAACACGCCATACTGCCCAAGGAACTTTATGCCGCAAGGGCCGCGGCGGCCGAATCGGAACTGAATTACAGGAAGGCGCTGGCTGATTTTTATGAGGCAAGGACGCGCTACCTCCATGCCTCGGGAGAGGATTTATGAAACGCGCCATGATTTTAATCTGCGCGGCGCTGGCGGCCGCGTCCTGCTCCGGGAAGGAGAGGGCCGCCGCTCCGCTTGCGGTTACCGTGGAGCCGGTGGTTTCGGCCCTGAAGGCCGGGGAACTGTCCTATACCGCCAATATCATTCCGGCGGAGAGGGTTGACCTGGCTTTCCGCATAGGCGGGTATGTGGACAGCGTGCTGATGCGCGGCGGCAGGAAGATTCAGGAAGGCGATTCCGTGTCGAAAGGAACGGTGCTGGTAACTCTGCGCGGCCGCGACTATATGGACAAGCTGACGCAGGCGCGCGGCGCTCTGGGGGAGGCCCAGGCCTATTTTGACTGCGCGGATAAAGACTATCTCCGCGCCAGCCGACTGTACGGGAAAAACAGCCTCACCAAGCCTGAAATGGACGGAGCCACTGCCAAGTTCAAGGCGGCCAAGTCCAAGCTGGAAGCGGCCAGGGCGCTTGTCTCCGACGCGGAACTGGCCTTGTCAGATTCGCGGCTCAAGGCCCCGATAAGCGGTTCCATACTGGCCAGGCTTATCGAGCCCGGCGACCTTGCCGGGCCCGGCAGCCCCGCGTTTGTCATAGGCGACATTTCCTCGGTCAAAGCCGTGTTCGGGGTGCCGGACGGCGTGGTGAAAAAGCTGAAAATAGGGCAGGAAGCCGAAGTAAAGCTGGACGCGGTTCCTGGCCGCGTTTTCAAGGCCGGTATTGCGCGCATCAATCCTGCGGCAGACAGCAGGGGACGGGTGTTTGATGTTGAAGTTCGTATTCCTAATGCGGGCCTGGAAATAAAGCCCGGCATGGCCGTTTCAGTGGTTTTGGGCGGCGACGGGGAAAAGAGCCTTTACATACCGGTTTCCGCCGTAACCAAGCCGGACAGAGGCCAGCAGTGGCTGGCAGTATACGTGGCTGAAAAAACTCCGGAAGGCTATATCGCCCGCCTGCGTCGCGTGGAGACCGGCGGCTTTTCCGGCAACCGCGTGGAAGTGTTGTCGGGCCTTAAAGAAGGCGAGAAGGTGATTATCAAGGGCGCCAATCTGGCCGTGGACGGACAGGCAGTGTCCGTGGCGGAGTGAGTATGGAAGAAAACAAAGGCAACATAGCGCGTTTTTTCGTCAGGAACAGGCATCTGTCCTGGCTGGCGCTGTGCGCCTGCATAATCTGGGGGGTGGTGGGCTACAACGGCATGCCCATGCGCAAAGACCCGGAAATCCCGGTGCGCGTGGCGGTTGCGGTTATCCCATGGCCTGGCGTGCCAGCGGAAAAGGTGGAACAGCTGGTCACGCGAAAGGTGGAGGAAAAGGCCGCTGAGAATACCGCGCTTGAAAAAATTGTTTCGATAAGCCGGAAAAGCGTTTCTGTAGTGTATTTTTATCTCGACCAGTCGGTGGACGACACCGACAGGCAGTTTGATGACCTGAAAATTAAACTGGATTCCATAACCGGCCTGCCTTCAGGGGCCGGGCCTGTGCAGTACATAAAGGATTTCGGCGATACCGCCGCCCTGATGCTTACAGTGGCCAGCCCGGCCGCGGACGGGTCGGAGGTCGCGCTTCGCGCTTCGGAACTGCGGCGTTCCATGCAGGCCGCGCGCGCTGGGCATGGCGGCAAGCGCATCAGCGTGGTGCTGAACCTGCCGCTGGATTACGGGCCAGAAGGCGTGCAGTCTCTGCGCCGGGCCATGCTCTCCGCCCTGGCGGCGGGAGAAATTGGCCGGGATTTCGTGCCGCTTGAGGGGACGTCGTTCGCGGGCGTGGACGGGGCCTTTGATTTCCCTCCAGAAGAGGCGCGCAGGCGCATAACCCAATGCCTGCGCGAAGCGATGCGTTTGTCCGATATGCATCCGGACGCCTGGCCTTTGGCTTTCGTAGCGGAGCTCTCCTCCGCAGAGGAAGTTCTGTCCGGGGTCGCAGGCCCCAAGTACAGCTATCGCCAGCTCGACGAATATACCGACTTGCTGGCAAAGCGCCTGCATTCCCTGCCCGAGGTGGCACGGGTGACGCGGGCAGGAGTGGTGCCGGAAAAAATTTATCTTGAATACTCCCAGGAGCGTCTCGCCGCGCATTCCATAACCCTGCCGCAAGTGGCGCAGGCGCTGTCGGCGCGGAACATAACCCTGCCGGGCGGAGTGCTTGAGGCGCAGGGCCGCGACATTGGCATAGTCCCGTCCGGGCAGTTCAGCGCCGAGACGGAGATATCTTCCTCGCTTGTTTCGGTATCCGGTTCCGGCTCTCCTGTATATGTGCGCGACATCTTCAATGTGCGCAGGGATTATGAAAATCCGCCCGGCTATCTCAACTATATTACGGCGCGCGGCAAGGACGGGCGCTGGGAGCGCATGCGGGCGGTTACTCTTGCCGTGCAGATGAAATCCGGCGAGAAAATAGAGCGTTTCGGCAGGGCCGTGGACGGGGAGCTCGAGAATTCCCGCCGCCTCCTGCCCGAGGACATAGTTTTAAAGAAAACCTCGGACCAGCCCCGCCAGGTTGAGGAGAAAGTGAGCCTGTTCATGAGCAGCCTTGCCGAGGCCGTGGTGCTTATCGTGCTTGTTTCGCTGGTGGGTTTCTGGGAATGGCGAATTTCGCTGCTGATGGCAACTTCCATTCCGGTGTCACTGGCTATTACTTTCGGGCTGATGTACGCTTTCGGGCTGGATTTGCAGCAGGTGTCCATAGCTTCGCTTATACTGGCGCTGGGCCTGCTGGTTGACGTCCCCGTGGTGGCCAGCGACGCCATAAAGCGGGAAATGGAGAACGGCGCGCCTCTTGGCGAAGCCTGCTGGCGCGGCCCCACGAAACTCTCCAAGGCGATATTCTTCGCCACGCTGACCAATATAGTGGCCTACCTGCCGTTCCTGCTGCTTACCGGTGATATCAAGCGTTTCCTGGTTACGATGCCGTGGGTCATCACGTTCTCCCTGCTGGCTTCCTATTTCGTCGCAATGACGTTCATTCCCCTGTTTTCATCTTTCATACTGAAACAGGAAAAACCCGCGTCGTCATTGAAGGCAGAAGGCGGTTTTTACGGCTTTTACTACCGTATCGGAAAATATGCCATCACGCACCGCTGGAAAGTCCTTGTATGGTCGCTCCTTTTCCTGGCGCTGGGCGGGGCTGTATTCCCCACGCTGAAGACGCAGTTTTTCCCCAAGGACCTCTCCTATCTTTCCTACGTCGATGTCTGGCTCCCTGAGGACGCGTCCATATTTTCCACCGCAGACAGCGCGCGGGCTGTGGAGGACGTGATACGCGAAAGCTGCCGTGAGGCCGCGAAAGGGAAACGCGATATCCTTTCAACCCTTACCACTTTTGTGGGCGGCGGCGGGCCGCGCTTCTGGTTCTCGGTAAGCCCTGAAATGCGCCAGCCGAACTACGCGCAGGTGATAATACAGGTGGCCGACAACCGCGACACCAACCGTATAGTGGGACTGCTGCAGCGCAACCTTTCAGCCAGGGTGCCTGGAGCGCATGTGGATGTGCGCCAGCTGGAAACCGGGAAAAACGTTGGCATACCGGTTGCCGTGCGGATTTCCGGCTACGATGCAAAGCAGCTGCTGGAGGCGGCGCAGAAGGTCAAGGAAGCTTTCCGCACCGTCCCTTCGGCAGAACGCATCCGCGACGACTGGGGCAGCGCCAGCCTGCGTCTTAACTACGAAATCAGCCCGGACAAAGCCAACCTCTCCGGGCTAACGAATCTTGACTTCGCGGCCTCATCGGCGGGAGGGCTGAACGGTTATCCACTCACCACATTCTATAGAGACGACAAGCAGATACCGGTAGTCGCGCGCCTGCGGATGGACGACAGGGCCGCCCTTTCGAAACTTTCCAGCCTGTATGTGTTCCCATTGCGCGGCGGGCCGAAGCTCCCTCTGGCGCAGGCGGCGGACATCAAGTACGAGTTGGGGCCGGAGCGCATAATGCGCCGCAACCAGTTCAGGACTGTCACGGTTTCCTGCTTCCCTGCGCCGGGCGTGCTGCCTTCCGAGGTGCTGGGCAAGGTCCGTAAGCAGCTGGATGTCATAGAACACCAACTGCCGCCTGGCTACAAAATGGAAATAGGCGGTGAGTACGAAGAGCAGGTTAAGGGCTTCAGGGAACTGGCCGTTGTCATGCTTGTGTCCATATTGTGCATATATGTGGCGCTGGTGGTGCAGTTCAACAATCTGGTGAAGCCGCTGATAGTGTTCGCGGCCATCCCCTACGGCGTAAGCGGGGCTTTGCTTATGCTCAAGGCGATGAACATGCCGTTTGGCTTCATGGCGTTTCTGGGCGTGGCCAGCCTGATAGGGGTGATAATAAGCCATATCATCGTCCTGTTCGATTTCATAGAACTGATGCAGGAGAAGGGCGAGCCGTTCGAATCTGCTGTGCTGGACGCAGGCGTGGTAAGGTTGCGCCCGGTGCTTATAACGGTTGGGGCGGCGGTTTTCGGGCTTATACCGCTGGCGCTGCACGGCGGGCCTTTGTGGGAGCCGCTTTGCTATGCGCAGATAGGCGGGCTTACTTTCGCCACTTTCATCACCCTGCTGCTGGTACCTGTGATTTACGCTATTTTCGTGCTGGATCTTAAGCTCATACGCTGGGATACGCCGTCAGAGAATGGCAGGTGAAGGCAATCGTATTGCGCTTGCGCCACTCCGTTTTCACCGTGGAGAGGTGTTTAGGGCCGCGCCGTGGATATTTTCGGCGGAACCTCAATTGTTAAATGACGGTTTAAGAAGCTATAATGGCGTTTAATGACCGTTAATTCACCCTTACCTGCGCGCGCGTGTCGCCGAGCCTTACCGCCAAGACGATGAACATCACACTAGCGATAGCCCCCGGTTTTGTCAGGAAGAAGCCTTTGCTCGGGGTGGCGTATCTGGCCGCCGCTTTGCGCGGGCGCGGACATGCGGTGGAGGTAGCCGACCTTAACATCGAGTCCGCCCTGCCAGACGAGGACGAAGGGGCGCGCTGGTGGGACAAAGATTATGTCGACAATTATTTAGACGCCAATCCGGGTTTTCTCGACAGCCTTTGCCGCAGGCTGGCCGCCACAAAGCCGGATGTGCTTGGCTTTTCAGCCTGGCATCTGAACCAGCCGTTTACCATGGCCCTTGCCCGCCATATGCGGGAGAATTACGGGCCGCTTTTCATACTTATGGGCGGGCCCGACGCCGACTCTTTTTTCATGTGCCGGCACGCCGACGCTTATGTGACGGGCGAAGGGGAGCACGCGCTTATAAAGATAGCAGAGTTGCTGCCGGACAAGGCGGCGCTGGCTGCTATTCCGGGTGTTTCCATGCGGCTGGACGGGAGGCTTTTGAAAGGGGGGGAAGCGCTGGAATTGCCTGATTTGGATGCCTTGCCCCTGCCGGATTTTTCGGGATTTCCGCTGGAGAGCTACAAGCATAAGAAGACACTGCCGATTTCCTTCAACCGCGGATGCCGCAATTGTTGCGCCTTCTGCTGCATGAGCTCGGTCTGGAAAAAATTCAGGACGCGCAGGCCGGACGCCATTTATGCCGAATTCGTCCGCGACGCGGAAGTTTACGGCGCCGACAACCTGCAGGTGGACTGCGCCGCGTTCAACCTGGACATGCAGGCCGTGGAAGGCCTCTGCGACAGGCTGATAGCCTGGGGGCGCGAAGTGCGCTGGTCGGGCATGGGGCTGATACGCCCGGACCTGGAAGAGCGGATGGCCGACAAGCTGGCTAAAGCCGGGTGTTCACGGATAGATTTCGGGTTTGAAAGCGGCTCCGACCATGTTCTTGCGCTGATGCGCAAGCCTTTCAATGCCGCAATGGCTGAAAAAGTGGTGCGCGCCTGCGCGGGAGCCGGCATAGAGGTCGTGCTCAGCATCATTCTCGGTTTTCCCGGAGAAAACGACGAGGATGTGGAAAACACCAAGCGTTTTCTTGAACGCAACAAGCGGTATATAACAGACCTGGGCGTGCCAAACGAGTGCGGTGTGGGAGGCGGTTCGCCAATAGACAGGGAGCCCCTGCGCTTCGGCATAAGGCCCGAATCGGTCACCTCGTGCCTGGGGTGGGAGACTGTAGACGGCAGCCTGACTCACGTCACCCGGCAAAAGCGTGTGGAGGAGTTCTGCCAGTGGCGGCTTAACGCCGGGTTTGGCGAGCAAAAAGAGAAGTCCATTAAACTTATTGGGGAAAACTACAGCAGGGAATAGCCGCCGTTCGCCTCTTGCCGGATTTATTTCGCTTTATCCCACACTTTGATGATTCGCAGCGTCATCTTTTCCCGGTTGGTGCCGGTTTCCGCAACCGGCGCGATATCCTTTCCATCCGACTTCAGGAAGTACTCCTTGTTGCGATGAAGATGTCCTGAATTCCAAAGCCCGGCCTTTTTTCCGCCTGCCAGCATGCCTGACAAAGCCGCGTACTGTCCTGGGGCGAACAGTCTTTCGCCGCCGAATTCTTCTTCTGTCAGCGGGTAGTGGGCCAGCACAATCAAATGTTTTTCCGGGGCGTTTGAAGCCGCATAATAAGTCTTGAGCCAGTTCAGCGTCCCGTTGCCGGTTTCAAATAGATCCACCTCAACCGGAGAGCCTTTTCCCGGCTTGCGCGAACGGCCTATGATGTCCGGCATGACGAAAACGTAGCCACCGAAGCGGAAGGCGTAGTTTTGCAGGCAGTAGCGCGCCGTGCTGTCAGCTTCAGCCGGCTTTTCAGGGCATGGTACGGCTGTCCAGTCCTGGAAAAACGAGGCCAGACGTGCGAATTCGCCGGAGAAGGTTTTCTTGTAGTAGCTGTCTCCAAAAGGCCCCGGCGCCGCGTCCCCGCCCTTGGAGAAGGGCCAGACGTCGTGATTGCCCATAATCGGCACATACGGCACGGAAAGCCCGTTGAGTATTTCACGCGCTTTCAGGAATTCAGAGCGCTGGGCATGGTGAGTTATGTCCCCGGTTACGGCCACGAATTTTATCCTGAGCTTCTCGCGGTTTGCGTTTATCCACTCCACGGCTTCGCGCAGATTCCGTTCCGCCTTTCCCTCAGACGCTCCGTCAAGGGTGTCGTCGTAGCCTGGCGAGGCGTAGTCGGTGGTGCCAAAGCCTATGTGTATGTCTGTCAGCTGCACATACGAGAAGTCCCACGCGTATCCGGGCATATCGGCGTTCAGTTGATAGTCTGTGATTTTCGCTTCCGCCGCGCACGCGCAGCAGGCTAAAACGGCCATGGTTATATATTTTTTCATTTCGTGCTCCTTTTTTATGGCGGCTCTGCGGGCCTCAAAATTTCCAGCTGGCGTACAGGCGGTTCTGGTTCAGGATGGTGCTGAGGCTTCCGTTCTGCTTCGGAGTGGAGAACGTCTCGGCTATGCTGTAAATGCCTATCGAGAGCCTTTCCCCAGCCCAGCCCAGGGCGAGCCTGCCGCTTGCGTTTGCCGCCAGCACGTAATGTTCCGAATCACCGGCGTTTATCCGCATCACGTGGCGCTGCCCGCCCAACCCCAGGGAAACCAGCAGGCTGATGAAATAGTTTCGGTGCGGCACCCAGGTATGAGTCCAGCCCGGGGCCACGTTTACGCCCTCGAAATCCACTTCCGAGAGCCCGCGGAGCGATTCGTATTTATCCGCTATCCTGGCGGGTATTATGTCTCCGTTGTTCCAGATGGAGCCGTAATAGGCCGAATAGATGATGAGCCAGCTTCCGGCTCCGCGCAACTGGAGCTCGTTCTGGTCAAATGGCGCGTCCAGAGAAAATTCATCCGGGTTCAGCACGCGGATGACGTTGACCGACATGAACAGTGACTGCATGTCCGGATACTGCGGGTAGACCCCGTCATCGCCTACGATGCCAAGGTCGTCGGCGTTTGAGATATAGAAGCCTCTGTTGCGCGAGAGGGAAAAGTCAAAGCCCCACTTGCCCCCGTAATAGTGCGTGAAAAAATCGAAACACCGGGATTTGCCGTATCTGCTCTCGTCTTTCGTCCAGGGGCCGTTTTGCATATCCATGCCGTATCCGGCCGACAGCCCTTTCCATGAAACGGAGAGCCCTATTTTGTGGTACTGCGCCGAATCGTATTCTATGGGCATGCTGCCGCTTCCGTAAACGGACAGGTACCCGCCTTCAATGGAGAAGTAGGGCTGCACGGTCAGCGTGGAAGGCAGGACCTGCAAATACTCGGGGTTGACTTCTCTTGCCAGCGCCGCGTGCGGCGCAAGCAACAGGCAGGATAGCAGGGCTATTCTATTTATGTGTCCTATCATTAGTTGACGAAGCGTCGCGTGCGCGGCGTCCCGTATTTCATTTTATATTTTTTCAGCGAAGCGAATTGAGTGTCTGGCGCAATGGCGGGTGCTTTGTCTGTGTGCGCCGTATTGTTTATAATCTTTGCATGCCAATGGAATGGACGCCGATGCTGAAGACCGATGTGGCCGAGATAGACGACCAGCACAAGGAGCTGTTCGCCCGCATAGCCGCTTTTGCCGAAGCCGTACGCAAGGAAAAGGGGCGCGACGAGGTGGAGCGCCTGTTGGAGTTTATGGAGTCGTACTCCAACGAGCATTTCGCCACCGAGGAAGCTCTTCTTGAAAAGAACGGGTTTCCGCAATTGGCGGCCCATAAGGGTCATCACGATTATTTCAGGCGCAATGTCGCCGCCGTAAAACGGCAGCTTCAGGCCACCCAGGATGGCGGACAGCTGGTCAACAAGATATACGAGATGCTGTCGGTATGGCTATTCGCCCATATCAAGAATATGGATCTGGCGTGGGCAACTTTCCTTAAAAAGAAAAACACTTAAAAATTGTTTCGCCCCGAATAACGGGCCCGGAGGAGTTTAGCTTCCGGGCCTATTTTGCGCCCCCAAGGTCTATGTGGCAGTAGCCGCCGGGGTTTTTATCCAGGTAATCCTGGTGGTATTCCTCAGCGGGGTAGAACTCTTTACGGGGCAGTATGCGCGTAGCTATTGGGTTTGCGTATTTCCCAGACTGCTCAAGCGCTTTTTTTGAATCCTCTGCGATTTTTTTCTGGCTGTCGCTGGAGTAAAACACCGCCGCGCCGTATTGCGAGCCTGAATCAGCCCCCTGTTTATCGCGGCTTACCGGATTGTGCACCTGCCAGAAATGTTCCAGCAAGTGGCTGAAACTCGTCAGTTTAGGGTCGAAAACAATTTCCACGGCCTCCATATGCCCGGTATCCCCGGCGCACACCTGCTCGTAAGTCGGGTTCGGGAGATGGCCCCCGGTATAGCCTACGCGCGTGGCTACGACCCCTGTCACTTTTTTGAAGTAGGCCTGCGCCCCCCAGAAACAGCCCACGGCGAATGCCGTTTTCTGGTATCCGGTCTTGTTTAGGTATTCACTGGAGAATTCCCTGAAATCCGACTGTCCGTTTTTGTCGTTCATTATTGCGTCACCCCGTATGTGCGGCGGAGGCGCCTGTGCGCGCCGGTCCTGCCGTATTTACGATATTTTATCGAATTTGCGCGGCAACCGGGTTTAGTGCTAATTTATCTGCACGGCGAAAGCCGCGGAGAAACCAACATGATAAAAGACATATCGCCGGAAATAGGCGAGGAAATACAATCGCTTTTGCTGAAGCTGGCCAGGCGGAGCAAGCCCCTTGAGCATTATGTTCTTCTGGAGGAAGCCGGGCACAGCGGCCCGTGCAAGACCGAAGACGGATATATTTACTGCGCCTACGAGATGGCGGACTCCTCTACGGCTTCCTTTCGCGGAAAGCTGCGGGACAGGCCGGCGGTGAAGCCGGGTTTCCTGTTCACCGTGCTGTCTTCGCATCTGCTTGGGTTTGCGGCGGCTTTTTCCGGGCGGCCGCTGAAGTCGCTTCCCGTGCGCGAACCTGATTTTTCCACGCCGCTGGGCAAAAAATTCCACGAGGAGCTTTCAGATATCGCCGTTCAGCTCCAGGAGCACCGCCGCAGGCTGCTGGCTGCGTCTTCGACGGAGGAAAAGGAATTGGAGGCGCACCAGGTGGAGCGCCTGGAAAAATCCGTCAACCGCGAGACTGTCAGATTCTTCGGCCTGACCAAGCGCGAAGTGAAGCTGCTGAAAAGCGTGATGGAGTATTAGGTTCGCACTGGTAATCAGCAAGCCGCGACATGGATGAAAATGAAAAAGACAATATTTCTTTGCGGCGCAGCCGCCGCCTGGTTTTTTACGTGGGCGCGGCCTTGCGCGTTCGGGGTGGAAATGCCGGTCAGGATTGATTCCGCCAAACGCCCGGTAATCGGCCTGCTGTACAGCGCGGCACAGGCTGCCGAGCTTCCGGGCAAGGACGCGCTGTCCAACTATTCAAAGGCCGTGTCAGCAGCGGGAGGCGATATCCTTGCGCTGTCTCCGCTTTTAAGCCCGGAAGAGACCGCAAAACGGCTGGCTTCCGTCAACGCGTTGCTTGTGCCGGGCGGCATAGACGTCTCGCCGGAGCTTTATGGCGAGAAGCCTCACGAGAAACTTGAGGCTGTGGACCCGCAGTTTGACGCTTACGAGTATTCGGCGTTGAAAACCTCCGTTGAACGCGGCATTCCGGTATTGGCCATTTGCCGCGGGATGCAGATTCTTAATGTGTTTTCCGGAGGCAGCCTGTATCAGGATATCCCCGCCCAGGTGCGCGGCGCCGTTCCGGTGGGCCACAGAAAGCGCGATGAGAATAACGTTTCTCAGCCCTGCCACCATGATGTTTCGGTCGCGACCGGAACACTGTTAGGCGACATCATGGGCGCTGGCAGGACGGCTGTCAATTCTTATCATCATCAGGCGGTAAAGCGCGCGGCTCCCGGGTTTGCCATTTCGGCTGTCGCCGATGACGGGGTGATAGAAGGCATTGAAAAGGGCAATATCCTTGCAGTGCAGTTTCACCCGGAAAAAGAAAGCGGGGTCGCGCAATACGCCGCTATTTTCAAGTGGTTTATATCCGCCGCCTTAAGCCGCGGCGGCACTTGCGCAGGGGTTAAGGTCTGCGGCATAAACGATAAACCCTCAGTGCTTGCCGCACTGAGCGCGGCCAAAGAGTCCGGCATCGCAAATTTCGCGCTGGGCCTTCTGCTTGGCACTACGCATTCCTCAAGGGAAAAAATTTCAGAGCCGGAAGCCATTGAACTGGTGCGCTATATACGCTCTACAGCCTACAGCCTGAACGTCCATCCCCGTATAGTCTGCGTCACCCACCTTACCGACAGCCGCAAACTGATTGAGATGGTGCGAACAATCTCTAAAAAGGCGCTGTATGGAGGCGGGGGGCTTGTTGCCGAAGCGAAGTCCGCCGAGGGACGTTTTGCCTGCGGCGATGCCGCCGCGATAGCCAAAGACCCGGTATTTGACATAATACAGATACACGATGACATGCCGCTTGCCGAGATAGAGCGCGTGAAACAGGCGTTTCCCGGTGTCAAAATCATGAAAGCCATGCATGTGCCGGTGTCCTCCACCGGCGCGGAAAAAGAGGCTTTGGCCGCGCAAGCCGTCAATCTCGCACGGCAGACGTATATCGATGCTTTGCTGCTTGATTCCGCCAACCTGTCGAAAAATCAGATTGGGGGCACAGGAATCGTCAACGACTGGGCGGCCGCTAGGGAAATTATAGCCGCGGTCCACCGCGAGGCGGGCAAGCCGGTTGCGCTGGCCGGAGGCATCAACCCTGATAACGCCGCGTCGGCCATAGGCGCGACAGGCGCGGATATGCTGGATGCCAACACCGGTTACCGCTTCGACAGGTCCGGAGGCTCGTGGAAGCCTTTAGCTTCTGATAAATCCGCCCCTAAAGACGTATTTGCCATTCTTTCAGTGATGAAGCAGGTGCAGGATATCCCGTCCCGGTTCTCGGGACTTTTGTTTGAGTGAGTTCCGCCGCCGAATAGGGAAACATTATGAGCGTTTATGTGCTGGTTCACGGGGGAAACGTCTCCACGCAGACTTGGAATTCCCTGGTTCCCGGCAGTCTTGCACAAACACCGGACGGCAAAATGGGGGGTGCGGTGTGGCAGTTGGCGGCGCGGCCTTTAATGGCCCTCGGTCACAAAGTCTACGCTCCTACGCTGGGCGACGAGCATCTGTTCGGGTTAAACGCTCATGTGGAACAGGTCTGTTCGCTGCTTGAATCTGAAAATCTGGAAAACGTGGTGCTGGCGGGACATAGCTACGGGGGCATGGTAATCACAGGCGCTGGCTCACGTATGGCGGAACGCGTTGGGCGTTTGGTCTATTTGGATGCCGCGCTGCCAGATTCCGGCCAGTCGCTTTTTGACTGTCTGTCTTCTTCAGGTTTGGACCCGTTGGCTGAAATTCCCGGCCTTGAGAGGACAAAGGCTTATGAGGAAAAGCTGTATTTCGACCCTGAGCCGCTGAAAAAGCTTAAAAAAACTTTCATACGCTGTACCGAAAGCGAACTGCGCCGCTTCGTGGATGTTTCAGTGTCCAAAATCGAGCGTTCTCCTGAAAACTGGACTGTGCGGGAACTGCATTCGGGGCACTTAGCGCCCGCCACCCACCCGGAAGAGCTTTCCCGCCTGCTTATTGAGGCCGCCGTATGAAACTTTTGCCGGAGACTGCCATGACAAACGAACACAGGGGGGAAGTCGACGCCATCCCGCCGCTTATGAGAACGGCGGCGCTCGGCCTTCAGCATGTGCTGGCGATGTACGCCGGGGCTGTGGCCGTGCCGCTGATTCTCGGTGCGGCCATAGGGCTGGACAAGCGGCATGTGGCCCTGCTTGTAAGCGCCGATTTGTTTACCTGCGGCATAGCCACTCTTCTGCAAACCCTTGGCTTTGGGAAGTACATAGGTATACGCTTGCCCCTGATGATGGGTGTGACCATGGTTGCTCTGGCTCCGATGGTGCAGATAGCTTCTTCGCAGGGGCTTCAATATGTATACGGCGCGATAATAGTGTCCGGGGCGGTGGTTGTTTTGTCGGCGGGCATGTTCACCAGCCTCCTGCGATTTTTCCCTCCGGTGGTCACGGGGTGCGTAATCACTGCTATAGGAGTAAATCTGCTTCCGGTCGCGCTTAATTGGGCGGCAGGCGGCAACGGAGCGGCTGATTTCGGCGCTCCTTTCAATCTGGGTCTGGCGGCGGGTGTTATTGTACTGATAACGGTGTTCACCCGCTTCGGCGGGCATTTCATTTCCGCCATAGCGCTGCTGCTGGCAATGGCGGCAGGGTCGCTGGCGGCGCTGCTGGCCGGAAAAATGAGCCTGTCCGGAATTGGTGCGGAGCCGTGGGCCGCTTTCCCGCATCCGTTCTGGTTCGGCCTGCCTAAATTCCATCTGGCGGCAATTCTGAACATGCTGTGCGTCATGCTGGTGACCGTGATGGAATCCACGGGCGTCTTCCTCAGCATGGGGCGCATAACCGGCGTTTGCGTCGGGCGGAAGGAAGTGTCGGCCGGCCTGCGCGCCGAGGGCATTGCCGCAATTATCGGAAGCGTGCTGAATTCATTTCCTTACATCACTTTCAGCCAGAATCTTGGGCTGGTGGCGCTTACGCAGGTCAAAAGCCGCTATGTAATAGCTTTCGGCGGCGTCATACTGCTATTGCTCGGGACTTTGCCAAAGCTGGCCATAGTGGTGGCTTCAATACCAGCGCCTGTGCTGGGCGGGGCCGCGCTGGCCATGTTCGGCACGGTGGCCGCATCCGGAATACGGACGCTGTCCGAGGTGGATTACAACAGGCAGGGGAATATGTTTATCGTGGCGATATCGCTTGGACTTGGCATAGGCAGCGCCATGACGCCGTCTCTGTTCGCCAAGTGTCCCGCGTTTGTCCAGCACATGGCGGGCAACGGCCTGCTTCTGTGCGCCGTTTCGGCAATCTTCCTTAACTGGCTCTTCACCGGAGCGAAGGGAGAGGACTGCCCTTCCGGCGGCGGAGACTGAAGTTACCGCACTATCTGATAGGGCAGGACTCTCATTGTCCACTGGCTGCGGTCCAGCGCTCCCAGTTTTTCCATCAACAACGGCATGGCGCCCGCCGAAAGCACCTTGAACGGGCCCACGGAATCCTCTTTCATGTCGTCCCAGGAGAGCAGCGGCTGTTTTGTCGCAATCAGGTGCAGGATTTCCGGCACGTTGTCGCGGCCGTCCGGAATAACCGCATTTAGGGTTATTCCGGATTGCCTGTCGGGGAATGCGACCAGCTGGCCCGGTTTTACAAGGTTGTTTGTAATCGCCGCATTAGGGTAGAGCATGTAGGTGTTTTGCGTCTCGTCCACGGTGAGTATGTATAGGTAGCACTGCTGCGAAGTCCTGACCCCGAAGGAAACCTGCTCGGCGTTTTTATACAGCGGCTTGAAGTCGTTGGATATCTGTATGGTGAACGCCGGGTCGCTTTTGCCCCGCTGGTGTATCCGTCCTTTTATGTTTACCGTGCATTCTGTGGACCCGGCCGGGCCCAGCCCGCAGACTGGCGGTGCTGTCCTTTCCCAGGAAACGGCGGCCGCGCTCATGCTTAGCAGGTAGCGGGCTATGGTCTGGGTATCCGTCTTGTCGTCCTGGGCCAGCATGTCGGAATAGCCGGAGAAGATGTCGACCCCGGCCTTGTTCACTGCGGCGGCAAGGGCGTCCTGGTCGGCGCGAAGTTGCGCATCC
>JAAYTX010000012.1 GCA_012523635.1 Elusimicrobiota bacterium
GCCATGAGCCTTAGCGTAATCCGGCAGAAGTTTTTCGACCATCAGCTTGGTGCGCCCGTAGGGGTTCACCGGTGCCAGCGTGGAATTTTCGTCCAGAGGCATTTTGTCCGGCGCGCCGAACACTGCGGCCGATGATGAGAATATGAAGTCGCGCACGCCGTGGCGGGCCATGGCGTTCAGCAGCGTCACCGTGTTTTTTACGTTGTTTTCGTAATACAGCTCGGGCTTCAGCACCGATTCGCCAACGCAGGAATACGCGCACAGGTGCATCACCGCGCAGATTTTGTGGCGGGTGAAGACCTCGTTGAGAAAATCGGCGTCGCCGATGTCCCCCTGCGCGAGCGAACCCCAGCGGCAGGCCTGCCTGTGGCCCCGGACGAAATTGTCCAATACCAGAGTCTGGCGCCCTTCGCGGAACAGCAGTTTGTTGACGTGCGAGCCAATATAGCCGGCGCCGCCGCATATCAATATCATAGGGTCTCGTACTCGGCTATCTGCGACAGTGAATACGCCAGCATGTCCTGTTTCGTGCGCGAGGCTTTCGCCCATGCCACGGTTTTCGCGACCGCCGTTTCAAGCCGCCATTTGGGCCGCCAGCCGAGTTCGCGCTTTGCTTTGGCCGAGTTCAGTTCAAGGCGTTTGGCTTCGTGCGCAGAAGAACGGCTGATTTTGCATGAAGCGCCGGTGCCCCAGGCCTTGCGTGCCAGTTCGATTACTTCCTTCACGGGGCGCGCGCCTCCGGGGCCGGGGCCGAAGTTCCATGCGCCGCTGTAGCGTTTCGGGGCGGCATAAAGCTTTTCAGCCAGCAGGATGTAGCCGCACAGCGGTTCCAGCACATGCTGCCAGGGGCGGGTGTGGCCCGGGTTTCTTATAAACATGGGTTTGCACGTCAGTGCGGCGCGAACGAAGTCGGGCAATAGCCTGTCCGCGGCCCAATCCCCCCCGCCTATGACGTTCCCGGCCCTGGCCGAGGCCAGCCCTTTCCCGGCGGGAACGTAAAAGGATTTAAGGTAGGCCGCGTCCACCAGTTCGGCGCAGGCCTTGCTGCTGGAATAAGGGTCGTCTCCGCCCAGCCGGTCCGATTCGCAATAACGCCGCGCCGCGCCGGTGTTCTCGTAACATTTGTCAGAAGTGACGTTGACCACCGCTTTGACCGAGGGCACGCGCAGGGCGGCTTCCAGCACGTTGGCCGTGCCTATTATATTGGTTTCATAGGTGTAAAGCGGTTGTTTGTAGGACTCAAGCACCAGCGGTTGTGCCGCCAGATGGAAAACTATGTCGGGTGCGAAGGCGGCCATGTCTGCGCGCAGGGTTTTGTAGTCGCGTACGTCGGCGATTCTGGCCGGGTAGAGGCGGCGCAGCCCGCAGCGTTCGTACATGCTGGGCTTGGTGGGCGGGTTCAGCGAATAACCGCGCAGCGTTGCGCCGCGCCTGTACAGCCACAGCGCCAGCCAGGAGCCCTTGAAGCCGGTGCAGCCGGTTATGAAGACCTTTTTGCCGTGCCAGAAATCGCCGCGCATTTCAATCCTTCCAGGTTTTCCACGGGGCTTTGCCCGATGCCCAGAGGCTTTCCAGGTGGTTTTTGTCGCGCAGAGTGTCCATGGGCTGCCAGAAGCCGTCATGGCGGTAGGCTCCAAGTTTGCCCTCGGACGAAAGGCGGGACAGCGGTTCGGCTTCGAACAGGGTGGCGTCACCGTCTATGTAATCCAGGACCTGCGGTTCCAGCACGAAGAACCCGGCGTTTATCCAGCCGGCGCCCTGCGGCTTTTCGGTGAAATTGCGCACGGAGCCGAGGTCGTCAAGCTCAAGCGCGCCAAAGCGGCCCAGCGGGCGGGTGGCCGTTACTGTGGCCGGTTTGCCGCTTTTCCTGTGGCAGTCCAGCAGTTTTTTCAGGTCCACGTCGGCGACGCCGTCGCCGTAAGTCATGAAAAAAGGCTCTTTGTCCAGGTAGGAGGCAACGCGCTTGATTCTTCCGCCGGTCATGGTGTTTTCACCGGTGTTCACCAGCGTCACTTTCCAGCGTTCGGAGCGGTTGTTGTGTATCACCGGCTTGTCCGGGGAGGCGAAATCAAAAGTCACGTCGGACTCGTGCAGGAAATAGTGCGCGAAGTATTCCTTTATAGCGAAGCCCTTGTAGCCGGTGCATATTACGAATTCGCCGAAGCCCTGTTGCAGAAAACCTTTCATGATGTGCCAGAGTATGGGCTTGCCGCCGATTTCTATCATCGGCTTTGGCTTGAGGTGGGACTCCTCGCTTATTCTGGTGCCGAGGCCTCCGGCAAGAATGACCACTTTCATTTTCCCCTCCCCTTGTTTTTGAAGGCCAGCTGTTTTTTGAGCGCGGTCAGAATCTCTTCTCCGCGCAATGCGTTCATGCAGTGGCGCGTTTTTCCGCAGTCGCCGTAACAGCACAGGCAGTCAAGCCCGGCGTCCAGCTTTTCCACCATGCCGTCGTAATCGTAAATCTCATTTTTGCTCGTCGGGCCGAACAGCGCGACGCATGGCGTTCCGGCGGCTGCGGCGGAGTGCAGGGCCAGCGTGTCGCCGCATATCACGGTATCGCAAAGTGAGATCAGGGCCGCAAACACGTCAAAGCTGTTGTCCGTTCCTGCGCTGATAAGGCGTTTGTTTTTTACCAGCGATTTTATCAGGGCGTGGGGCTGAGCCTGTTCCGGGCCGCCCAGCAGGATGATTGAAATTTTTTTGTCCGAGGCGAGTATCCGGCGGCAGAGGTCCGCGCTGTCCCGGGCCGACAGCATTTTTTTGGGCCAGCGGCTTCCCGCGCCGGTGTTGAGGCCCACCAGCGTTTGGCCCGGCTTGCGCCCCAGAATGGCGCGCGCTCTCCCAAGCGCCGGTGCCAAGGGCGTGAAAAGGGGCGGGGTTATTTTCCCGCCCAGCCCGCAGATTTTAAGCATTATTTCCTGATAGGAAAGGGAGTTGTTTTTTTTCAGCGTGTCGTCGCAGGCCAGTTCAAGCCACAGGGCGGCGGCGGAGCCAAGCGGGGTTATCGCGCCGCCGGATGATAGCGTGAAGCCGTATTTCTTTCGCGCTTTGGCGGCGGCGCAGAAAGCGGCGGCTTCGCTGCTGTTTTCAAGACAGTAGACCTCGTCCCATGTCCGGGCCAGCAAAACTGCTGCCGAGGCAGGGGAATCGGCGTCAAGCTTGCAGGAGATAAAAGGATTTTGCAGAACCGGCAGCGAGGCTTTGGCCGCAAGCCAGGTTATGTTCGCGCCCCGGCCTGCCTTGCGGCTAAGCGCTGGCAGGAGGAAGGTGGTGCGCAATACGTCGCCCGCCGCGCCCAGTTTTATTATCAATATGGATTTGCCGCGCCGTTCGTAGCTGGCGCAGTCCTGGCAGCGGGCCCCGGATTGCTTGGCCGGGGCGCAGGGACGCCAGCCCAGATAATGCCTGCAGTCCGGTTTCAGGCGCACCGCCTAGGCCGCCTTTGCCAGCATGTCTTCGGCCATCCCTCAGACTATGTGCGCCATGTGGATGTGGCATTCCTGCACGCGCGCCGTTTTGGCGCTGTCCACCACCAGCGGCAGGTCCACCATGTCCTTGAGTTTACCGCCGCCGCAGCCAAGCATGCCCACCACATAACAGCCGCGTTCTTTCGCCTTCTCCACGGCCTTGACCACGTTGGGACTGTTGCCGGAAGTGGAAATCGCTATTACGACGTCGCCTTTTACGGCGAAAGCCTCTATCTGGCGAGAGAAGATGCTGTTGAAATCGTAGTCGTTTCCCACCGAGGTGATGGTTGAGGTGTTGGTGTTGAGCGCCAGCGCCGGCAGGCCGGTCCGTTCGCGGCGGTAGCGGCCCACGAATTCTGCGGCGATGTGCTGGGCGTCGGCGGCGCTTCCGCCGTTTCCCATCACAAGAAGCTTGTTGCCGCTTCTGAATGCCTGGGCTATTTTCTGGGCGAATTGGGCCAGGCCGTCGGAATGGCGGCCCAGGGTTTGCAGGGTTTGCAGCAGTTCTTCAGTTTCCGGCAGCAGTTTCATGTGAGTTGTCCTGGATGGGATTTTCCTGAGGCTGTTCCGTACCCGCTTCTTCGGTGTTGCCGGCGGCTTCCTGCGGCAGCACCGATTTAGGCGCGGTTATTTTTTCCGCATCCACCGCGCGGCGGCTTTTTTCCTTGAGTATGTAGGAACTGCCGTTGGTGTCGGTCAATACGGCCTTGCCGCGCGCCACGGCGTATTCGGCTTTTTTCTTGCTGCGTTTTGACGACACTTCGGTGCCTGGCGTAGCCACCAGCACGTTGCCTGCGGCGTCGCTTAGCTGCACAGGGGCGGAGCCTTCTGCCGTCTTGAGCGTCAGGCTTCCGTCGTCGTTGCCCTGCAGGGCGAAGGCCGCGCCTGCCCCTGAACGGATGCGGAACTCGCCGCAGGCCAGCAGTTCGAAAGCGCCGGTGCTTACCTGCACATCGGCGGAGGCTGCGGACATGGACGGCAGCGCGTCGCCGCGTTTGAGGTCGTAGCTGGCGGATTGCGAGTGAATCCTGGCATGCCCGTCCAGGCGGCTCACCTGAAGGCGGGAGCAGGCGGTGTCTGCCGCCGCGGCGCATACCGCCGCAGACAGCGACAGCGCCGTAACAAGAATAAAACGGTTCATATTTTCTCCAGTGCGGAGGCTTTCACCCAGCCTTTGAGGTTTTCTTTTTTCACTGCCACCAGATACCAGTCATCCTGCGTTTTCAGTATGTCAAGCGTATGCCCTTCAGGCACCGAGGCGGCAGCTGTGAAGTTTTCCCCCGGCCCGGTGCGCACTTCCGCCTGCTGCTGCACCACTACGGCCGGGTTCAGGTCCCCGGTGTTGGAGCGGGCCAGAAGCCAAAGGCCGCAGAAAGCCGCGCCAGCGCCAAGCGCCAGCGCAGGCGGCAGCAGGATTTTGCGCGCCCTTGCCGACCACAGGCAGGCCGTGCCCGGAATGAGCGAAAACCAGCACAGCAGCCAGAACAGGCCGCCCAGTTCCTTTTGGGACAGATAGCGGTACAGCGTATACAGGACTTCCGGCATGCCGGAAGGGACAAGCTCGTCCCCCGCCTTTCTCATCGCGAAAGCCAGGTTGGCGCGGATGTCGGAATCGCGTGGTTCCAGTTCGAATGCGCGGCGGTAGCAGGCCACAGCCTTTCCTATGCGGTTTATTTTGAAATAGGCGTTGCCGAGGTTATAGAGATAATAGGGGTTTTCCGGCTGCGCGGCGGAAAGTTTTTCATATGCGGAAGCCGCCTGCTCGAATTGCCCTGCCTGGTACAGAGCCGCTGCGTCGGCAGAGGGTTCCTGCGCGGCGCACGGAGCCGCGCCATTGGCGCAGAAAAGCAGCACGGCCAGCGCCGCGTTCAGTTTCATTTCCTGAGCTCCTTGTCCAGCGTGCGGAAAAGTTCAAGCATGTCGTCGGGCAGCTGTTTAAGTCGCGCTCCGTCTGCCTGAGAAGGCGCGAAGCGCAGCAGTTCCAGTTCCTGCCACAGCTTGTCCAGGCGTTCTATGGTTTCCGGGCGCACCTGCGCGGAGGCGTTTTTCAGGCGTTCCTCTATCTCCTTCAGCCGCAGGCTGCCCAACGGGCAGCCGAGCTTGCCGCACAGATAGGTGTTCATGGCTTCCGACAGCGCCGCTGCTCCCTGCGCCGTCTGCCCCGCGGCGAAGAATTTTTGCGCCGCGCCGGCAGGTGTTTTTGCGCTTGAATAGGCCTTGCGGAATTTAAGCAGCGCCTGATCGTTGTTGCCGCTGTTGCGCACCAGGACTATCAGGGCTGAAAGGGCGAAGAGGGCCAGCGGAATGTAGTTGGCGCGCCCGAGCGCGTTTACCGCCTGCAGGCGCGCGCTGAGAGGCGAACGGGGCTTGTTTTCTGATATGTAGCGGATATCCTCGCCCAGAGTGGTCACCGAAGCGCCGGGATTGCCGGAAGAGGCGTAGACCGCAGGCTGGGCCTGCGGCGCGCCCTGGCTGACCTTTATCTGCAGCGGGCGGGTTTCCTCGGAGTGGTAGGAGGAGTCGGACGGGTCGAAATAAGCGAACTGTACCGGAGGCAGCGTGAGCAGGCCTGAGGCCTTGGGTATCAATATGGTTTTGAAGGTTTTGGAACCCTGCACCAAGTCGCCTGACTTTGTCATGTTCAGCGAGGTCACCATGTCGTAGACGCGGAAATTGGGCATGTCCGGCAGTTTCGGGGGCGCTATGGTTTTGAGGTTGCCGGTGCCGGATACAGTTATTATAAGGTTCAGCGCCTCGCCGGTCTTCAGCTCCTTGACGTCCACCGACGAGGAAATGGAGTATTTGCCTACTGCTCCGGAGAACGCGGCCGGCTTGCCTTCCTCGGGCAGCGGTTTCACCTCCAGGGCCAGCGGCGAGGACGCCGTTTCCCTGCTTTGAGCGCCGGACAGTCCCTGCGCGAAGAAGCGCTGGAAAAAGTCAGGCATGTCGGGGTCTATCATGTCGTCAGTGCGCGGCTGGTACTGCACCTTGGCGGGGCCGATGTCGGCCTTGCCGGATACCGCGCCGAACAGCGCGCTCTTTATTTCGCTGTAGTTGTAGGCCCGTCCGTTTATGGTTTCGGTGCCGGTGCGCACCGGCGGCAAATCTTCGGAAAGCACGCCGTGCAAAGTCGGCGGCGTGTACTGCGGGTTGCCCATGAGCGGCACAGCGGTGTAGAAACGGACGGTCAGGTTCACCTGCTCGTTCACATAGGGGTTTTTGTTGCTGACAGACGCTTTGACGAATGCGGTCTCTTCCTCGGACAGAGCGTCCTGCTGGGACTGCTGCTGCCCCGATGTCCTGCGGGCCGGTCGGGCCCGCACTGGGCGCACGGCTTTGGTCTGCCGCGTCGCGGACTGCTGCGCGCGGCCGGCTGGCACAACGGTTATCTGTATCGCGTCGGTCTGATAGGTGCGGCCGCCGGCATTGAGCGTTATCGGCGGAATGGTGGCTTGGCCCACGAAACGGGGGGTGAGGCTGTAGCTGTAGACCTGCGAGGAGAAGACGCGCCCGTTCACTATGGAGATATTGTTGCTCTGCCCGGAGGAGTATACGTTGAAGTTGGGCAGCGAGGGCAGGTGCGGCTCGGGCACGTCGGCCCCGTTGCTGGTTACTGTCACTGCAAGCGTCAGCGAATCGCTGAGGCCGAGTGTCGTTTTGTCCGTCTCGGCGGTGATGGTGAGGGCGGGCTGGGCGGCCTGCGCGCGCGGCGGGTTCAGCCACAGGCAGGCGGCGCTCAGCAGAAGAAGCGCGCAGGTTTTGAAGGCGCGCGGCATCACCAGTCCTCCGTGCTTGAAGGAGGCTGCTTCTTGTCTACGTTCTGGCGCAGGGCCTGTATCTTGCGGTTCTGCCCCGCCTCGTTTTCTTTTTCCTTGGCCATTTGCAGGAGGCGGTCCGCCTCCTCCTTGGACATGCCGCCTTTGGGCTGTTGCTGCTGGTCCTGATTGTCGCCGTCCTGTTTGTCTTGCCGGTTCTTGTCCTTTCCGTCGCTGTCGCGGCTGGCTTTGCTTTGCGCGGCGCTTTTGTCCTTGTTCTGCTCCTGCTGCGAATCGCTCTTGTCCTGCTGTTTTTTGTCTTCCCCCCCGCCCTTTTTAGGGTTGTTGCAGGATGAGCGCTTGTTTTTCTGGCGTTCCAGCGCCATCTGGAGGTTATATTTAGCGTCCCTGTCCTGCGGGTTCAAGAGCACCGCCTGCTTGTAGCTCTGCACGGCTTCGGGGAATTTGTCCTGCCGGAAATAGGCGTTGCCCTGGTTGAATAGCGCGCTTTGCGATACGCTCTTGTCTTCGGCTGCCGGAGCGTAGGATTCCACCGCCTGGTCGTACTGCTTCATTTTGTAGAGCGTGTTCGCCGCATTGTAATAGATTTTCCCGTTTTTAGGGGATTCTTTCAGCGCTCCCGCGTAATTTTCGAGAGCCTGGTCGTATTTTTCCTCGCTGAAAGCCCGGTTGCCCTGCCTGAGCAGCTTGTCCGCGTTGCCGGAGCAAAACCCCTCGCCCGCCAGTATCGGCAGGAAAGCCAGGCAGGACAACAGGAGAATAAGCGGCTTCATCTGTCAGGGTTTCGGGCCGCGCAGGCGCAAAGGCGCAGCGCCGGTCTCCGGAATAAGAAATTCTATCAAAAGCAGCAGCAATGCTAACAATAAGGGCCATTGATAGCGGTTTTTGTATGCCGTGGCGGCACGGGACTTCCATTTGGAGGAGCCCAGGTCCTGCACCGCGCGGTAAAGGCTGGCTGTGACGGAATCCGGGTCGGTGTAGCGGACATACACGCCCTTGGTCTTGTAGGCCATGTCCATCAGTTCCTTTTCGCCAAGTTTGCTGACCACCGTCTTCCCGTCCTTGTTTTTGCGGTATTCCACCGCGCCGCTGGCGTTCTGCACCGGAATCAGGTCCCCCTCCGGGCTGCCTATTCCGACCGCAAGTATGCTGATGCCCGTCTCCTCGGCGGTTTTCAGGGCCTGCTCCATATTTTTTGAATGGTCTTCTCCGTCGGTGAGCAGTATGAGGCCCTTGTGCCCGGGATATTTGGCCAGCATGCCGGAAGCCAGGCCCACCGCGTCTGAAATGTTGGTGCCCTGTTCCGGCAGCATTCCAGCCTCTAAAGAAGAGATGAAATATTTAAGCGCGTCCGGGTCGGTAGTGATGGGGCATTGGACGTACGCCTGGCCGCTGAACGCGATTATACCCACGCGGTAGCCGCCCAACTGGTCCACCAGCGCGCGGAGCATGCGTTTGGCGTTTTCAAGGCGCGAGGGCTTTATGTCTCGGGCCAGCATGGAGTAGGAGGTGTCCACGGCTATGATGATGTGGTTTGTCATCATCTCGCTGGACACCAGCTCCACACCCCACTGCGGGCCGGCCCAGGCCAGGAAAGACAGGGCCAGCGCACCCAGCAGCAGGAAATTCTTCAGCTTCCGGCGGCGGTTTATCCCGGGAGGGCACAGCTCGGCTATCAGTTCCGGGTCGCCCAGCGCGGCCATAAGCAGCTGCCTGCGCCTGTGCCCGGCATACCAAGCCAGCAGGGCCACCCCCAGGGCCAGCGCCGTCCATAGCAGCACTATCGGGTTTCTAAAGAGGTCCATGTCAGGGCAGCCTCACAAAAACGATTCTGCTTAGCAGGTATTCCGCCAGCAGCAGGAGCAGCGCCGGAAGCAGGAACAGCATGTACTTGTCCTGATAGTTGATGTCGACGCGGGACTTGTATTTGGTTTTTTCCAGAGAGTCTATGCGCGAGTAGATGTTCTGCAGTTCCGAGTAGTTGGTGGCGCGGAAGAAGTCGCCGCCGGTGATGCGCGCTATTTCGGACAGCGAGTCCTCGTCCAGGTCGTCCTGTATTATCCCGAACTGCTGAAGCCCCGTCAGCGGGTCCTGCATTATCACCTTGGCAGGGCCTTTTCCCGCGGTGCCTATGGCGTAGATTTTTATGCCGTAGGAGGCGGCGGCTTTTGCCGCCAGCGTCGGGTCGGATATCGAGCCGGTGTTGGAGCGCCCGTCCGTGAGCAGGACGATGATTCTGCTTTTGGCTGTGCTGTGCCTGAGGTGCGCGACAGAGGCTGCTATCGCGTCGCCCACCGCGGTGCCGTCGCGGTGCGTCATGTTCAGGTAGGTGCTGTCCAGGTATTCCTGCAGGGCCGCATGGTCCTGCGTAAGCGGGCATTGCAGAAGCGGCACCCCGCCGAAGACAAGTATCCCGATGCGGTCTCCCGGCCGTTTGGCTATGAATTCGCTGGCCGTGCGCTTTGCGGCTTCCATTCGGGTATAGGGGTCGAAGTCCAGGCCGCCCATGCTGGGCGAGGTGTCAAGGCACAGCATTATGTCCACGCCCTCCGACGGCGGGATTTCCTGTCTCGACACTTTTTGCGGGCGCGCCAGCGCGACTATGAGCAGTATCAGGGCGGCCAGCCTCAATATCAGTGGCAGGTTGCGGGCCATGGCGGCATAGAAGGTTTTTTCAGGCTGGAGGCCGGCCGGTTTCGGGAAGGACAGCCGTGCCCCGGTTCCCGAGCCGCCAACAAGCGCCGCCAGCACGGCCGCCACGGCCGGTATCAGCAGCAGGAGGAAATAAGGATTGGCGAAAGTCATTTGACAGCCTGTTGTTCCGGCATTGGCGGCGGAGCGGTCTGGTTTACAATGTCCCGCGCTTTTTCCACAGCCGCGTCTTTCTGCGCCGCCGTGGGCACCTGTTTGGCGAATTTAACCATGTCGCATTCATTCAGCAGGGTGCGGGCCGAGCCTGCCACCTGCTGTGTTTCCGGCGCTTTCTGCAGCGCCCGGTAAAGTTCCAGCGAGGTCAGCCTGTCGGCGCTAAGGCCGAAGCGGCGTTCGAAATACGAGCGCAATATCGCCGAAAGCCGTATGTAAAATTCCATGAAGCGCCCGTCCTCCCAAAGCTGGGAGATGAGCAGGGCGTCCAGTTCGTCCAGCGCGCGCACGTGCGGCGGACGGGTATCCGGCATTGACTGTTCCAGAGCCTGCTTTTCCTCGCGTCTCCGGCGCAGATACCAGTACAGGGCGGCAATCGCCGCGCCCAGCGCCAGCCAGGCCCACCACGGCATGTGGAAAGGCGGCGCGTACTGTGGACGGATATCTATGATATCCCCCCCGCCCGCCGTAGGCGTGGAGACGGGCAGCACCTGAAACGGCAGTTCCGGGCTTTTTACTATGGCCGGTTCCTGCCCGGGACAGCTCAGCTTCCAGGACAGGGCCGGGAAAGTGGCGATATCCAGCGCGAACGGGATGGCGTCTAAGCGGAATGTTTTGGGGTTGGCTTTCGGGCCGCTTTGCGGCGTGATGGAAGTTATTTCAAATGCGTCGGAGGTCTGCGTCGCGGTGTCTATGGACATGGCGCAGTTGGAGCCGGGGAGGGCTGCTTCAAAGTCCAGTTGGAACGGCGTGGCCAGCGTTATGGCCTGCGGCTTGGCTATTTTAAATGCGGCGTCCTGCTGTGCCGCGCCGGAGGCCGGCAGCGCCAGCAGCCATGAAAGAAGAAAGAGCGGAGTCAGGCGTTTCATTTCAGTTTCTTGGCCCTGTTCTTGAAAAAGCGCACCACCGGGTCTATCAGCGAGCCTGAGGAATCTATCCTTATCCAGTCTACTCCCATTGAGGTGAAGAGCTTGTTCAGCCGCTCCAGGCGTTCCTCGCGTTTCTGGCGCAGTGCGCGGCGCGTGCTTTCGGAACTTAAATCCCAGGAGCATAATTCCCCGGTTTCGGGGTCGACTGTCTGCAATACCGCGCCGAGTTTCGGGAGAGCCGCTTCCAGCGGGTCTTCAAGGTATACCGGTATCAGGTCGTGGCGGCGCGCGGCAAGGCGCAGGGGCTTGGCGTAGTCCTTGTCGTCGGCGAAGTCGGAGATGATTATCAGAATGCCCTTGCGCTTCAGCACACGGTTCAGATTGTCCAGGCAGGCGGCTATGTCGGTGCCGCGGTGCCGAGGTTCGTGCGCCAGTATTTCTCGCACCAGCCGCAGCACGTGCTTGCGCCCCTTGCGCGGCGGTATGTAAAGTTCCGGCTGGTCCGAGAAAAGCATTATCCCGGCCTTGTCGTTGTTCTGCAGGGCGGAGAAGGCGAAGAGGGCGGAGAGTTCCGCGGCGATGCGGTTCTTCAGCTTGTTGCGGGAGCCGAAATGCAGGGAGCCGGAGATGTCGCAGGCCAGCATCATTGTAAGTTCGCGCTCTTCCACAAAGCGCTTGATGA
>JAAYTX010000120.1 GCA_012523635.1 Elusimicrobiota bacterium
ATTTATGTTTTCCATAATATCAGGGAGAAACCGATGAGATTCCTGCTGTCGCTGTTGTGCCTGCTGTCCGTCTCGCCTTCTTTCGCCGCAAAAACAGTCAGCACCAAGGCCGTAGCGCAGATAACCGCGCGCGGGCTTACCGATGCCCCCGTTCCCGCCCCGGAAATGTCCGCTATCCCTGAAGGGCGCTACTGGGTGGTGGTGCGCTGCTCCGGCCCGGCCGAGCGTTCCCGCCTGGCCGAGATAGGCCTGGACATAGCCGAAATAAAGGGCGGCACCGTGGCAGGCGTGATTTCCTCAGGCCTGCTTGAGGTTGTGGAGCGCGCGGGCTTCAAGGTCCAGTTCAAAACCAGCCTTGAGAAATACAACGCCTCGATGGGGCGCGATTTCCCGCAGCAGGACCAGATTTACCATAACTACGACGAGCAGAACTCGATGCTAAAGGACCTCGCCAAGCAGAATGTCGGCGCGGCGGCGCTGGGCACGGCTGGCGCAAGCTCCGGCGGGCGCGGCATAGCCGTTATCAAGATAAGCCTGCCCAATCCGAAATACGACTCCCGCGGCCCGGACGCGCCCAAAAAGCCGGCCATAGCGCTGGTAGGCCAGCACCATGCCCGCGAACACGTCAGCGCGGAAGTGCCGCTTAACGTGGCTTCCTTCCTGCTTTCCAATAAGGACAATCCCAAGATAAAGACCCTGCTTGAGAACGTGGACGTGTATGTCCTGCCCAGCGTGAACCCCGACGGAGCGGAGTACGACATCGTTGGCGGTTCCTACCACTACTGGCGCAAGAACGCCCGCAAGCTGCCCGACGGCAACATCGGCGTGGACCTTAACCGCAACTACGATTCGTTCTGGGGCGGCCCCGGCGCCTCGCCCAACCCTTCGGCCGACACCTACCGCGGCCCCTCGGCTTTCTCGGAGCCCGAGAGCCAGACCGTAAAGGCGTTTTTCGACGGACATCCGGAAGTCACCATCTGCATCTCCTACCACAGCTATGGCGGCGACGTTATGTATCCCTGGGGCGGCAGCGAAGGGGACATAAGCAGCGCCAAGGATTTGCAGGTGTTCAAGAAGATGACCTCGGACGTGGCCAAACTGACCGGCTACCGGCCCAGCAAGTCCAGCGAGATGTATGTCGCCACCGGAGATTTCACCGACTGGCTGTACGCCGCGCATAACGTTTTCGCGCTGACCATAGAGCTTTCGCCCAAGGGAGGCGGAGGCGGCTTCTATCCCGGCGCCGACGCCATAGGCCAGATGTCGCCCGGCAACATAGACGCGGTGGTCTACCTCATGGGCTTTGCCGACAATCCCTACCGCTTGCTGGACAAGGAGCCCAAGAGCCTGCTTGACCTGCAGAAAGAGGCGGCTGAGAAGACGGCGGAGAAGGCCGAGGCCAAATAAGCGTCGTTTTAGCAAGAATAAAAACCCCGCTTCGGCGGGGTTTTTTGTTTACGGAACAACGTGCGGCTGTGCGCCGCATTTTTTAGGTTTGAGGGAATAGGATTTCACGCGCAGTACCGGGAAATATGATTCCTTGGCCTGGCGCAGGCCGGGGTCGCCGAGGTCGCTTTCTTTGTTTATGTAGGCGTAGCCTTCGCCGAGCACTGCCGCGCACAGCTTGTCCAGATACTGGTACAGGCCCTTTATGGTGGGCAGGGCCTTTTCAAAGTTCAGCACGGCGGTGTCGGCGTTAAGGCGCGAGGCTATGCCCAGCCCCGAGGGCGCTCCGTCCACTAGTATCAGCAGGCCTTTGGCCTGCGTCTGGCCGAAATTGTCCAGCGTGTGCAGGAGGGCGTTGCGGTCGCAGTGCAGTTCGGGGTTCTGCGCGCCGCCGGCGTCGGCGTAGTTTTTGTACCAGCGGTCGGCCAGTTCAAGGCACTGGTGTATGTTTGCGCGGGCTATGGGTTCGGTCTTCACCCGGCCAGGGGCGAGGTATTCGCGCTCGAACTGCCGCACCAGGTTGCGTTTTTTGGCGTATTTGCGGCCTTCCAGCAGGGCAAGGTCCTTTTGCAGGTAGACGTAATCTTCGAAATCCTTCTGCTCGTGTATCGAAAAAATCTTTTCCAGTTCCGCTTTGTGCTTTTCTATATAAGGCTGGGGCACGAAGCGGAATTCGCATCGCCCGGTTTTGGCCAGCGCCTGCGCCAGTTCCGCCGGGGAGAACTCCCTTTCGTTGGCGATTGGCAGCAGCAGGTATGAGGCCTTGCCCTCTTCCTCGTGATTTTCATAGATGTACAGCACGCCGCTGTCGGCGGCGTAGTAGTTGTTGTAGGCGCAGTTGTTCCACGACACAAGCCCGGAAAGACAGTAGGGGCTCAATATATGTGGCTGGCGCCGGAAAAACGGCTCCAGGCGCTTGTATTCGGCGGTGGATATCGGGACGAAGTTCATTTTGAAAGTCTCATTGGCGCGAAACCGCGCATTTTGCGGAAGCCGCAGGCTTTGTAAAGGCGCGCCGCCTTCGGATGGGAAATCAGGCCTATCCATTTCAGCCTGTCTTTTTTAAGTTGCGCCAGCAGTGTTCTGACCAGCGCGGTGGCTATGCCGCTTCTCCTGCGGCCGGGCAGGACGAAAACATCCTGTATATAGGCGTCGTTGGCCCCGTCGCTTACGGCGCGGGCCATGCCTGCGGTCCCGTCTTTGTCCATTGCCAGCAGGAAGCAGTGGCTTCCCCGCACCATGCGTCGGTATCTGCCAGTCGTGTCGGAAGGTTCGTGCCAGCCTGCGGCTTTATACAGGCCTATGATTTTTTTCAGCAGGTCGGGCGAGGGGTCGCGCAGAGAAAGGTAGCGGAGCATTGCTTTATTAATTCTATGAAGAATGCGCGGCCCGGACAATGGGGGGCGGCAAATACATATAATAGGTGTGGCTTTATGCTCAAAAACCATTCGCCGCAGATTTTCTGGGGTTTCGCCACCAAGGGCGTCACCTTCGCTTTGTTCTACGCAGTGCAGATACTGCTGGTGCGCAGGCTGGGCCTGCATGATTACGGGCTGTGGAGCGTGTTTTATTCGGTCTTTTCGGTGGCGATGATTTTTTCATGCTTCGGCCTTAACCACTCGTCGCGGAAATACATAGCCGAACACGACAAGGCTGCCGTGCTGCCTGACATATTGCGCAGCGCCCTGAAACTGCGTTTCTGGGCCAGCCTTTTCTTCGCCCTGCTGTGGCTGGCGCTTTCCGGGCCGCTGTCTGCCGCGCTGGGCAGGCCGGAACTGGGGCCGCTGCTGCGCCTGTCCGCGCCACTGCTGTTCTTATGCGGGTATGTTGAGCAGTTCAAGGAGTTTTTCATCGGCCTGCGCCGCATAGATTTCAACTGCGCTCTCAACGCCGCAGAGTATTCCGGCAAGATAGTTTTCCTGCTCCTGTTTTTCGCCGCCGCCGCGACGCCGGAACGCGCCCTTGGCGGTTTCACCGCCGGGTGCGCGCTGTCGGTATTGTGCGGGTTGTGGCTGTTACGGCACTATATGGGCACGGGGACTGGCGAAGACTTCAGCCGCGCGCTGGGTTTTTACGCCGCGCCGCTTCTGGCGTCCGAACTGTTCACGGCGCTCCTTTCCGAACTGGATACAATAGTGCTGGGTGTCTGCCGTCCGCCGGAGGAGGTGGGGCTTTACTCCGTGGCCAAGCAGGTAATGTTCAAGGCTCCGCACCTGGCACTGGCGCTGGGCATGGGAGTATTGCCGGTTTTCGCCTCGCGCGACGGCGGGCTTGCCGCCCTGCGCCCGCTTTTTGACAGGCTTTTGCGGGTTAACGGACTGCTTTCGTCCGCGCTTGCCGCGCTGCTGGTGCTGTTGGGCGGGCCTGTGCTGTCTTTGCTCTTCGGCGCGGAAAGCAGGGCGGCGGCCGCTTATTTCCCCTGGCTGCTGCCGTATCTGTTCGCGTCCACATTCAACGTCTATTTTTCCTATCTGCTGGAATATCGCGGGCGGGCAGGGCTTATAGCCCGCCATCTGGCCGTTTCGCTGGCCGTGTCGGCGGCATTGCTGGTGCTGCTTGCGCCTGGAATGGGCGCAAAAGGCGCGGCCTTGGCCGTGTCCTGCGGCTATGTGCTGCTGGCGTGGCTTAACTGGCGGGCCGCGCGGAAGCTATTTGTTTGACGAAAGCCTGGCCAGCGCGAACAGGCAGGAGGACAGGCGGTTCAGGTAGACGGCCGGCGCGGCGCCGTCCGGCAGGGCCCAGGCCAGCAGTTCGCAGGTGCGGCAGGCGGCGCGGGCGCAGTGCAGAGCGGCATCGGCCTGATTGTTTCCCGGAAGCACGAATTTCCTAAGCGGCGGCAGCTTTTTTTCAAGCTCCGCCGTTTTGGCGTCCAGAAAGCGCTGTTCGGCTTTCAGGCGTTTGGCGCATTCGCCCATGCAGGGGGCGGCAAGCAGGAAAAGCGCCTGCTGGAAGCGGGGGAGAAGCGTTTCCGCTTCCCGGCACAGCGGCGGGCACGCAATGGCGCGCGCCGCGCCCATGCGGCAGGAAAGTTCGTCTAAAGCCGCGAAAAAGCGTATTCTGGGGTGGGTTTTGGGCACCCGTCCGCCTCCCGGCAGGTCTGTGCGCCCGGCGTCGCCGGAACCGTGCATGTTTCTGGTAGCCATCGCTATGCATTATATCTTAAAATTAAGAATAGAAAAGGAGCGCTGACATGAAAGATAAAGTACAGCAGGCTTTGGACACGATAAGGCCCATGTTGCAGGCGGACGGCGGCGACATAGAACTGGTGGAAATCACCGCTGACGGCGTGGTGAAGGTACGCCTGCGCGGCGCCTGCGGCTGCTGCCCGGGCGCGGCCATGACCCTGAAGATGGTGGTTGAAAAACGCCTCAAGGAAATGGTGCCCGAAGTAAAGGCAGTACAGCCGGTGTTTTAACGCCGGGCCGCGCTGATGCGCCTGGTTGACCTGCACACGCATTCCAATCGCTCGGACGGAACCCTTTCGCCCGCGCAGGTGGCCCATGCCGCCGCAGAGCGAAAGGTGGAGCTTTTTGCCCTGGCCGACCATGACACCGTGGACGGCTGCGAGGCGGCCCGCAAGGCCGCAGAAGGGCTGAAACTGCCGTTTGTGAACGCTGTTGAAGTAAGCACCAATGAAGACGACCACCTGCACATACTGGCCTACGGCATAAATCCCGCAGACAAAACTTTTGTTTCCTTTCTGGACCAGATGCGCGCCCGGCGCGTGGAACGCATAGTAAGCATAGTGCGCGGCTTGAAGGAATCAGGCGTGGGGCTGGACGAGAACGACGTCGCGCACGAAGCCGCCGGCGTGCGCGGGCGCGCCCATGTGGCCGACGCGCTTGTGACTAGGGGTTTCGCTACAACGCGTCAGGACGCTTTCCGCAAATTTCTCGTGCCGGGCAAGCCCGGGTATCGTCCGCCTGTGGGCGCCTCGGCGGCTCAGGCGCTGTCCGCCATACGCGCGGCGGGCGGCATTCCGGTGCTGGCCCATCCCGGCGTGGTGCGCGATAAGTGGAACTTCCCGGAATGGGTGTCTGCCGGGCTGGGCGGGGTGGAAGCCTATTATCCGTCTCATTCAGTGGAAATAACCCGCGAACTGCTGGCCATAGCGTCGCGCTACGGGCTGGTGGCCACAGCCGGTTCCGATTACCACGGCCCCAAAACGGGCATAAGCAAGACGCTCGGCCTTCGGATTCCAGACGAGGATTATGAAATACTGCGCCGGAGGCTGTTGAACTGATGCTTTATATAGCTCACAGGGGCGCGTCGCATTACGCGCCCGAGAACACCGCCGCCGCCTTCGGCCTCGCGCTTGAAATGGGCGCCAAGGCCGTGGAGCTGGACGTGCATCTTTCGTCAGACGGCGTGCTGGTGGTGCACCATGACTATGACCTTAAGCGCACCGCCGGCGTTGACGTGAAAATAGGGGAACATGGTTTTGCGGAACTGAAAAAGCACAACATAGCCGCGCATTTTTCAGGCTGGAAAGGGGTTGAACACGTCTTGAGCCTTGAGCAGGCGCTGGAAATACTGGGGCCGGACATCATGCTCAATGTCGAGATAAAAAACGACGGCGGCATTTACCGCGGCATGGAAAAGGAAGTGCTGCGCGTATGCGCCGCGCGAGGCGAGCGCACCATTTTTTCAAGCTTCGACCACGATACCCTGCGCCGCCTGCGCGAACTGGACAGTTGCGCGCACATAGGCGTGCTGGTTAACGGCATGGACTTTGACTCCGCTTTTTCAGCTGCGGCGGGACTGAAGGCGGAGAGCCTTAATTTTTCACTGCGCAAGCTGACGCCGGAGGTAACCCATCTTGCCAAGGACGCCGGCCTGCATACGCTTATTTACACCGTGAACACCGCCTCCGAAGCGGCCCGCGCCAAAGAGTGCGGGGCCTGCGGCGTATTCACCAACAGGCCCGACCTTGAGAAGGAGGCCGCGTAATGCCGGGGCGCCACGCCGTAGAAGCCGAGGCGCGTCGGCTGGAAAAGGCCGGGCTGAAGCTGTTGTGCGCGGCGCAAGACATACGCGCCGCGGCCGCGCTGACGCTGGAAATAAACCGCCTTAAAAAACTGCGCAACGCGGTGCTTGCCGTGCATGTGTATCAGCGTCCGGAACTGCTGGCCGGCGTGGCCGATTTCACCGGTGATTCCTATCAGCTGGCGAAGGACTGCCAGTCCGCCAAGGCCGATACCATAGTTTTTTGCGGCGTGCGCTTCATGGCCGAGACGGCCAAGATACTGAATCCCGAAAAACGCGTTCTTCTTCCCGCGCCGGACGCGGGGTGCAGTCTTAGCGACAGCATCACCGTCGCGCAGGTGCGCGCGCTGAAGAAAAAGCACCCGGGTGCCCCCGTGGTCACCTACATCAACACCACTGCCGAAGTGAAGGCGGAAAGCGACTGCATAGTGACCAGCGCCAACGCCGCCAAAATACTGCGCGTCCTGTTCAAAAAGCATAAGAAAATAATTTTCCTGCCGGACAGGCTGATGGCCGCCAACCTGGCCGCAGAGCTCGGCGTCAAGCTGGGAAAAGACCTTATTCCGTGGAACGGGGCGTGCGAGGTGCATGAGCGCTTCAGCCCCGCCGTGGCGGCGCATTACAGGAAGGCATACCCGGGGGCCAAAATACTGACGCACCCTGAGGCCAGGCCGGAGTTTGTTGCGCAGGCTGACTATTCGGGCGGCACCTCGGCCATGCTGGATTACGTGCGCACGCACAAGGCCCCGGCCTATCTGCTGGTTACCGAATGCGGGCTGGGGGAACTGGCCCGCATGCGCTTCCCCGGCAAGAATTTCGTGCCGCTGTGCCGCATTTGCAGCCACATGAAGCTGACGGCTTTGGAAAACGTTTTGCAGGCGCTGAAGAAACCGCAGGCCGGGCAGACGGTTGAAGTGGACGCCAAGACCGCGGTTAAGGCCGCCGCCGCTGTGCGGAAAATGTTCGAGATTGCCGAGAGTGGAGAATAGCCATGCATGAATGGGCGCTTGTGGATTCTGTAGTAAAGGCGGCCGAAGCGGTGGCGCGGGAGAGCAGCCTGAAAACTGTCGGGGAGATAGTGCTGGTGCTGGGCGAACTGCAAAGCATAGACCGCCAGGCCGTGGACACGATTTTCGCCGAGCTGAAAGCCCGCGCCGCAGAGCCGGTGCGCAACGCGCGTCTTGTGGTGGAGAGCGAACCTACGGTTTTTAAATGCCGCGCCTGCGGGAAGACCTTCGCGGAAAAAGACTGCGCCGCGCTGGATCCGGTCGAGAAAGAGGCCGTTCATTTCCTGCCGGAAGCCGCGCGCGTGTACATAAAATGCCCCGCCTGCAAAAGTCCCGATTTCAAGCTGGAGAAGGGGCGCGGCATATATGTGCGCGAGATACGGGGGGAGCAATGAACCTGGACCCCAGGCTTTATGCCGTAGAGGAGCGCTTTTGCGGCGTGAAGCGCGTGATAGCCGTAAGCGGGTGGAAGGGCGGAGTGGGGAAAAGCGTGGTGTCCTGCGTTCTGGCCCTGCAACTGGCGGCCAAAGGCCGCAAAACCGGCCTGCTTGACTTGGATTTCACCGGCGCGTCAGACCATCTGGTGCTGGGCGCGGAACCGGCATTCCCCAAGGAGACTGACGGCGTGGAGCCGCACCTGCTTGCCCACGGGCTTAAATTCATGTCTTCGGCGTTTTTCCTGGGCGGCAAGGCTGTGCCCATGCGCGGCGGAGAGGTGGTGGACGCCCTGCGCGAGCTTATAGCCATAACCCGCTGGGGAGAACTGGACTATCTTATAGTGGATATGCCGCCCGGCATAGGAGATGCCACGCTGGAATTCTCCCGCCTTGTGAGGAAAACCGAATTCCTTGCCGTGGTTACGCCGTCGGTGCTTTCCGCGTCGCTGGCGGCTAAAACGGTGGCCCTGTTCGAGGAATGGGGCATCACTCTTGCCGGAGTGGTGGAGAACCTGGCCCCGCAGGATGGCGGCGCTTCAAGCCTTGCCCCGGCGCTTGCGCGGGTGGCCTACGACCCGGCTTTGGAAAGCGCGCTGGGCAGTCCCGAAGCGCTGCTGAAAACCGCCTTCGCCAAAGACCTGTCCGCTGCTGCGGACAGGCTTGTCTGATTCTTCAAGGTTTTATTTTCCGTAGGGTTTTGCGAAATAGGCCTTTGTTTCCGCCGCTATCACGTTTGAAAGCAGAAGCAGCGACAGTATGTTTGGCAGGGCCATGAAGGCGTTGGCTATGTCGGCGAAAGCCCAGACGGACGGCAGAGAAAGGCAAGCTCCGGCCAGTATCGCTGCAATCCAGATGACGCGGTAAGGTTTTGCCGCCCTTGGGCCGAACAGATATTCCACGGCCTTTTCCCCGTAGTATTCCCAGCCCAGAATAGTCGAATAAACAAAGGTGAGCAGGCCCAGCGTAAGCACCCAGTGCCCTATATGCGGGGCCGTGCCGAAGGCGGCTTTGGTGAGAGCCGCGCCGCTAAGCCCCAGCTGCCACTGCCCTGAACTGACCACCACCAGCCCTGTCATAAGACAAATCACCACAGTGTCCCAGAAAGTGCCGGTGGAAGAAACTAGCGCCTGCCTTACGGGGTCCTTGGTCTGGGCAGCGGCGGCCACTATGGGCGCGCTTCCCAGGCCTGATTCGTTTGAGAACAAGCCTCTGGCTATGCCAAAGCGCATTGCTTCCTTCATGCCGGCCCCGGCGAAGCCGCCCAGCGCGGCCTGCCCGGTGAAGGCACTGTTGATTATCAGCAGTACGGTGTCGGGCAGCAGGGCGCGGTTGAGCCACAATATTACAAGGCAGCCAGCCACATAGGTTATGGCCATGAACGGCACCAGCGTTTCGCAAACCCTGGCTATGCTTTTTATGCCGCCGAGCAGGACCAGCGCTGTCAGTATGGACAGCACTATGCCGGTCAGCACCGGCGACAGCCCGAAAGTTTCCTTGCCCAGCAGGGCTATGGAGTTGGACTGCACCATGTTGCCTATGCCGAAGGCCGCGATGGCCGTGAAGGCCGCGAACAGGACGCCCAGCCATTTATGCCCCAGCCCGCGTTCCAGCACGTACATCGGGCCGCCGCATACAGCTCCGGCGGCATTGGTTGAGCGGTATTTGACGGAAAGCAGCGCCTCGCCGTATTTGGTGGCCATGCCGAACACGCCGGTGAGCCACATCCACAGCACCGCGCCGGGGCCGCCGGCCGCGACGGCGGTGGACACGCCAACTATGTTGCCGGTGCCTATTGTGGCCGCCAGCGCCGTCATCAGCGAGGCGAAGTGCGTTATCTCTCCGTCGCCCTCGCGCTTGCGGCTGAATGAAATTTTTATGGCCGACAGAACGTGCTTCTGTATGAAGCCAAGGCGGAAAGTGAGGAACAGGTGCGTGCCGAAAAGCAGG
>JAAYTX010000121.1 GCA_012523635.1 Elusimicrobiota bacterium
AAGTTATTTTCTAGCTAGAAGTGTCCAACCCTTGCTGAACCTCAACAAGTGACCGTGGAGAAAAGGACAGCCTCTCTGGAAGTCGGCGGCGTGCGGGTGGAGTTGGTGGACCTGCCCGGCGTCTACAGCCTGAGCCCCTATTCGCAGGACGAAGCCATCGCGCGGGACTTCCTGCTGAAAGAACGGCCCGACGCCGTGATAAACGTGCTGGACTCGACCAACCTGGAGCGCAACCTCTATCTTAGCGTCCAGCTGGCGGAACTGCGAATACCGCTGGTCTTCGCGCTGAACATGAGCGACGAAGCCGCGGCGCTTGGACTGAAACTGCGTCCGGAAGAGCTGGCGCTCCGCCTCGGCGCGGGAGCGGCGTCCACAGTGGCCAGCACTGGCACGGGCGTGAAGCGTGTGCTGGAACTGGCGGTAAAAGCCGCGCTGGAAAAGCCGCAGGCGCCGCCCGCGCCCTCCTGCGGGCCCGACATAGACGCCGCGGCGGAGAAGCTTTCCTCTGCCCTCGGCGTGGAACATTCCTGGCTGGCCCTGCGCCTGCTGGAAGGCGACGCCTGCGCAGCCTCGCTAGTCCCGCCGGCATGCGCCAAGCTGGCACAGGAGCTTACCGCCGGAATAGCCCTCAAGCGCGGGCATGACGCAGCCGACGACATAGCCCACGAACGCCACCGGGCCGCCTCTGAAATCGCCGCGTTTGCCGCGCGAAAAGAAGGGGAAGGAGCGTTCCTTTTGACTGAAAAACTGGACGCACTTGCCCTTCACCGCTTCTGGGGGCTGCCGCTGTTTTTCACGGCCATGTGGCTACTGTTCAAGCTTACCTTCGACCTTTCCACACCGTTCGCCGACTGGCTTGGAGGTCTGTTCGAAGGCCCACTGGCCTATTGGACGGGCGCGGCCATGTCCGCGCTCGGCGCCCCTAACTGGGCCAAAGAACTAGCAGCCACGGGCGTTATAGCGGGGGTGGGAGGGGTGTTGGTCTTCGTCCCGGTAATCTTCACGATGATGTTTTTCATCACCCTGCTGGAAGGGAGCGGCTACATGGCGCGCGCCGCCTTCATAATGGACCGGGCAATGCGCGCCGTCGGCCTGCACGGGCGCTCGTTCATACCGCTCTTGCTGGGCTTCGGCTGCAACGTGCCATCCGTCTATGCCGCGCGCACTCTTGAAAACAGCCGGGACAAGACGCTGACCGTGCTGCTGGCGCCCATGATGTCGTGCGGGGCGCGCCTGCCGGTATATGCCGTCTTCGCGGGCGCGCTGTTCCGCGAAAACGCCGGCACGATAATCTGGTCCATGTACCTGCTGGGCATGATGGCGGCTGTGGCCAGCGCCCTCATACTGCGGCGGACGCTGTTCGCTGGCGAAACGCCGGTCTTCGTAATGGAACTGCCGCCCTACCGCCTGCCAGCATGGCGAGACCTTTTGCTCCACACTTGGGAAAAGGGCAGCCACTTCCTTAAGCGGGCCGGCACCTACATACTGGGCATCTCCATAATAGTCTGGTTCATGCTGAACATGCCCTGGGGAGTGACTGAAAAAAGGGAATCCTGGATGGGCCGCGCCGGGGCCGCAGTCTCGCCGGTGCTGAAACCGCTGGGCTTCGGGAACTGGGAAGCTGCCTCCGCCCTGCTTACAGGGCTGGCCGCAAAAGAGATAGTGGTCGGGACAATGGCACAGCTTTACGCGCCGCAGTCTGAGGAAGAACCGGAACAGCAGCCACGCACCATATCGGACGACCTGTCCGAAACCGCCAAAGGGCTGGCGCTGGCCGCCAGAGACGCAGTCTCCGGCACTTTCGGCGCGCTTGGGACCTCAAGCATAAGCGAAGGCGACGAGGACACCTCCTCGCTACAGAAGACGCTGGCGGAGAAGTTCACGCCGCTGTCCGCCTACGCGTTCATGGCTTTCGTGCTGCTGTACATTCCCTGCTTCGCCGTGTTCGCGGTGATCAAGGACGAGCTCGGCTCATGGAAATGGACGTTCTTCTCGGCGGGATGGCAGCTTGCGGCGGCCTGGCTGACGGCCTTCCTGATATACAGGGGGGGCCTGCTGCTGGGCCTCGAGGGTTGACACCATGCCCTTCACACTGAAGGATGCCGCGTGGCTTTTCGCGGCCTCAGCAGCCGTAATCTGGCTGCTGAGGCCGCGCCGTCGCGGGGCGAGCAAAGGAACGTGCGGCGACTGTTCCGGCTGCTGCAAAAACTGCCGCCCTTAAAGCCGTGCCGCCGGGGCGGCGCGGCGCCCAGCATGTGCTACAATCTTGCGAAGCGGTATTTATGGGAGGGTGAAATGGCAAATGTTCTGCTGGTGGCCGGAAAAGGTTCGAAATACAAGCTGGAAAACGCCAAGCCGGCCGGTTTCTGGGTTGGCTTCTGGCACGGGCTTATTGCCCCCATAGTGTTTTTGGTGAGCCTGTTCAACGACGACGTCTCCATCTGGGAGACCAACAACAAGGGCAAGCTGTACGCATTCGGCTTCCTGCTTGGCATAGGCGCGTTCACAAGAGGCACGCGCCACTGAGAACCACGGATATCACGACTGAAAACCCCGGCCTCATGCCGGGGTTTTTTGCGCCCTGACAGGCGTGACTTACCCGGCGCTCCGCGAATTTATAGAATAGGCTTATACATCCGCCGCAGGCGCTCGGCGCGCCCGGCGGTTTGCGGAGGACGCAATGAACCCGGTTATCGAAGCGATAAAAAACAGGCGCAGCACGCGCAAATACGCCCCTGAAATGCTTAGCGAGGAACACCTGACGGCCATTCTGGATGCCGGACTGTGGGCCCCAAGCGCCCATAACGACCAGGGCTGGCATCTGACCGTCCTGCGCAACAAGGAAATGATAGAGGCGCTGAACACGGACACAAAGGCCGCGCTGCTGTCGTCGCCGCTGGACTGGGCGCGAGCCATGGGCCAAAGCCCGCATTTTCACGTTTTCTACCATGCCCCGGTCGTCATAGTGGTGTCGGGCCGCAACAGCGCCCTTTCCCCGCTGGCCGACTGCTGCGCCGCCATACAGAACATGCTCGTCGCCGCCGAAAGCCTGAGCATCGGTTCATGCTGGATAGGGCTTTGCCGCAACCTCTTCGCCAAGCCCGACATGCTGAAGAAATGGGCCGGACTGCTGAAACTGCCGCAGGGCCACACCCCGCAGTTCTGCGTCACGCTGGGCAACAAAACCGGCTTCCCGCCAAAGCCTCCGAACCGCGCCGAAAACACTGTGAACTACATCAACTAGGGCCGCTTGCGCAAAATGACCAAGAAAAGCGCCCCCGCGTTTCTCCTGCCGGCTTTACTCGCGGCGCTGCTGTCCGCGCCGGGACTTTCACTGGGCGCGCCGCTGTGCGGCGAAGCCCCCGCTCAGGCCCGCCTTGACGCGCTGGCGCTTCCGTGGCGGCACGAAGTCACCGCCGCCACGCTGCGCGCCGACCTGCTGGCGGTTTCCGCCGCCAACCTGGAGGAACTGCGCGCCGCGGCAGGAGAGCTTTCCGGCGCGGAAAAGGAGATACGCGTAAAAACCCTGAAAATGATGCCGCCGTTTTTGATTCACAGAATCGGCCTCGAACGACTGCGCGGAGTGCTTGAGATGGGGGGAATAGTGTCCACCCGCGAAATGCAGCGCCGCGCAGGCGGGGCAGTGAAGCCCTTTACTCCGCCCTTGGAGGACAAGCTGTTCGGCGGCTACGACTGCGTGTTCGTGACGGTAGGCCCGCCGCAGGGCAGGCCGCGCTACGGCGACATTCTGCTGAGCGTAAAGCCCAAAACCGACGGTTCGGCCTGGGCCTCCCACTCAAGCGGCTGGACCTTCATGGGCGAGGTGCGCAAATCCACCGTCACGCTGCAAATGCCGGTGACCCGCGACGACGAGCTGGCTTACTCCCACCTGATCTTAGCCGACAGGGACTGGGAACAGGCCTACCCGCTTTTAATAATCCTGCAACTGCGCGCCAAAGGCGAAGCCAGGCCGGAGCTTGTAAAACAGCTGCTTGCAATGCGGGAGCGCGAAGGGTTTTGGAACTTCGTCGACGCCAACAGGCTGGGATATCTGGAAGGCAAATTCTCAGCTTTTGTCCCGCTTGAGGACATAGACCGCATCGAAGTGCCGCCAGCCAAGTACGACGAAGTGATGAACTGGCCTAACGTGCCGAAAACAAAAATCATAAAGCTTCCCGCCGCCAGATAGCCGCTGGGCAGGCCTCTCAGCCTGCCAGCTTCAGCGGCGCGTGTCCGAATTGCGACAGAAAGGCTTTTTCAGCGGCGCCGGGAGCCCCGTCCTTCAGCCGCAGAAGCGAAATGCTGTTCAACAGCGGCGCGCCCCTGCCCCGCACCTCCACCAGCCTGCCCGAGGCGATTCCCGGGGCTATAAGATGCCTGGGCACCACGCCAAGGCCCATCCCGCTTTCGATTGCGGAAATCAGCGCCTGCACGCTCTCGACCGACAGGGCCAGTTGCGGCCTGGGGTGCGGCATCCCGTAATGATGTTCAAACCAGCCGTTCAAAGCCGGGGCATGGGGATTGTAGTCTATAAAGGACAGCCCCAGCAGTTCTCTGGGGCCGGCTTTCCCGCGCAAGCAGGCTTTGGCATAGGCGGCGGAACAGGCCAGCGCCAGCTCTTCCTGCGCCACCAGCTTTATGGTGAAAATGGAAAACTCGCGGCTGTAGCCCCTGCCGCTTTTGAAGATGTCGGCAAAGGCGAAATCCAGCTTCCCGGCTGAAAGCGCGGAGAGAAGCTCCGCCGTCTGCCCGAAGCTGAGGGCAAAACTCACCTCCGGGTATTTCCGCCGGAAATCCGCGCACAGCCGCACCAGATGCCTGGAGCCGAACTCCACCGGAGCGCCTATGCGCAGCACGCCCGAAGGCGCGGCGGCGCGCTTCTCCAGCCCGGCAAGGCCGTGCTCAAGCGACAGGAAGAAAGGATGCACCAGCTCGTAAAGGCTGTCCGCGGCGGGAGTGGGCAGCAGCTTCCTGCCCGCGCGCAGGAATAGGGGGGTATGCAGTTCTTTTTCAAGCCGGGAAAGGCTCTGGCTTGCGGCCGACTGCGTGACGTACAGCTCCACGGCGGCCGCGCTGACGCTTTTGCGGCGGTATACGGCATAAAAGGTTTTAAGGCGGTTTAAATCGGCATTCATAAGTTTAAGTTATATTAAACATTATAACAATTAATTACACTTATCAAATGCCGCATGCTAGACTGTACTGGAAGGATTTTATTTTCAGGGAGGACGCAATGTCGGACTATAAAGTAAAAGACCTGTCGCTGGCCGAATGGGGCCGCAAGGAAATCACCGTAGCCGAGAAGGAAATGCCGGGCCTGATGGCGATACGCCGCAAGTACGCCGCCAAGAAGCCGCTGAAGGGAGCGCGCGTTATGGGCTCGCTGCACATGACTTTGCAGACCGCCGTCCTCATCGAAACCCTGCACGAGCTTGGCGCGGAAGTGCGCTGGGCCAGCTGCAACATCTTCTCAACGCAGGACCACGCCGCCGCAGCCATAGCAAAGGCCGGGATACCGGTGTTCGCCTGGAAGGGCGAGACGCTGGCCGAGTACTGGTGGTGCACGTCCAAGGCGCTTGAGTTCCCCGGCGGGAAAGGGCCGAACCTAATAGTGGACGACGGCGGAGACGCCACCCTGATGATACACCTGGGCTATGCCGCCGAGAAAAACCCGGCGGTCCTCAACCGCAAACCCGGCGGCGAAGACGAGGCCGAGCTTCTTAAATACCTCAAGACCGACCTGAAGGCCAACCCCAGGCGCTGGCACGGCGTGGTGAAGGAATGGAAAGGCGTTTCCGAGGAGACGACCACCGGCGTACACAGGCTTTACCAGATGTTCGAGCGCGGGGAACTGCTGGTGCCCGCCATCAACGTCAACGACTCCGTCACCAAGTCCAAGTTCGACAACCTTTACGGCTGCCGCGAATCGCTGGTGGACGGCATAAAGCGCGCCACCGGCGTGATGGTGGCCGGAAAAGTGGCGGTGGTGTGCGGCTACGGCGACGTGGGCAAAGGCTCGGCCAAGGCGCTGCACGGCATGGGCGCGCGCGTGATAGTGACCGAAATAGACCCCATCTGCGCCCTGCAGGCCGCCATGGAGGGCTACGAAGTCGCCACCGTGGAGGATACGCTGGGCGAGGGCGACATCTACGTCACATGCACCGGCAACCGCGACATCATCACCGCTGCGCACATGCTGAAGATGAAGGACCAGGCCATAGTGTGCAATATCGGCCATTTCGACAACGAGATACAGGTGACCAAGCTGGGCAATACCGCCGGCGTGAAGATAGTGAACATAAAGCCGCAGGTGGACAAATACGTCCTGCCCAACAAGCGGGAAATCTACATACTGGCAGAAGGCCGCCTGGTGAACCTGGGCTGCGCGTCGGGACACCCGTCGTTTGTGATGAGCAACTCCTTCTCCAACCAGACGCTGGCCCAACTGGAGCTCTGGACCAAGAAGATGGCCGTGGGCGTGTACCGCCTGCCCAAGCACCTGGACGAGGAAGTGGCCCGCCTGCACCTGGGCAAAATAGGCGTGAAGCTCACCACCCTCAGCCAAGAGCAGGCCGACTACATAGGCGTAAAGGTGGACGGACCGTTCAAGCCCGAGCACTACAAATACTAAGCGCTTTACGCGCAAGCAAAAAGCCGGACGCCGCAATTGGCGCCCGGCTTTTCTTTTTCCGCAAAGCCCTATTTGGAGGAATGCTCCTGTATGGATTTTTCCACCAGAGTCACATAGGTCATCACGCTGGAGCCGCCCACCAGCACGCCCACCATGCAGGCTTCCAGCATTTCTTCGCGCGACCAGCCCGCCTTCAGGCAACGTTCCACGGCCATGGCTATGCACACCGGGCACTTGTGCGACACGCTGGCCACCAGAAGCAGCAGCCACTTGTTCTTCTCCGGCACGCGGCCGGATTTCATCACGGTTTCTTTTTCCTTTATGAAAGCCTCGAACTCCTGCGGCACGGCACGGCGTATGTCCGCCATCAGCCTGTCGAACTCCTTGCGAGTCTTGCCAGTATCGTATTGCATGGGCCCCTCCCGTTTCCGGGCGCGCCGCATGGGCGCGCTTTGTTTTCAAATATAGTAGATTATACCTGTTCAAAGTCCAAGTAAAAGCGGACCGATTATGAATAAATACCTCTTGTTAGCTTGCGGCAGCCTGGCCGGCGGTTTTGCCAGATACTTTATGGCGGGCGCGGTATACCGCGCGGCGGGCAGTTCGTTCCCGCACGGCACGCTGGCTGTGAACCTGCTTGGCTGTTTTCTGATAGGATTCTTCGACGCGCTGGCCGAGGACAAGCTGTTCCTGGGCCCTGACGGGCGCATGCTGCTGATGATAGGCTTCTGCGGCGCCTTCACCACGTTTTCGACGCTGATACTGGAAACGGCGGGCCTTGCCCGCACGGGCCAATACTGGGCGGCCTGCGCCAACGTGACAATCAGCGTAGTGCTGGGACTGGCGCTGTTCCGCGCCGGACTGCTGGCCGGGAGGGTGATATAACATGAAAATACCGGAAGAGGGGATTCTGCTGCGCGTATTTATCGGCGAGGGGGATAAATGGCAGGGCAAGCCGCTTTACGAGGCCATA
>JAAYTX010000003.1 GCA_012523635.1 Elusimicrobiota bacterium
CAAGTCCACGCTGATGCACGTGCTGGGGCTGTTGGACCGCCCCAGCGCCGGGCATTACTACATAGCCGGGCAGGAAGTGTCGAAACTCTCAGACGACGAAACCGCCCTTTTGCGTTCCAAGATAATAGGCTTCGTGTTCCAGCAGTTCAACCTGCTGCCGCGCATGAGCGCCACGTCCAACGTGGAGTTGCCGCTGATTTATTCGCGCATTCCCGCGCGGCGCGAGGTGGCGCGGCGGCACCTGGTGCAGGTGGGCCTTGGCGAGCGCCTGGAGCACCAGCCTAACCAGCTTTCCGGCGGACAGCAGCAGCGCGTGGCCATAGCCCGCGCACTGGTCAACGACCCGCAGATAATCTTCGCCGACGAGCCCACCGGAAACCTGGCCTCCTCGCAGACGGTGGAAGTGATGGGGATGCTGCGCGAGCTAAACAGCAAGGGCATCACGGTAATCATGGTGACGCACGAGCCTGAGGTGGCCGAGTGGGCCAACCGCGTCATACACATCAGGGACGGCCAGATAACCGAGGACACCACAAAACCCGGCGTAGCCGCCAACAAGGACCGCAGTTTCAATATGGCGCCCGCCGGAAGCGTGAGCGCGACGCTTACCCCCGCCGAGTTCGGCGAGCATTTCATGTCGGCCCTGCGGGCCATGGCTTCCAACAAGATGCGCTCTTTTCTCACCATGCTGGGCATCATTATCGGCGTCGCGGCCATAGTGGCCATGCTGGCGCTGGGGCGCGGGGCCCAGCAGTCCATGGAAGACAAGCTTTCCAATCTGGGCTCGAACCTGATAGGCCTTATGCCGGGCTCGGCTTCCTCGCGCGGGGTTTCCATGGCCAGGACCAGCCGTTTCACTCTTGAGGACGCAAATGCGATAGGCGAAAACAAGACGCTTATCAAGTATGTGGACCCCAATGTCAGCGGAAATGTGCAGGCGGTTTATGGTTCCAAAAACACCAGCACTTCCGTGACCGGGGCTACTGTGGCCTACCCGGAAATGCACAACGCCAAGCCTCTTTACGGGCGCTTTTTCGTGCAGCGCGAGGACGAGCAGATGGAACGCGTGGCCGTCATAGGGCAGACAGTGGCCACAAACCTTTTCGGCACAGACTATCCGGTGGGCCGCACCATCAAGATAAACCACAAGAATTTCCGTGTTGTCGGGCTGCTTCCGGCCAAAGGTTCAGGCGGTTTCCGCGACCAGGACGACGTGATACTTATACCGTTGAACACTGCCATGAAGCGTCTGCTGGGGGCAAAGTACGTCAACACCATCTGGATACAGGCGGCGGACAAGAGCTCCGTGGACAAGGCCATGACTTATGTGACGGCCCTTATGCGCAAGCGTCATAAGCTGGCCAAGGACAAGGACGACGATTTCCGTCTTATGGACATGTCCGATATCCGCGAGATGGTGGAGTCCACCACCAAAACGATGACGCTGCTGCTGGGTTCTATTGCCGGGATTTCCCTGCTGGTTGGCGGCATAGGCATCATGAATATAATGCTGGTTAGCGTCAGCGAACGTACCCGCGAGATAGGGTTGCGCAAGGCCATAGGGGCCACGCGAACGGCAGTGCTTACCCAGTTCCTTATAGAAGCTTCGACCCTGTCCATTGCGGGCGGAGTGATAGGCATAGCGCTTGGCAGTTGTTCGGCTATTGTTCTTGCCAAGATGGCGAAATGGACGCTGATAGTTACGTCCGGGTCGGTGCTTATGTCGGTGGGGTTTTCCGCCAGCGTGGGCATACTGTTCGGCTTCTGGCCGGCAAAGAAGGCGGCAGAACTTTCACCTATAGAAGCGTTGCGCTACGAGTAGCGTGCTCAGATGCGGCGGAAGGCGCTGGCTGTTTCGTCGTTCATTGAGGAACTGCGCAGCACCGGCTCAAGTTCCAGCCCCGGAAGCGGAGAGGGGCGAATCCTGGAGTTGCCGATGAACAGCAGCTCTTGGTTTTTCAGCAGTGCTTCAGTATCGGCGGGGCCGGTCCATGTCCATAGCTCCGGCCTGAAGCGGTGCACAAACCAGATATTTTTCAATGGATACAGTTTCTCCAGCAGTTCCCCGCGGTTGCCCCCGCCGTAAATATCTCCGTCAAACAGCGCCATCAATTGTGAGGAAACAGGATAGTAATAGGCCTTCGGATAACCGGCCAGCGCCGTCTGGGCTGCTTGGGCAAACTCAAGCTGTGCGCGCTGCGACAAAGTCCTGAACCGCAATTCCAGCGCGAACCCCCAAAGGGAAACCATCGCATAAATCGCAAGAAGAATCATGATGACTTGTCTGTGCGTGCGCGGCAGAACAGGCAGAGAAAATGTTTCGGAACGCCGGTACGGCAGCACGGCAGCAGCAGAGGCGGAGCAGGCGCACGGTATCAGGTAACGGGGGGAGAAGAGTTTGGCGGACAGCAAAATGCCCAGCATGCCGGCAGCAAGCAGTCCGAGCGCGAGCTTTTTTTCTCCGCCTCCGGAACCCGACAGCCGAGCGCGAATCAGGACCAGGGCCAGCAGCGCCAACAGCAGGATATACGCTGTTTCCGCGTCGGCGATACGTGCGATGCTGGGCAAAAAATGCCCCGGCTGCGCGAAACCGAAGCCGTGCTGTCCGTAGAAGCCTTTTCCCGACAGCAGCTGCCAGCTCCATTCCGCGAATTCGGGATACATAGGAGCCATCGGCAGGGTCAGCAGAATGAAAGTTCCGGCAGTCCAGGCGCAATAGGCCAGCATTTCCTTCCTGTTGTTAAAAACGAAGAAGGGCAGGAGGGCAACCGGTCCAAAAGTCAGTTTTGTGGCAAAACCGAGCGCGGCTATAATGCCAAGCGTGCGGGGCCTTGCCCGCGCCAGCAGCAGCGCGCAGAACGGCAGCGTAAGAGCAAGCAGCAGCGGTTCCGGCGAGAAACGGTTTAGGGCGAACCCCAGTGTTGTGGGGGATAGGAATGGGACGGCCTGGAAAGCCAACGCCGCGCCAAGGCTTTCCGTGGCGGATAGCACAATCAGGCCGGCCAGAAACATTCCCGCCGCGGCGGCAAGAGTCAGCGCCAGTCCCGCCGTTTTTATGTATTTTTCCGGATTTTTTAGCGCGTCTTCCGCCCTGGCCTGCGAATCCAGCGGGTGGCGCAGGCGCAGGCCGGCCGCGCCCAGAAGCTGGACTGTCATGCCGGGGTGGTCGGCGTATTTTGCGGGTTTTCCTTCGGCCAGGTTCAACGAACTGAAAAGGTAGGCGTACTCCGGCTCCATGTGCTGCGCCAGATAGCTGGGGCCGCGGGCAGAATCCATCAGCAGGCCAGCGCCTATGAGGAGCAGGGGAAGCGGCAACAGCAGCCATTTCCGCATGGCCGTGGTTGCCGCGTTCCGGTTTTCAGCCATGATACTGTTTCGGATGCCTCGGCCTTTTGGCCCTTGCCTCGCGCGCGGCCCGGCCCACCAGCCTAAGGCGGCGCAGCGGTCTGTCGCGGAAGGCGGCGTCGCTCCAGTCAAACTCGCGGCCGGCTATCACCACGGTGTCGCCGTCCTGCACGCCATGTTTTGCCAGGGCCTTGTTCAGGCCTATTTTCCTGAAGATATTGCGCAGGCGAATGACGCCTTCCGGGTGGTCGAAGTTGGTGGTGAGCACCAGCCTGTCCACCTCGCGCCCTTTTACGGCCAGAAGGCCGGCCGGCGTGCGCTCCACGGTAAACAGCGGTTCCATGTAGTGGCGGGCAATGGCTGGGGCCTGCGGTTCAGCCGGTTTTTCAATAGGAGCGCTATTCAGCTCGCGAATGACCTCGTCCAGCAGCTTGTCCACCCCGTCGCCGGTGAAGGCGGAGATTAAAAAAACCTTCTTGCCCAGGCACGTCTTTTTAATTTTGGCGTAAGCTTCAGCGGCCTGCGGCAGGTCCGCCTTGTTCACGGCTATGATGCGCGGTTTCAGAGCCAGTTTCGGGCTGAATTTTTTTAATTCGGCGGCAATGACCTTTACCGACTGCTGTGCGTTGAAGCGGTCAAAGCCGGAAGGGTCCACCAGATGTACCAGGACGCGGGTGCGCTCTATATGCTTCAAGAATTTGTGGCCAAGCCCCTTGCCCTCGTGCGCGCCTTCTATCAGGCCGGGAATGTCGGCCGCGGCGAAGCTTTTGCCTTTGTGCGTTGCAATGCCAAGGTTAGGGTTTAGCGTGGTGAAGGGGTAGTCGGCGATTTTGGGGCGCGCGGCTGATATGCGCGACAGCAGGGTCGATTTACCGGCGTTAGGGAAGCCTACCAGGCCCACGTCCGCCAGCACTTTCAGTTCCAGCCTGAGCGTCACCTCTTCACCTGGTTCGCCTTTTTCCGCGAAATGCGGGGCGGTGTTCGCCTGCGTTTTAAAAGCCGTGTTTCCGCGTCCGCCGGCGCCGCCTTTGGCGGCCAGGTAGCGCTGTCCGTCTTCAAGCATGTCGGACACCAGCTTGCCGTTGCGCAGCACCGAGGTGCCGCAGGGCACGCGCAGCACCAGGTCTTCTCCGTAGGGGCCGTCTTTGGTGGAGCCTTTGCCATGCTGGCCGCGCTCGGCCTGGCGGTGGGGGTGGTAGGCCAGCTCAAGAAGCGTGGTGAGGTTGCGGTCCGCCAGCAGGTAGACCGAGCCGCCCTTTCCGCCGTTGCCGCCGTTAGGCCCGCCCAGCGGCACGTATTTCTCGCGGCGGAAGGAAAGGCATCCGTTGCCGCCGTCCCCGCCTTTGAGATAGAGCTTCACGCTGTCCAGAAAACCGCTGTTGTCCGCCATAAGATAGACTCCGTTATAGGGCCTGAAAAACAAAAACTCCGGGCGGTCGTTTAACGGCCCCGCCCGGACTTAGATTTTTGTTCCTGAGACTGTCAGCTTGTGATTGCCGAGAGTTAGGGACGAACCGATATCTTCTTCTTGCCCCGGAACGCCCACTCGAACTTCACCACGCCGCCTACGCGGGCGTAAAGGGTGTCGTCCGAGCCTCTGCTGACGTTAAGCCCGGGCAGGAACTTCGTCCCGCGCTGGCGCACAAGCACCTCTCCGGCGTTCACTTTCTGTTCGCCGTAGCGCTTTACGCCAAGCCTTTGACCGTGGCTGTCGCGTCCGTTAGTGCTGGAACCTTGTGATTTTGTACCTGCCATAAATACCGCCTTTAAGCGTCAGCCGCCCGTTAGGACAGCTGTATCTCTTTGATGCGGAGCTCGGTGAGCTCCTGTCTGTGGCCGATGGTCTTCTGGTAAGCCTTTTTGGGCCTGCGCTTGAAAACCACCACCTTGGGAGACCGCAGATGCCGCAGCACCTCGGCCACCACTTTCGCGGCCGGCTGCTTGCCGGCTGAAATCTGTTCGGACTTTCCTGCGTCACCCGAAGCTGACCAAAGGGCTTTAATAACGACCTCCTCGCCCTCCTTGGCTTGAAGCTTGTCCACCTGCACGGTCTCGCCCGGTATGACCCAGTACTGCCGTCCGCCTGTTTCGATAATAGCGTACATAGCTGATATATGATAGCAAATGCCGACTACGCTGGCAAATGACCTATAGATTAAGATGCGCCAACCCGCGTCCGGCGCCGCACTGCGCGGCCCGCGCACGGTCTTGGCTATGTCTAAAGAGTAGCACATATCGGTGCCGCTGGCATATGGGCCCTAGGGCCCAGGGACAGGTGGGCCCAATGCCTTGCCCAGCTTGGGTCCAAAGCTTCTTCACCGGAAAGCCGGATATTGGCACAATATACCTAAGTGACAGCCGGGATATGCCTCGGCTGTATAAAGGAGAGAAAAATGCATAAACTGCTGCTCATCATAGCCACAATGCTGGTTCCCGTCGGCAACAGCTTCGCCGCCAACACCGTGGATTTCGATTCCGGCGTGGACCTAAAGAACTTCTCGGAAGAGAAACTCTACGAAACCTCCAATATAGAGGTGAAGGGCCCGACCGGCTGGGAATACGAGAACCGCCGCTGGTGGGATGAGGACTGCGTTAATTTCACCACTGACAAGAGCGGCCCAGTCTCCTACGAGCCTTACAATCTGGAAAGCGAGCTGAAAGTCGAATATTGCCGCGACGTCTTCGTGCCGGACGGCCCGCCTCCCGGCGGCAATCAGCATCCCGGCGGCGGCCCTGGCCCGCACAACGGCGGTTTCAACCCCGGTCCCGGCGGTCATCATCCCGGAGGGCCTGGCGGCCCCGGCGGACATCACGGCCCCAGGGCTTATGATTATGAGACTTCCGACGTCAACCGCGGATACCGCCGCGAGTGCCATGTGCGCGTGGTGGACTCGGTGCGCAAGGCCGTCCAGCTCTCTATAAAGGACAGGAAGCTCTTCCCCTGGGAGTCCGAACAGTTCAGCGCCTGCCTTGAGGAGCGCAATGTAAAGCTTTACGAAAAGAAAGTCGCCTACGATTACAAAGCCGCGGTGACCCAGGACGACAGCACTATAAAGCGCTACGAGATGACGCCGGTGAAGCGCCTGCCCACCCCTCCGGACCCGGACGGGCTGTCGGTGCGGGCGCTTGAGTACGTCAACGGCGCTTTCCACTTCACCTTCGCCGACAAATGGGCCGAATACTATCCCAACGAGAAGACGGTGCTGAAAGTCACTCTCATCCGCAACAGGACGCTCTGGTTCGACAAGAAAGTGGTGACCAAGACCTTTACCCTGCCGACCAATGCCGAATACACGGTGGACTTCGAGCAGAAGGAAGGCGTAAAAAACGGCACCTACCATATCAACTGGTCTTTCGTCCGCGAGGGGCAGACCTCTACGCAGGACGAGATAGACATGGGCCGCAGCGACAAGCAGGACGACTTTGAAGTCAGGGACGGCAAAGTCATGTTCGTGGCCCGCTGAGGGTTCGTTATCTCAAGAGAAACGGCCCCCTGTTCACAGGGGGCCGTTTTATTTCGCGCTCCGCGCGGCCTTTTACTGCGCCTGCGCCAATAGCTATAATTTAATTCCGCTTATGCTTAAAAAACGCCAGGGATTTTTCATAGTGCTGGAAGGGCCGGACAGGACCGGCAAGTCCACGCAGAGCAGGCTGTTGGCCGATTTTCTGAAGAAGCGCGGCCAGCAGGTTGTGCATACGCGCGAGCCTGGCGGCACGGCCTTCGCCGAAGCCATACGTCGCGTTTTGCTGGACCCGCGCCACGACGTGCACCCTGTGGCTGAAATCCTGCTTTACGAGGCTTCCCGCGCCCAACACACGCATGAAAAAATAATTCCCGCGCTGAAAGCAGGGAAGACTGTTTTGTGCGAACGCTACACCCTTTCCACAACCGCTTACCAGGGTTATGGCCGGGGGCTGGACCTGAAAATGGTGGCGGTGCTTAACAAGATAGCCACTTCCGGCCTGCGGCCTGATTTTACAGTCGTCATGGACATGCCGGATTCGTTTTTCGTTTCGCGCGGGCGCAAGCTTAAGTCAGACAGGCTGGAACGCGCCTCGGCGCTTTTCCGCGCAAGGGTGCGCCGCGCCTATCGCAAGCTGGCCGCAGAAATGCCGCGTACCGCGCTTATCCGCGCTGACCGTCCTCCGGAACAGGTGCAGGCCCATATGCGCCTTAAAATAGCCCGGGCATTGGGGCTGAAACCATGAGTTTTTCCGCGATAACCGGGCAGGAGCGGGCCGTGACCCAACTGCGCGGCTTGCTGGCGGCTGGCAGGCTGCCCAGCGCCTTGCTGTTCGTGGGGCCGCCCGGAGTAGGCAAGCGCATGGCGGCAATAGAACTGGCTGTGGCCGCGAACTGCCAGAATACCGGTTTTGACGGGGCGCCCTGCCGCGAATGCGTCAGCTGCCGCCAGATAGAGCAGGGCACGCATCCTGACTGCATGCTGCTCAGCCTGGACACGCAGGCGGAATTTTTCAGGAAAGCCGGGGAAGACGAATCAGCGCTGAAAAAGCAGGAGCATATTCGTGTGGAGCCGGTGCGCCATATGTGCGACGCAGCCCTGCGCACAGCGGCCACTGCGCGGCACAAGTTTTTCATCATAGACGATGCGGAAACCATGGTTCCCTCGGCCGCGAACGCGCTGCTGAAACATTTGGAAGAGCCGCCGCCGGCTATGACCTGGATACTGCTGTCTGCGGCGGCGGAATCGCTGCTTTCCACTGTGCGTTCCCGCTGCCAGCGCGTGGATTTCAGGCCGCTGGCGCGCCACGACCTGCAGCAGATTCTGCTTGGGAAGTCGCTTACTCTGGCGGAAGCGGAACGCCTTTCGGACATAGCCGACGGTTCGGTTGAGAAGGCCATGCGCGTGCGCGCGCTGCTGGAAAACATGGCCGAGGCGGACAGACTTAGCCCTCTTTTCCCGATGCAGGCGGCCAAGGCCCTTCCTAAGGACACCAAGGAAGCCCGCGCCGACGCCGCGCTGGCGCTTGAGCTGCTTATCCAGAACGCCAGCAGCCGATGGAAAATAGAAACTTCGCGCGCCAAAAAGCAGGCTTTGGCCGGAGGCATCAAAAGGCTTTTCGAGTACAGGAAATATATAGACAGGAACGTGGCCCCGGCTTTGGCGCTGGAAACGGCGCTGCTTGAACTTGAGCCGCTTAAGCTGAGTTTTTCCACCGATTCCAGGAGGCAGGGATGAGCAAGAAGTTCTATATAACAACGCCGCTTTACTATCTCAGCGGGACGGCCCATATCGGGCACGCCTACACCACTCTGGCCGCGGACGTCATAGCCCGCTATCAGAAAGGAAAGGGCCGCCAGGTGCATTTCCTAACCGGAAGCGACGAGCACGGCGCGAACATAGAAAAAGTCTCGGCGCAGGTGGGCAAAACCCCCGCGCAGTGGACCGACGAACTGGCGGACTCGTGGCAGAAGCTTTGGGCCTCGCTGGAAGTCCAGCACAGCGACTTTATCCGCACCACCGAACCCCGGCACGAGAAGCCGGTTCAGCGCGTGTTTGAGATTCTGCTTGAGAAAGGCGATATCTATAAGGGTTCTTATGAAGGCTGGTACTGCACCCCCTGCGAGAATTACCTGGACCCGGCGGAACTGGTCAACGGCAAATGCCCCCTGCATGACTGCAAGGCCGAGCAGGCCCGCGAGGAGACTTATTTCTTCCGTCTTTCCAAATACCAGCAGGCCCTGCTGGACCATTACGAAAAGAACCCGGAATTCCTTTCGCCGAAAAGCCGCAGCCGCGAGATAATAAATTTCGTGAAATCGGGGTTGCAGGACACCTCCATTTCACGCAGCAAGGTAAGCTGGGGCATACCGATACCCGGCGACCCGAAGAAAACCATATATGTCTGGTTCGACGCGCTGCTGAACTACGCCACCGCCGTGGGTCTGGCGGAAAAGCTGGGCCTGCCGGAAGGCGGGGCGCTGTCGCGCGGCAGGAAGTTCGACGAGTTCTGGCCCGCCGATATACATCTGGTGGGCAAGGAAATCTACCGTTTCCACGCAGTGCTGTGGCCCGCCATGCTTATGGCGCTGGGCCTGCCGCTTCCAAAAAAGGTTTTTGCGCACGGCTGGTGGACGGTAAACGGCGAGAAAATGTCCAAGACGCGCGGCAACGTGGTGAACCCCGAGGATTACGCGCGCGAGTACGGCGTGGACGCATTGCGTTATTTCGTGTTCCGTGAAGTGCCGTTCGGCAACGACGGCGACTTTTCGGACGCCGCTTTCGCCCAGCGCTATAATTCCGAACTGGCGAATTCGCTGGGCAACCTGCTTTCCCGCACGCTGAACATGGTGGACAAGTATATAGGCGGCAAGCTGCCCGGGGACGATTACAAGGGCGGGGAGCTTTACGCCGCCCTGGCGGCGCACGGCCCCGCCATAGACGCCCACATGGAGGCGCTTGAGCTGGACAAGGCCCTTGACCGCATATGGTGCGCCGTGGCGGAGATGAACCAGGCCATAGACAGGAACAAGCCCTGGGTGATGGCCAAGGAGAACCCCGCCGGGCTGGAGCCGTTTCTGCTGGAGCTTTCCGCCGGCTTGCGGCTTGTCAGCGGCTGGCTGGAGCCTTTCATGCCGGAAACCGCCGGCAAGATGCGGGCGCAGCTTACAGCGCCGCGCAAAACAGGCGAGAAGATGGCCCCGCTGTTTCCCAGAAAAGAGGCGGCAAAGCCTGCCAAATAGTAATCGCTTGATTGACGGAAATGAAACGGCCCGCGGAAGCGGGCCGTTGTTTTTTCAGGAAACAGGCTCGGCCGGAGGCGGGGTTTCCTTGTCCGCTTCCTGCTGTTTGGATATGGGGTAGAAAGCCCGCCAAAGCCGCGCTATCACGCCCGAGAGGACGTACAGCGAGAACACTATGAAGATGGAGTTCTGCGGATAGGCGAAAATGAGCGTTATGAAGGCCACCCCGAACACCAGCCCGCCCACGGTGCGGGGCTTGAACAGGTTCCCGCTTTTGAAGGCGGCGTAGGGGATGTTGGACACCATCAGCAGGCCTATGCCTATCATCAGGAAGGGAATCATGGTGTAGATAAGCGGCAGTTCGCTTGAAATGAATTTCATCGAGTGCGAGACGCTGTCGCTTTCCAGCAGGCTGTAGGACAGCACAAACGACGCCAGTATCCCGGCCCCGGCGGGTATGGGCAGTCCGGTGAAGTATTTCTTGGAGCTTTTGCCGTCGTGAGACATCACGTTGAAGCGCGCCAGGCGCAGTACGCCGCACAGCGCATAAATGAACGCCACCGGGTAGCCCCAGAACCCGTAGTCCTTAAGCAGGAAAAGATACATTATGTAGGCCGGAGCCACGCCGAAGGAGAGGAAGTCGGCCAGCGAGTCTATCTCGACGCCGAACTTGCTTTCGGCCTTCACAAGGCGGGCGACGCGCCCGTCAAGGGAATCCATTACCATAGCGCCGATGATGAGCCAGCCCGCGCGGGCGAATTCCTTGTCTATGGCGGCCAGTATGGCGAAGAAGCCGCAGGCCATGTTGCCTATGGTGAACAGTGACGGGAGTGCCACCGTGCCCTGATGCTTGAGTTTTTCCAGGTTAAACATAAATGTGGTTGCCGGGCGCTATTTCCACAGCGCCAGCACGGTGAGCGCGCCTTCCACTTTCTGTCCGGGCTTCACCATGACGCGCACCTTGTCGGCCGGCAGGTATATGGCGGCCTGCGATCCGAAATAAATCAGCCCTATCTTTTCGCCTTTCTTCACCTGCTGGCTGGTTTTTACCCAGCAGGCTATGCGGCGGGCTATGGCGCCGGTTATCTGCTCCACGTGCGCGAAGCGTTCCCCGTCAGAGATGCGTATGAGGTTGCGCTCGTTTTCGGTCCCGGCGGCGTCCTCGTAGGCTTTCAGGAACTTGCCCTTGTTGTAGGTTATCTCGCCCACAGTGCCGTCAATGGTGGCGCGCTGTATGTGCACGTCGAAGACGGAAAGGAATATGCGGATGACCAGCACCTTCGGGTCGCCTTCGGTGGCTATCGTCATCACCCGGCCGTCTGCCGGGCACGCTATTTCGTCTGGCGAGAAGACGGTTTCGCGCTTCGGGTCGCGGAAAAAGTAGCAGGCGAAACCGGCAAAGCCCATGCCCAGCCAGAACAGCAGCGCCCCCAGCGTGGAGGAGAAGAAGAACAGCAACAGCCCGGCGGCGGCAGTCCACAGCCCGTACCAGACCACGCTTACGCCTTCGTTGACTATGTCGGTTACCCCGTTGAAAATATGGTTCAGCAGCGTTTTGAAATCTTCTAGCATAGAATCCTTTAATAAAAAGGCCATGGGCAGGGGGGGTATCGAACCCCCACGGCCTTGCGGCCAACGGATTTTAAGTCCGTCGCGTCTACCATTCCGCCACCCGCCCGGCTAAGTCCGCGACTGTCATTTCAATGATACCAAACTTGGACTGCCCTTTAATAATGCCTTAAATGAAAAAACCCGCGTTAAACGCGGGTTTTCATGCCGTTCGCGCCGCAGTTCAGCGCGCGGTCTGTTTGAAGATGTATTTGAATTTGTCGCTGTAGGTGGAGGCCGTCAGCACCGGCACGCCTATCATCTTGTCAACCGTCACCTGCACGCCGCGGGCGTGATGGGTAAGCTGCGCGCTGGAGCGGCCCAGCATGTCTCCGGGCTGAAGCGCACCCAGCTGTCCATGGTTGTTAACCTGCACTTCCAGCTTCAGTTCGTCCTTGTAGCCGTTGGGAAGCAGCAAATCTTCTTTTTTAAGCGAAAACTCCATCGGGAATTCCGGGTTGACGACATGCTTTACCGCCACCGGGATGTCCACCATGTTTTTGACGATTATGAAGCATTCGGTGTTAGGCTTGGCGGCGTTTTTAGCAAGGCGCGGGGAAACGGATATCCTGCCGGAGATGCTGAACGAGGAATTCCAGTCGCTCCAGTAGAGATAGCCGGCGCAAAGCGCCGCAGCGAAGATAGCGAATAAAAACTTTTTCATAAAGCTGTCCGGTTACCGTAATAGTATAGCATAGAAGCCGGAATTGTCCACAATTTTTTCAGGCGCCGCCTGGCGGGGGTATTGCCACCTTTGAGATGCGGAGGTAGGTGTCGGGCCCGGTTTGTATATCCTGTACAGGCTCCAGCGTGAATTCGGCGGACAGCGTTTGCCGCGCCTTTGGAAGGGTAGTGGCATAATCCATGTCTTGGAAGACCACCAGGTCGCTGATGAAGTTGTCGCGCAGGTTGTCCAGCAATTCCTGCGGGTTTTTATTGGCGTATGCGAAAGAGACAGCCCCCCTGTTCATCGCCACGTACTGCCCCGGCCGGTTGACTATTACCACCAGGTGTTTATCGGGGTATTTGGACAGGAAATCGTATCCGGTGTTGGTGGTTCTGACCAGCAATAGCTTGTTTGACAGGTGCCGGGCCGCGGCGAGCGGGCTGTACAGCATGAATATGGCCACACCCGCGCCCAGCAGTACGCGTCCGCCGATTTTAAACGCCTGGGCAAGGTAGGCCGTCGTTATCAGCGTGCAGGCGGCGCAGAAGGCCAGAAACAGACGCGCTCCGGTGGGATGCGTATATATGGGAATGAAGAATTGCGCGCAGTTTATCAGCATGCTGATGCCGACAACAGTCCCGCACAGCACGGCAAACTGCGGCCTGATTCCGGTGAACAGTTTTTTTCTTACCGCAGGCGCCAGCAAGGTCAGCGAGAATGCCGCAGCGGCTATTATCAGGAGGTTGTTATAAGGCATCTCGTAGCTGAAGACAAATTGGCTGCGCAGAAGTTCACGGATATTTTCGGTAAAGGCGTGCAGGCTGAACAGGGGGGTTCCGGCAGGCTGTTCGTAGTTGTTGCTGGGCAGCAGCCTTTGCCAGAATATCGGCAATACCAGCGGAGAGCAAAGCATCAGCAGGCGCAACAGCCCCTTTTTGTCCGGCAGGCGGCCCATAGCCAGCAGGGCCAGCAGTATGGCGGGCAGATAGATGGGCGATTCATAGCGGATGTTTGCCAGCATCAGCAGCGTCATTACAAGCAGGGTCAATTCCTCGTGCTCAGGGTTGCGCAAATACAGCCATGCGTTTTGCAGTGCCAGCGCCATGAAGAAAGCGGAGAACAGGTC
>JAAYTX010000122.1 GCA_012523635.1 Elusimicrobiota bacterium
GCTCCCGCTACTATGGCGCCGATTCCAAAAGCTATGGTGCGGCGCGGATGCTCCATGGCCACAGACAGTTTTTGGTCGTAAAAAGCCTGAAGTTTGTCCAGCAGGGACGGCTTGCCCGGGCCCGCCTCGCACCCCTTCTGCGCCGGGGAATGAAGCCCGGTCTTTATATACGCATAACTCAATATCGGCACCAGCAGCATCGCCACAAAAAAGGACACGAAAAGCGTCACGGCTACCGTAACCGGCATCGGGGCTGTAAACTCCCCGGCCATCCCTGTTAAAAATACCGGCATGGCGGCGAAAGCCGCGATAATGGCCAAAGTGGCGGTAAACACCGGTATCGACAGCTCTTTGGCGCTGCTCCAGGCCGCAGTCCACGCATCTATGCCGTGGTCCAGCTTTTCCACATGGTTGTCTATCACCACTATGGCGTTGTCCACCACCATGCCCAGCACTATCACAAGGGTGGCCAGTGAAATGGTGTTAAGCTCCACCCCAAGACCCTGCAGAATGCCCATGGACTGAAGTATGCAAATCGGGTTAGTCAGCGCCGCCACCAGCGCGATTCTGCGCGGCAAAAGCAGCACTATCACCACGATAACCGAGAGTATGGCCATGCCGAAATCCCGGAAGAAATGCAGCACGGATGATTTGACCACGGCAGGCATGTCGGCCACCTTTTTTATTTCCACATCCGGCGGGACCGTTTTCCTGAACTCCTCCACAACCTTGTCTATCTGTTTGCCGAAAGCTACGATGTTGTTGCCAAAACGCATCTCCATGGACAGCACCACGGACCTGTTGCCGTTGCTTTCCACAAAAGACTCGTCCACGTCATACTCGCGCACAACCCGGGCCACGTCGCGCACGCGCACTATCCTGCCACCGGGCTCGGCCATTATTATCTGCTCCGCCACATCGGCTTCCGACTTGTAGCGCTGCGGCAGGTGTATCGGCAGTTCTAAATCCCTGTCCGTCACATGCCCGCCGTAGCCCACCATGCCCTCCAATTGCAGCGCGCCCATCAGCATGGCGGGCTTAACTCCACACTGCGCCAGACGTCCCGGGTCGGCATAAATCGTGATTTTCTCTTTCTGCAGGCCGAAATGCTTGACGTTTGATACGGCAGGATTGCGCCGGACCTGATTTTCCAGTTTTTCCAGATAATCTTCCAGCTCCCGGTAACTGCGCTGTTTTGACGTAATGCTGAGCAAAATAGCCGAGGCGTCGCCGAATTCGTTGTTGCCGACCAGCACCACCACCTGCGACGGCAGTTCCCGTTTGAATTCCTCCAGCCCCAGGCGCAGCTTGGACCAGAAGATGTCCGGCTCCTTTATGGCTTCCCGCACCTCCAGGAATACCACCGTCTGGCCTTCCTTGGATACGGAATAAGTCTTTGCCCTGTCAACTTCCTTGAAGCGGAACAGGTAGTTCTGCAAAGGCTTGGCCACCTGTTCGTCCACCTGCCGGGAAGCCGCGCCCGGGAAGGCGGCTATGACCAGCCCCTGCCGCACTTTGAATTCAGGGAACTCCTGCCGGGGCATTGTAAGCATGGAAAACAGGCCTATCACGCACAACATCCCGCTTATCACAAGCGTAACCTGCCTATGCTTGAGCGCGGACTCTATGAACGATTTTTTACCGTTTTCCATATGAATCCCTTAAAGCGCGGCCTCCACCAGCATGCCGTCATCCAGCTTCTGAACGCCCTCGCGCACCACCGATTCGTTTCCCTGAAGCCCCGAAACAACCAAAACTCCGCCCTCGCGAAACCCGCCCAGCACAATTTCCGTCTTCCGCACGCGCCTTGAAGGCCCGTCAAATACAAAAACGAAGTGCCTGTTGTCCCCGTCCATTTTAATGGCGGAGGCGGGAACCGCCACCCCGGCCGGGCCTTCCCTGCGGCTTATATAAACATTGCAAAGCATTCCCGGCAGAATTTTGGAATCTGGATTTTTCAGCAGTACGCGCACTGTATAAGTCCGGGATAACGGGTCGGCCGATACGCCCGCGTCGGCGACTTTTCCCTCCACCCGTCTGTTTCCCTGCCCGCTCAACTCAACCGAGACGGGAACGCCCTTTTTTATCCCGGATATTTCACTTTCGGGAACGGAGATCACCGCGTAGACTTTATCCACTGAAACCAGCTTCAGCGCAGGCATGCCGGGCGCGGCGTTGTCGCCGGGCTCTATGCTCCTGGCGCTTATCAGGCCGTCGTCCGGAGCGGTCAATGAACAATCTTCCATGTTTTTGCGCGCCAGCTTTTCCGCCAGCTCCGCCTGCACTTTGCCCGTGCGTATTTCCACCATTTTTATTTCGGGCAGGTTGCCGTTTTTATACATAGGCTCGAATCTATTGAAAGCATCTTCCGCCTGGCGGGCTTTCTCCTGCGCTATGCGAAAGGAATTTTTATTGCTTTCGCAATCCAGTTTCGCCAAAAGCTGCCCTTTCCGCACTCTGTCTCCCTCGCGCACCGGCACTTCCGATACCGTGCCCGGCGTCAGGAAACTAAGCGAGATATTTTTTTCGGCATCCACCACTCCGCTGTAATAAAGCCCATGCACATGTCCATCCGCTCCCAGTTGCACGACCTTCACGCGCATCGGAATTTCAACATTCGTTTTTTTACCGCCGCAACCGGCGGCAAGCACCAGCGCAGCACAAAACAGGACATCCGCAATATTATTCGTCCTTATTCTCTTAAAACTTAGGACTTTCATAATCTCTCCGGTATTTTTAGTCCAAAAACGTTTTTTGGTCTAAAAAAGGCTAAAAAAAATAAGTTCTAGCGCAAACCTCTAATAAAAACATCTATTGGCATATCGGTGCGCAGTTCCTCTGGAGGAAGCTCTCCTGCTATCACTATATTTGCGCACAAGCCGCGCAACATCATCATCACCGAAAACGCCAACGACTGACAGTCTTCTTCCTTAATGCTTTTGAACTCGCCGCATCTTATTCCTTCCAATAAGATACCCTTCAAACGTTCTACTTCCTTAGTATTGTTTTCCCGCTGTATTTTCCGGAAAAGTTCAAAGTGTTTTCCGGTTTCGGTCAACATGACAGGATAAAGATTCAATTTCAAGCGCAGTTCATAATAGTGCGTAAGAACCAAAGCCTTGAGCTTCGCCGAGGGAGAAGTCTGCCTGCTAATGGCCATTTCAATCGAGGACTCCACCTCGTCGGCTTCTTTTTTGGCGACGGCATAAAACACGTCATTTTTGCTTGGGAAATAATAATAAAGAGAGCTCTTGCCCTTGCCAGCCGCTACGGCGATATCTTCCATTGTGCTTTTCTCCAGCCCATATTTCTGGAAAATCTGCTGTGCGGCCAGGACTATTTCGGCCCGAGTTTGTTCTTCTTTAATGCTATCTGGAGTTCTCATAATTTGACCATTAGACTTATTTCGTATTTTAGTCTATTATATCATGATTATCCTATTTGTCAAGGCCAATATGACAAAACATTTTGCGGCGGCGCATCTCCGCCGAATGGTTTTGTATAATTTTCGTAACCATGAATTCGCTGGACAAAATCCTGGTGTTCGCCCACAAGCACCGCGTACGCGTACTGGCCGCGGCGCTGGCGTTATTCATGGCGGCCGGGCTTTTGATTGCCGGGATATTTCTGCGCGGCCTGCTCCAGGACCTTCCCTCCATATACGACCTTGAGGGCTACACTCCCGCGCTTTCCACGAAAGTTTACGACGTGCATGGCGACGTGATTGCCGAATTTTCAGTGGAGAAGCGCGCACTGCTGCCCCTTAACAAAATCCCGGTGGACATGCAGAACGCCGTGATAGCGATGGAAGACAACAAATTCTTCCACCACTGGGGGATATCGCCGCGCGGCATAGCCCGCGCACTGCTGCGCGACATCATGCACCAGCGCGCGGCGCAGGGCGCCTCGACGATAACGCAGCAGCTGGCCAAGCTGATTTTCCTCAAGCCCGAAAAAACGATTTCACGCAAGGTGCGCGAAATCTTCATGGCCCTGCAGATAGAAAAGAATTTCAGCAAGCAGGAAATACTGCAGATGTACCTCAACCAGATTTATTTCGGAACCGGGGCGCACGGCGTGCAGGCGGCGGCTAAAATCTATTTCGGCAAGGAAGTGCAGGACCTCACCCTGGGCGATTGCGCCCTGCTGACAGGCCTCATTCCATTGCCCGAACGCTATTCGCCGTTCCGCAACCCCGACATAGCCCGCCAGCGCAAGGCGCTGGTGCTGATGCGCATGCTGCAGGAAGGCTACATCACCCCCACAGAACGCGAAAAAGCGCTGGCCGAGCCACTGCCCACCGAAAAATCCTTTTCTTCAGTTTCGGAAGCCCCGTATTTCGTGGAATACATACGCCAGCAGCTCGAGCCTCGCTACGGCTTCAACATGCTATGGCGCGGCGGCATGAAAATCTACACCACTCTTGACCTGCCGTCCCAGAAAATAGCCGAGGCTGTCATGGAGAAAAACCTCCAGCAGCTTGACGATGAAGTTGCCAAGGAGCACAGCAAGCGCCTTGCCGAAGCGTCCGAAGACACCGAAATCTCCACCGCGCCGCTGCAATTGCAGGGTGCCTTCATGGCCATGGACGTGAAAACCGGGGCCGTCTCGGTGATGATAGGCGGCAGGGACTACAAGGAAACCAAATTCAATCGCGTGACGCAGGCCAAGCGCCAGCCAGGCTCGGCGTTCAAGCCCTTTGTCTGGATGTCCGCGCTGATGAACGGCTACACCCCCGCCTCGCAGGTGGAAGACATCCCCATGGCCTTCTACTACGACGGACGCGACTGGCGGCTCTTCGAGGGCGCCACCGACCAGTACTCCATAGATTTGGCCACGCAGCCTTTCGTCGGCAACAAGGACTTCAAAATCTGGGTGCCGCAGAACTATACCGGGCGCTACGCAGGCAAGACCACGATGCGCGAGGCGCTGGAAAAGTCGCGCAACCTGGCTTCCATCTGGCTGGTGGACAAGGTGGGCCCCACCGTGGTGACCGAAACCGCGCGGCGCGCCGGCATCAAAAGCCCGCTGCAGCCGGTGCTTTCGCTGGGCCTGGGCACTTCTGCCGTCCCATTGCTTGAAATGGTGAACGGCTTCGCCACTTTCGCAAACAACGGCATACGCGTGGAACCCTACGCCGTCACCCGCGTGGTGGACGCGCGCGGCAAAGTGCTGGAAGAGCACATCCCGTCGGAAGTCGAAGCTTTCTCGCCGCAATACTCCTACCTGATGGTGAACATGATGAAGGGCGTGGTGGAACGCGGCACCGGCGCCAACGCCAGAAGGCTGGGCAGGCCCATAGCCGGCAAAACCGGCACCAGCCAGGACCACCGCGACATGTGGTTCATAGGCATGACGCCGGACATCGCCGCCGGAGCCTGGATGGGCTACGACGATTTCAGCACCATAGAAAGCAAGGACTGGACGGGCGGCGGCACAGTCGTCCCGTGGTGGACGCAAATCATGGAAGAGCTGTTCAAAAACCAGCCGGTGCGCGATTTCCCGGTGCCGGAGGGCATAACGCTGGTGATGACTGACCCGGCCACCGGTCTGCTTGCGCTCCCGAACTCCAAACGCAAGCTGATGGAAGCTTTCCTCAAGGGCACTGAACCAAAAAGCTTTACAAGCCTTAAAGCCAAAGAGCTGCCGCAGGACTGATGAACACACGCGCGATATCCGGGCTGCCGAACCCGGCGGCCGCGGCTTACTTTACCCTTCTTGAGTGCCATGCCAAAGGGCGGCATGCGGTATTCTGCTCGTCCTCCGAAGACAATCTGGGCCAGTTTGTGGACAGCGCGGCGGCGCTGGCCGCGCTGGTGTGCCACAAGCAGGAGCCTGACCCGGCGCTTGTTTGCGGCAACCCCCATGCCGTGTCGGCGGCGCTTGGAAAACTGCTGCTTGCCAGACAGCACAAACGCCCCGCAGTGGCGGCGGTGCAGGCGGGCGAGGAAGCGCCGCGTCTGTTCAGCCCCGAAGCCTACCAGAAACTTCTGCTCAAACTTTCACGCGGCCTGCGCCTGAGCCGGACCGAACTGGCGTCCGCCCTGGAAAACGCGGGCTACGACAGGAAAGATTTCGTGGAACAGCAGGGAGAGTACGCCATACGCGGCGCGGTGCTGGATATCTTCTCTGTGGACAGGGAATACCCGGTGCGTCTTTTCATGGCCGGCAATTACCTGGAAAGCATGCGCTTCTTCAACCCGGACTCGCAGGAAAGCACCGGCCCGTGCGAGGAGCTTTGCGTCCCCCCGGCCCGCTTCCCGGTTTCAGGCGAAAGCGCGCCGATAGACGCCTGGTTTGATTCCGCACCGCTTAAGTTTTACGACAGCTTCGCCCAGGCCCCGCCCCCGCCGGACTGGCTGGGCCAGCCTGACGCCCTGCTTGCGCCGCTGAACCTGGCCCAGGAAGGCGAACTCGACGCCGGTCTTTTGCCAAACCCGCTTTTCGGCGCGGACATGCGCCTGCTGTCCGAAGAGCTCCGCCGCCTTTCGAAACTGGGTATGAAAGTCCATATCTGCTGCGCCAGCTCAGGGGAAGCCTCGCGCCTTGGCGAACTTATGACCGACGCGGGCATCCCCTCGGGCCCGTCCTTCTTCACAGGTGAAATGGAGCGCGGCTTCCAGGACCCGAAACGCGCTTTCGCTGCGCTTACAGCCTCCGAGATTTTCAGCCGGGGCTATTCCTCATCCAAGCTTCTGCGGCGCTTCTCTTCCGAAAACAGCACACGCGTCCGTTTCGGAGACCTCAAGCCCGGGGACTATGTGGTGCACGAGGAGCACGGGGTCGGGAAATATCTCGGCCTGCGCGACTTCCCGCGCGCTTCAGACGACACTTCGCCTGAAGGCGAAAGCGCCGAATGCCTGCTCATCGAATATACCCGCGGGCACCGGGTTTTCGTGCCGCTGAACGAATTCTCTAAAGTGCAGAAATACGTTGGCTCGGAAGGAAAAGTGCCGCGCCTGTCGGCCCTTAGCGGGGCCGGCTGGAACGAAATAAAACGCCGCATAAAGGAAGAGGCCGCCAAAATAGGCAAGGAACTGCTTGAGCACGAGGCGCGGCGCGCCGCCATACCGGCCCCGCAGCTTTCCGGCGACCCGCGCCTTGAGGCCGAGTTCGCCGCTTCCTTCCCCTTCGAGGAAACGCCGGACCAGGCCAAGGCTATAGAAAATTCACTGTCAGACCTGTCCGGCACGCGCGCCGCCGACCGCATACTGGTGGGCGACGTCGGCTTCGGCAAAACTGAAGTGGCCATGCGCGCCGCCCTGCGCTGCGCCGCCTCCGGCTTCCAGACTGCCGTCCTTGTCCCCACTACGGTTCTGGCGGCCCAGCATCACAGGACATTCTCGCAGCGCCTGTCCGGGTTCCCGGTCAAAGTCTCGCTTCTTTCGCGCTTCCAAAGCTCCGCCGAGCA
>JAAYTX010000123.1 GCA_012523635.1 Elusimicrobiota bacterium
CCTCGCGGCACTGCTCCTGCACGTATTCGGACGGCTCTCCGGTAACATATAAATCTATACCCTTGCCAAGCGCCTGCCCGAGCATGGAGGCCGCGCCGCCGCTTACCACCGCGACAGTGCGTATTTTTGCGGGCCCGCCGCTGAACACCTGCGGCGACGACGCCAGCTTCCGCCGCAGAATGGCGCACACGTTCTCTACGGACAGCGGCTTCGCCAGCGTCCCCTGAAAGCCTATGGGCTTCTCGTGGTAATCGCCGAAAGGCTTTACGGAGCGCGCGCCCAGATAACGCAGTATTGCGCGGTTATGTCCTATGACGGGATGCCCGTCCAGGGGAAGGTGATAGGCGGCCAGCGACATGTTGTTGGCTATCAGAAACCTGACCTTGTCGCCGAACTGCCCGGTAATACGCTCCTGGCGGGACCACAGCAGGCCGTGATGCGTAACCGCCATGTCGGCGCAGGCGTCGGCGCTGCGCCTGAAAAACTCCAGCGAGGCCGACACGCCCAGCGCGATTTTATGCACCCGCGCGTCTCCCTGCACCTGAAGCCCGTTCATGGAATCATCCCTGAACCCCCTGATATTCAGGTATTTGTCAAGAAAAGCGGTTATTTCGTCGCGATGCGCCATTATCAGCTCCGGTGCGGCCAGATTAATGTTCAAGCAATTATACCTTTGGCCTGCGGCAGGTGGAAAGCCGCGCCCTTGATGACAGCCCCGCCATTTCTTTGCTAGGCTTACCTCCATGAAACGCTTGGCGCTAATCACTCTCCTGCTGGCCTTCGGCGCGGAACTGGCACGGGCCGCCGGCCCCTATATAAGGGAAGATTACCTCTTCGGCTCCTACGGCTACCACGCCAACACCGTCTCCGTCACGGCTCAGACCGGCAAAAACACTCTCCTTGGCGGCGAATACACTTTCTACAAGGACAACGACCTTCCCGACGTGGTCAACGCCATAAAGATGCCGCTGTTCATAAACAACTCGCCGCTGTTCGGCTTTTTCCGCCCGTTCTATTATCCGTCCAGCAAGCTGGTGCGCACCTCTGCGGCTGGCTTCAACGCCTACGCGATATTCCTGCTGCTCAACGACAACGTGCAGGAAACCCGCACCCAGCTGGCCCTGAACATGTCGCTGGCCGCGCAGAAAGCCGCCTTTAATTTCGCGGACGGCAACTCCGCGCGCAAACTGCTGCCCGAAGCCGTATACGAAATTCAGCTGCAGCAGAACTACCTCAAGGAATTTTATTTCGTCACTTCCGCGTCATTCTACCAGTATCTCACCGGCGTCAACGGCGTCTCTTTCCCCGATTTGGTTATGGACCAGGGCGACGTCTCATCGACCGGCGTCACCAGCGCGCTGCGCGAACTGCCGCTGTGGAACGCGGGCCTTGAAGTCAACCGCTCTGTCGGGGACGGCTCCGACGAACAGATTTACTTCCAGTACCATTACATCTCTTTTGCGCAGGATTACCAGGCCGCGCACGCCCTCACGATGGGCACGCGCTTCAAGCTCTCCGAGGTCAACAGTTTCGACTTCGGCTACAACTGGATATCCCGCGGGCAGGACGGCAAGCAAAACTACTACAGGGCGGCGTTCCGGCTGTCCTTCTGAAAGCCGGACGGGGAGCGGTAAATGGCGGACCAGAACCTGGAAAACCTGGAAACGCTGATAACTGTCAGCAGGCTGCTTTCCTCAAAACTTGAACTTTCCGACCTTCTGCTTTACATAATGAAGCTGGCCGCGCGCGTGGTGAACTCCGAGCGCGCCTCTCTTTACCTGGTGGACGAGCGCACCAGCGAGCTTTACTTCGACGTGGCGCTTGGCCTGCCGGAATCGGTGCAGAAAATGCGCCTGAAACCCGGGGAAGGCATAGCCGGGACCTGCTACAGGGACGGCAAATCAATCATCATAAACGACGTGTCCGCCGACCCGCGCCATGCCAGGAAAGTGGACGACGAAAGCGGTTTCGTCACACGCTCGGTGCTGGCCTGCCCCATGGTAGTGAAAGGCAGCGTGATAGGCGTCGTGCAGGCCATAAACCACCTAGACGGCGAATACTCGGACCGCGACCTGAAGAATTTCGAGGCCTTCGCCTCGCAGGCGGCGGTGGCCATAGAAAACGCCAGGCTGTTCTCCGCCGTCAAGGAAGAAAAGCGCCGCCTCCAGATTTTCTTCACGCAGACCGGAGAAGCCGCCCTCCTGGCCGACGCCTCCGGCAACGTGCTGCTGGCCAACAACGCCGCGCGCGCGTATCTTAGCGGGGCGCCAGAAATGGGCGCTCACCTGAACCATCTGTTTGCGGAAATGGAGCTCACCCCGGGGCTGGACGTGCTGCTCGCCTCGCAGGAAAAGACACTGCATTTCGACGCAATGCGCCAGAAACCGAAGAAGCTTTATCTGGAAGGAACGGCCATACGGCTGGAAAAGCAGTCAGGGCCCAAAGCCGACGGGCACGGCGGCTGGCTGCTGCTGTTCCGCGACGTCACGGCGCAGAGGCAGGAGGAAGCGCTGTCCCGCAATTTCCTTTCGCTGGTCTCGCATAAGCTCAAAACGCCGCTCACCGTAATAAACGGTTATATCGGACTGCTGTCTGACGAGGTCAGAAAAGGCTCCATACAGGGCTTCCCCGCCACAGCCGTAGACACCATAGCCAGACAGGAAAAGCGCCTCGGCGGACTGGTGGAACAGCTTATCAGCTACACAACTATCGAGGAACTGGACCCGTCCGCACTGAAAAAAACGCTGGTACCGCTTGAAAACGCGCTGACAGAGGCAGCGAAACTCTGCGAAAGCTCCACGGCCTCGCTGAAACTCTCGGAAACCGAACCCGGAACGCTGCGCTTCGCTTTCGGTCCTGAAAGTTCCGCTGCGGCCGTTGTGCTCGGCTATGATTTCAAGGCCGCGCCGGAATTGCTGGCCGACAAGGAACTGCTGCATGGGGTGATTGCCGTGCTTGTCTCAAACGCAATAAAGTTTAACCCGAAACCGGCGCGTTCGGTGCTGCTAAAAAGCGCGCCGGCGGAAGGCGGAATAGAAATGACGGTTTCAGACGACGGGCCCGGCATACCGCCTGAGGAACACGACAGGATATTCCAGAAATTCTATCAGGCCGAGGCCTCCTTCACCGGACAGGTGGAGGGCTGGGGGCTGGGCCTTGCCTACGCCAAGAAGGTCATGGAAGCGCATGGCGGCCGGATCACGGTGCGCTCCTCCGCCTCGGGCTCCACATTCTCCTGCTTCTTCCCATCCTGACAGCATAAAACAACGCGCCCCGCGCTTTTGGCGCGAGGCGCGTTTCCGAATTGATTAATGCTACTTCGCGGTTGTCTTCTTTTTATGGGCGGCCGCAGGCTTCGCGGGAATCGCCGGCTTTACTTCCGCAGGAGCCGCTGTTGCGGCTGGCGCGACGGTTGTAGCGGCGGTATCGGCCGAAACCTCGGCAGGCGGCACGGCGCCCTTGGACAACATCGTCTTTAACTCCAGTTCCTGCGCATGCTGCCGGGCGCGCAGTTCAGCCCGCACCTTGCGGTGCAGCGCGCGCTTCTCCTTAACGGCGGCGCGGGCGGAGGCCTTGGCGGCCTGCAACGCGTCGATTTCGCCGTCCTGAAGCTTTTCCAGCGCGGAGGTTTCGGCCTTATTGGCGGCCTTCAGTTCATCAAGCGTTTTAGGCAGCGGGTTGGCGACCGGCACGACAGAACCGGAAACTACGTTTGCGGGAACAGGCTCCTGCGCCGGCTTGGAGCAGGCTACTGCGGCTAATGCGGCAAATCCCAGGATAACGACATAAGACGCTCTCTTCATGATTGCTCAACTCTCCTCGTCAGTCTTGTTTTTAGACTCTTCCGCGACCGCCCCTTCTTCTTCGGAAACAGCGCAGGAATCATCCACGCACGACCCCTGATTAAGTGAAACCACCGAGGATTTATACTCCTTCAGCCAGTTCTCCTGGGCTTCGGCGCGGCGCGCCATTTCCATAAAGCTCTTCTGCTGTTCCGGAGTAAGAACCGCGCTTATGTCTTTTTCCAAATCCTCGCGGATGGCCGCGTACTTGGGACGGAATTCCTTGCGCAAAGCCACCACGTCCTGACGCCGGTTGCGCAGTATCTTATGCAGCGAATGCTTCTGTCCGGGGCTCAGCTTCAGCTTGGCATCCAATCTGCTGACCCCTGCCTGCACACCTGCTGTTTCGCCGTTTTGGCGCGCGGATTTCCTGACTCCCTGAACTATCATGGCAAGACTGTAGCCCGCAGTCAAGCCCATGATGAAAATAAACAGGGTCAAAAAGCGTTTTTTCATAAATCCTGCCCCTCCAGCTTCAATTGCCGCAGCAGGTCGTCCGTGCCGCCGATAACCTCGTAAATGGCGGAACCGCGGTCCACTATCATATCGGACAGGGGCTGCTGGTCTGTCCAGGAATCAAGCAGCAGCCAGCAGCCAAGAGTGGCGAACGCCAGCGCGCCGGCAGGCACCATGGCGCGCCACAGTATGCCGATGTCCTCTTCCGCCGCGGCCCGCAGTGCGTACTTTACGGAAGCCTCCAGCCCGACCGGGCGAGCGGCCTGCCGCAGCAGGGAAAAATAGGTTTTGACTCGTTCGTGGGTTTCCATCGCGGCGGCGCAATCCGGGCATGAGGCCGCATGCGCGATAGCGGCTGCCGCCTCTTCAGGAGGCAGCTCGCCATCGCCGAACATATAGGCTTTCTCTAACTCTGAGCAGTTTCCCATATATAAAACCCTGTCAATAAATAAGACGAATAAAGCGGGCTTAAAGTTCCTTGGCAACCGGCTCCGCGTCCGGTTTTTCGCCGCGCGCGGCCAATACCCGGCGCAATTCCTCGCGCGCCCTGAACAGCCTTGACTTGACCGTCCCCTCCGAACAGGACGTAGCCGCCGCTATTTCCCCATAGGACATTCCGGCCAGTTCCCTGAGATTTATCACAGTGCGATGCTCCTCGGAAAGCTCGGCCAACGCCGCCTCCAGGCTGTGGCGCGCGGCGGCGGCCTCGGAATCCGACCCGTCACAGGGCTCAAAACCGGAAAGGCTTAATTCTTCAAGCGAAGTTTCGCGGCGGCGGGAATTCTTTCTCGCCAGGTCAAGGCAGTGATTGGAAGCAACCGAATAGACCCAGGAGCCGAAGGCCGATTTGCCCTTGAAGCTGACAAGGGAAGACAACACCTTCAGCAGGGCCTCCTGCGCGGCGTCTTCGGCCTGTTCGCCGTTCTTCAATATTGCCAGGCAAAAGTAATAGACAGGAGCGGAGAGGGCGCGAACAAGTTCTTCTGTAGCCGCGCTGTCGCCTGAAGCGGCTAGTTCCAGCTTTTCGGGCGGAAAATCAGGGATAGCTCCCACAGGGTAATTATATAAAAATTTGCTACCATGTATTGCGCGCGAGGGCGCATTTATGGCTTCGGATTTCGCTAGGACACTGAGAACGGCGGGAGTTGTGGGCGCGGGCGGCGCGGGCTTCCCCACCTACGTCAAAGCCTCCTCCAAGGCTGAAACGGCCATAGTCAACGCGGCCGAATGCGAACCGCTGCTGCATAAGGACATAGAACTCATCTCCCACCACGCCGAAACGATGCTGGACGGCCTGGAACTGCTGATGTCCGCTTCCGGCGCGAAGCAGGGCATAGTGGGCATAAAAAGGAAGCACGGGGCCGAAATAAAGCTGCTGCAGGCCGCCGCCGCCAAACGCCGCGCCATAAAAATACACCCCCTGGACGATTTCTACCCGGCAGGCGATGAATACTGCCTGGTATACGAAACCACGCGCCGCACCATACCCCCGGGCGGCCTGCCGCTTGACGCAGGGGCCGTGGTCTGCAACGTTGAAACGCTTTTCAACGCCGCACGCGCCGAAAAAACCCCGGTAACCGAAAAATACCTTACCGTCACCGGCGAAGTGAAGAACCCTGTCACGCTGAAACTGCCGGTTGGCCTGCTGTTTTCGGAAGCCATAAAGCTGGCGGGGACCACGCCTGACGAAAGCATGGCGGTCATAGATGGCGGCCCCATGATGGGCCGGATAGTTACGGATTTCTCGGAACCGGTGACCAAAACCACCGGCGGCCTGATTGTCCTGCCAAAAAACCATCCGCTTATACAACGCAAGGCCCAGCAGAGGCCTCAATTCTCAAAGGTGGGGCGCTCAGCCTGCGACCAGTGTTCCTTCTGCACACAGCTTTGCCCGCGCTATCTGCTGGGCTACGCAATAGAGCCGCACAAGGCCATGCGCACGCTGCTGTTCAACCCGGCGCAGGCCCCCCAGCACAATGAATACGCGCTGCTGTGCTGCGAATGCTCGCTTTGCACGCTTTATTCCTGCCCTGAGGGGCTGAACCCGAAAAGCGTCTGCGTCTCGTCAAAAGCCGACCTGCGCGCCAAAGGCGTCACTTTCAAGAATTCCGCCATAAAACAGCTTCCGGGACAGGGCCCGCACCCGTTGCGCGAATTCCGCAAAACGCCGGTATCGCGGCTGGTGGCGCGGCTTGGGCTTTCCAAATACAAGGAACGCAAGACCGGCTTCTCCGAAGCGGAAATAAAGCCCGCTTTCGTGCGCCTGCTCCTGTCGCAGCACGTAGGCGCTCCGGCGAAGCCAGTGGTAAAGACGGGCGACGCGGTGTTGCGCGGCATGGTGGTGGCGGACGTGAAGCCCGAGGAACTCGGCGTGCCGGTGCACGCCAGCATAAACGGCACGGTCTCGGAAATCAACAGCCGCTATATCGAGATACGCGCCTGAAGGCGGATTATTTATGAATAAAGCTATCGGTGGAGTGGAACTTTCCAGCCTTGCCAGGGGCTTTGACGTCACAGACGCCATGCTCAAAACCTCCAAAGTTGAACTGCTGCTGGCCCGCAGCATCTGCCCCGGCAAATACGTGGCCCTGGTGGCCGGAGACGTGGCCGACGTCACAGCCAGCGTCGAGGAAGGCGCGCGGCGCGCGGGGCCGGCGCATGTGGACAATTTCGTCATACCCAACGTGCACCCGGATATTTTTCCCGCCCTTTACGGCTCGCTCTCGGAAACAGAACTCCAGTCTCTGGGCATCATAGAAACCTTTTCCGTCTCTTCCCTTATAGAAGCCGCGGACGCGGCCGCCAAGGCAGCCTCAGTGAAACTGATTGAGATACGCCTGGCCATGGCGCTTGGGGGAAAGGCCTTCGTCACCTTCACCGGCGAAGTGGCCGCGGTGGAAACTGCGGTCAAGGTCGGAGCGGCGGCGGCCGGGCGCAAAGGCCTGCTGACCGACGCCGTGGCCATTCCTCAGCCCCGCCCGGAACTCTTGCGGGAAATGATATAAACCCGGGAAACCGCCCAGACGGGACAGAACATCCGTCCCGGGTTTTCCGCCTGTCCGCCAAAAGGAACAAGCATGAATACAGACCTCAAAGCGCTTTGCGCCCAGCTGGACTCGTTTAAAACCAGGCTCTCGGCCCTTTCCGCCGCGCTGGCCGGGCTTGGCGCTCGCGCCGGCGCGATCTCGCGCCAGCTCAAGCGCAACCGGACAGTCCGAGACGACTCTTTCGAGTCTGATTTCAACGCCCTGCTGGAACAGCTCAAGCCCTTCCTGTCCGAGTTCGAAACAGCGGCAAAGGACTTGAGCGAGGCCAGCCGCTCCCGCGACGGCCTGCCCGAAGACGCGGACTCATCGCTTCTCAAGAACATGGTTTTCCACGCCCGCAACGCCAGCCTGGAAACCGACAAGTTCTCCTCGGCATTCCGCGAGGCGCACCGCGAAGGCAAAAACCTGCAGCTGAAGCTGAACTGGTGGATGGTGGAAGCCTACAGCTCGGACCTGGAGCACCTGGTGGGCAAGCTGCTGTTCGCCGCGCGCGAACTGGCCAAGGCCGCCGACGCCAGGGCCGAAGCCCAGCAGCGCCTGAGGCATCAGCCTGACGCTTGATTTGCGGTATTGAGAAAATCCGTCTTATTGTTTTATAATCGCAATCAGCAGCAGATGTTTTTTGCACAATTCTCGTACAACAGGTAGCATCCATGCCACAGATTAGCGATTTGTCGCGCCGCATTTCCGATTCCCCCACCCTCAAGCTCAACGACAGGGCCAACCGTCTCCGCGAAGAAGGAGCGCCGGTCATACACCTCGGCGGAGGCGAGCCGCAGTCCGCGATGCCGCAGTCGGCCTTGGAAGCCTCGCTTAAAAAAATACAGTCCGGCAGGGTGAAATACACCCCGGTCGGCGGCACCAAGCCCATGAAAAAGGCCGTGCTGGGCTACACGGAACGCCACTACGGCAAGTCCTTCAAGCCGGAAAACGTGCTGGTCTCCTCTGGCGCGAAGCAGGCCCTGTACAACTTCCTGCTGGCGGCGCTTAACCCCGGCGACGAAGTGCTGTTCCCCGCCCCCTACTGGGTAAGCTACCCCGACATGGCGCGGCTGGCCGGGGCTACTCCCGTAATCGTGCGTCCGCCGCAGGGAGCCTTCGAACCCCGTTTTGAAGACCTGGCCCGCGCCGTCACGCCGAAAACCCGCGCCATCATATTAAACAGCCCAAACAACCCCTCCGGCGAGGTCTACTCCGAGGACCTGCTGCGGGAAACCTCGCGGCTGTGCCTGGAGCGCGGAATCTATCTGGTAATGGACGACATATACCACCAGCTTGTTTTCGACGGGCTTAAAGCTCCGTCCTGCTTCGGGCTGGCGAAAGACGATTCGCATATAGTGGTCATCAACGGCATCTCCAAGCTCTACGGCATGACCGGGTTCAGAATCGGCTGGGCGGTCGGGGAAAAGGAACTGATAGCGGCAATGAACCGCCTCCAGGGCCAGACCACGTCCTGCCCCTCTGACATTTCGCAGACGGCGGCCACGGCCGCTCTGGAGGGCCCGCAGGACTGCATAGCCCAGTTGCGCGCCGCGCTGGA
>JAAYTX010000124.1 GCA_012523635.1 Elusimicrobiota bacterium
CCGCGCCCCACGGCGCAGAATTTGCAGCCGCGGGTGCAGATGTCGCCCAGTATAAGGAAAGTTGCGTCCCCGGCGCTAAAACACTCCCCCCTGTTGGGGCACAGCGCCGATTCGCATACCGTGTGCAGGGCCGCGCAGCAAAGGTCGCCGCCGGTGCGGAGCGCGACTGACGAGCGCATAGCCGCCTTGTTGGCGCCCACCTGCTTTTTAAGCCACTGCGGTATTTCGGGCATAGTTAAATTATAGCGCGGGCGGCGACGGCGGCAAAGTGCTAAAATTGTATTTTATGGGACGTTTTAATGCGCTTGCCGCCGTTGCGCTTCTTGCGCTCGCCTCGGTGCCGGTTTTCGGGCAGGAGCCCGCGTCCGGCCCCGCGGCCGCATATTTCTCCGGGAAAACTTCGTCGGCTCTGAAGCGGTACTCGCGCCGTGCCGCGAAAAGCCCGGCTTCGGCGCTTGAGGCCGCTTTCCTGCTTTCGGAAAGCGGGCACCCCGGCACGGCCGCCAAACTGCTGGCCCCGTTCGCGCGGAAATATCCCGACGTGCTTCCGGCCTTTGCCCGCTATAGCCTGGACTCGGCGCACTGCCGCCGCGCCGCCGAACTCTATGCCGCCCTGCTTTCCACTTCAGCCCCGAACGCGGAATATGCGCTCGGTCTTGGCAGGGCCAGGTTCTGCGCCGGGGATTTGCCGGGCGCGGTCGAGGCCCTGAAACTCTCGCTTTCCGCGCGGCAGAGTTCGCTTGGCTGGTACTTTCTCGGCAGGGTCTATCAGGCGCAGGGGATGCTGGACCAGTCCGAGGACGCCTACAAGCGCGTCCTGGAGGACGATTCCCAGTTCATAGAGGCGCGCGAACTGCTGGGCGAGCTTTCGCTGGCCCGCAAAAACTACAACGAGGCCTGGAAGCAGTACCGCAAACTGGAATATGCCGACCCCAGGAATCAGGAGCATAAAAAGAAGGCCGAAGAGCTTTCCTCGCTTATAACCCAGAAGCCCGACGAGCTTCTGCCGCCGCTTAAGCTGGAGAATTTCACCAAGGTCAGTTCCTCGGCCACGGCCGTAGGCCTGCCGGTGCTGCGCGTGGCCATAGGCACCGGGTCCGGCGGGCTGACCTCGGCGGCGCGCACGGAGCTTCCTTTTTCCGTTTCCGGGCCGTTCGAGGTTCTGGACGGGCAGGCTGTCGCGGCTTCGGGGAAACCCCTGCAAGCCTGGACAGTGCGTTTTGATTCGTCGGCTCCGCAGGGCCTGACGCTGGTGTCGCCGGAAGGCAAGGAGTCTCTGCTGTCCGGGAAACTGCTGGTGCGGCCAAAGGATGCCTCTTCCACCATAATCCTGCGTTCGCTGACGGTCGCTGAAGGCACTGCCTGGGGCGGAGTGGCCGACAGGGAGCTGCGCGGACAGCTTGAGCTCCGCGCCGATTCCGGGCGCCGCGGCATAACCGCAATCAACGTAGTGCCAATAGAGGAGTACCTTTACGGCGTGATTTCGTCGGAAATGCCGTGGTATTACCCCATGGAGGCGCTGAAGGCGCAGGCCGTGCTGGCCCGCACCTACGCTTACCGCAACATAGGCAAGCACTCCGGGCAGGGGTATGATTTGTGCGACAGCCAGCACTGCCAGGTCTACGGCGGAGTGTCTGCCGAGAAACCTTCCGTGGTGCAGGCCGTGGATGCAACGCGCGGAGCCGCGCTTTTTTACGAAGGCAAACCGGTAGAGGCTGTGTTCTCGTCAAACTCCGGCGGCGTCACCTCGTCGGGGAAGGACGCGGGCTGGGCCGATATGCCCTACTGGGCGTCTGTTTCCGACCTCAAGGATGAGGAACCCGCTTTCTCCTCCCCCCGCTCCCTTGGAGAATTCCTTGAAGGAGAGCCGCAGTCCTATTCCTCGCCCTCCAATTACGTCAAGAAGCGCTCTTACCGCTGGGAGCGTCTTGTGCCCGCCCAGACCATACAGGCGCGCTCCGCCGCCAAAAAGGACATAGGCTCCCTGCTTTCGGTTTCGGTAGCGAAGCGCTCCCCGTCGGGGCGGGTGGCCGCGGTAAAGCTGCGCGGCAGCAAGGGCTCGCTGCTGATTTCCAAGGAATACGAGATACGCAAATACCTCAGCGCCGGGCTGTTGCGCAGCACTTTCTTCACGGTAGAGTCCGTGTATGCCGCAAATGGCGCGCTTGATTCGGTAATCTTCCGCGGCGCTGGCTGGGGCCACGGCGTGGGGTTCTGCCAGTCGGGTTCAAGCGGCAGGGCCGAGGCCGGTCAGGATTATATAGAGATACTTTCGCACTACTATCCGGGCACTGAACTGGGCAGCATAGCCGCCCCGGAATCCAAGTAAACCGGGTTTTGCATAAAAAAACTCCGCGCCATGGTCAGGCGCGGAGCTTTTTGTTCGAGTGGTTTTTCTTACAGCGTCTTGAGCCTGAGCTCCTTGAGCTGCTTGTCCTCCACCACGTTTGGCGATTCGCTCATCAGGCAGGTCGCCGTCGAGGTTTTGGGGAAGGCTATAACTTCGCGTATGGAGTCCTCGCCGCAGCGCAGCGCGGACAGGCGGTCCAGCCCCAGGCCGAAGCCGCCGTGCGGCGGCGCGCCGCATTCCAGCGCGTCCAGCAGCATGCCGAAGCGAAGGGCGGCGTCTTCCTTGGAATATTTCATCAGGTTCAGCGCCTTTTCCTGTATCTCGCGCCTGTGGTTGCGCACCGAGCCCGAGGCCAGCTCCACGCCGTTGAGCACCAGGTCGAACTGGTGCGAGCGTATCTTGCCCGGGTCGGTGTCGAAAAGAGGGATGTCCTCCTCAAGCGGGGCCGTGAACGGATTGTGCGCTGCGTCGTAGCGGTTTTCCTCCGGCTTCCACTCAAGCAGCGGGAAGTGCTTCACCCACAGGAACGCCCATTTGCGGCTGGGCTTGAGCTTGAGCCTGGCTATCAGTTCCTTGCGCAGCGCGCCCATGAACGCGGCGACGATTTCCGGCTTGTCAGCGCCGATGAATACGGCGTCGCCGTCCTTGGCGCCGGTAAGCTCGCGCAGGGCGGAGAGTTCCACGTCCGTGAAGAACTTGGCTGAAGGCGATTCCGCCTTCCCGTCCTTGAACTTCAGCCAGACAAGGCCCTTGGCCCCGTTGGTCTTGGCGAATTCTGTCAGCTTGTCCATCTCGGTGCGGGAGACGGCGGCTGCGCCGTCGGCGCGCATGGCGCGCACGGCAAGGCCGTTCTTGGCCGGCTCGGCCAGCACCTTGAAGCCCGACGACAGGAAGATTTTCGCGCAGTCCCGTATCTCCAGCCCGAAGCGGATGTCGGGCTTGTCGGAGCCGTAGCGGAGCATCACGTCCGCGAAATCGTACTCCGGGAACGGGGTCTGCAGCGGCTCCTGGCCCGTGGCCTTGAACACCTCCGCCATCATGCCTTCGGCGGTGCGGAAAATGTCCTCTTCGCCCACGAACGACATCTCCACGTCTATCTGGGTATGTTCGGGCTGGCGGTCGGCGCGCAGGTCCTCGTCGCGGAAGGCGCGTGCCAGCTGGTAATACCTGTCCATGCCGGAAATCATCAGTATCTGCTTGAACATCTGAGGCGACTGCGGCAGGGCGTAGAACTTGCCGGGATGCACGCGCGAAGGCACCAGGTAGTCGCGCGCGCCTTCGGGCGTGGACCGGGTGAGTATTGGCGTCTCTATCTCAAGGAAGCCGTTGCGGTTGAAGTAGCCGCGCACGGTCTGGGCCACCAGGTGGCGCAGGGCTATGTTGCGGTGCATGCGCGGGCTGCGCAGGTCCAGGTAGCGGTATTTGAGGCGCGTCTCCTCGCTTATGGCGCTTGTGTCGCTCACTTCGAAGGGCAGAGGCTTTGAGGTGTTGAGTATGCGGAATTCGCTGGCCCCCACCTCGACGTTCCCGGTTTTCAGCGCGGCGTTGGCGTAGCCTTCCGGGCGCTTGCGCACCGTGCCGCGCACCAGCGCCACATATTCGCTGCGGGCCTGCTGCACGGCGTCGAAAGCCTGCTTTTCAGTCGGGTCCACCACCACCTGGGCCAGGCCGGTGCGGTCGCGCAGGTCTATGAACAGCACGCCGCCATGGTCGCGCCAGGACTGCACCCAGCCGCACAGAGTGACTTGTTTGCCTATGTCGTTTTCCGAGATGTCGGAGCAGTAATGCGTTCTCATCATGATGCTTTCAAGCCGTCCTGTAGTTGACGCCTCGCCAGGTCTGCCGCTTCCCGGGGGCTCACCGTTTTCTCCTGGCCGCCGGGGGCCAGGTCCTTTAAAGTGACTGTGCCTTCCGCCGCCTCGCGCTCGCCTATTATGGCGGCGAAGCGCGCGCCGGACTTGTTTGCCGCGCGCATCTGCGATTTGAGGCTTTGCGAGAAGGCTGCGGCGTCGGCCCGCAGGCCCTCGCCGCGCAGGAACTGCAGAATCTGGAAGGCTTTGGGGGCCGCCGTCTTGTCGGCCGCCGCCACGAACACCTCGGGCTTTGGGGCCGCCCTTTCGCCTGAGGCCGCGGCCGCCAGCACGCGGTCCGCGCCCATGGCCCAGCCTACGGCGGCGACGTCCGGCCCGCCCATGGATTTGATGAGGGTGTCGTACCTTCCGCCTGCGGCAATCGCGTCCTGGCTGCCTATGCCCGCGGCGCGGAACTCGAACACTGTTCTTGTGTAATAGTCCAGCCCCCGCACGAGGTTGGGGTTAACGTTGAAGGCCAGCGGCGCGTTTTTAAGGTGTTCCCGCACCTGCGCGAAATGGGCGTCGCAGTCGGGGCAGTATTTCATGGGCGGGGCTCCGGCGGCGAGTTTCGGGCCGTCGGTCTTGCAGTCCAGCGCGCGCAGCGGGTTGCGCTCCACGCGCTTTTTGCAATTGTCGCAAAGCGAGTCCAGGTTGGCCTTCAGATAGTCCAGCAGGGCCTGCTTGTAGGCCGGGCGGCACTGAGGGCACCCGATGCTGTTTATTTCAAGGCGTATTTCCTTCACGCCGGCAGACTTAAGAAGGGCCGCCAGCAGTACCATGGTTTCGGCGTCGGCGGAAGGGTCGGGGTTGCCGATGTATTCCGCACCTATCTGCTCGAATTCGCGGTAGCGTCCCGCCTGGGGGCGCTCGGCGCGGAACATGCTGCCTATGTAGAAAAGTTTCTGGCGCAGGTCTTTTGCTGGCAGGCCGTTTTCAATGTAGGCGCGGGCCACGCCGGGCGTGCCTTCCGGCCGCAGGGCCAGCATCCTGCCCCCCGCGTCCTCGAAAGCGTACATCTCCTTTTCCACGATGTCGGTGGTGTCGCCGGTGGATTTCACGAACAGTTCGCGCTGTTCCACGGTGGGGAGGCGTATCTCGCCGTAGCCGTAAAGGCGGAAAAGCGCGCGGCAGCGCGCCTCAAGCTCCGCGAAGGCGGCGGCATCCGGCTCCATTATGTCCCTGAAACCCCTTACTGTCTGTGCCATGTCAGTTCTGCCCTATTGCCGCCAGGCGGCGGTAGTTTTTAATCTGGAGGGTTTTTTCCTGGTAATCTATCAGGCCGCAGCGCTTTAGCGAGGCCATGGCGCGCGAAAGCGGCTCGCGCGTGGTGCCTATGTAGTTGGCCAGTTCGCGCAGCGTCATGTGCAGGGAAGCCTTGTGCGTCTTCTCGGGCCCGGCCAGCTTTATTATGGCGCGTGCCAGCCTGCCCAGCATGTTCTGGAACAGCAGCGATTCTATCTCCCTGTCGGCCTCGCGCAGGCGCCTTGTCAGGGTATCAAGCAGTTTTATCGTGAAGTCGGTGTCCGCCAGCAGTTTCCTGAAGGCGGTTTTGTTGACCACCATCAGTTTGGTGTCCACCAGCGCCTGGGCCGAAGCCGAGCGGTGCTTGCCGTCCAGCAGCGCCATTTCGCCGAAGAAATCCCCGGCCTCTATGTAGGCCAGCGTCTTCTCGCGGCGGTTTGCCTGCGTGAAAATCCTCACCCGGCCCGACTCCACGCCGAAGAACTTGTCGCCGATGTCGTGCGCGGAGAAAATTATCTCGCCAGCCTTGCAGTTCTCGGGCTTGGAGATGGCCATCAGGCGGCGCAACTGGCTGTCTCTAAGATGCTTGAAAATTTCTGGACGGCGTACCGGCGTTTTTGTGAGCATCGTTCCTTTTCCTCTGTAATGATTACATTAGAAATTCTACATAATAGCGCGTCTGTCTTAAACAGTGCATGGCGCTAAAAAACGCCCGGCCTGCCGGGCCGGGCGCTTTGTTGGAAACTGGAGGATTGCGCTTTACCAGGAGCCTCCGCCACCGCCGCCAGCAGCTTGCTCGCCGCTGTTTTCCAGCTCGGCAATCGGAGTGCATCTGTCCGGGCCGGGCACGCACAGTCCGTTCATTATCCAGTAGGCGTAGGTGTCGGCTATGTTGTGCCAGTTCTGGGAACTGAGCGGCTGGTCCGAGGGGCCGGAATTGTAATATTCCTGGTCGCTGGTGGCGCAACAGGAGTGCGTAGCCTCGTGTATTATGGTGGCCCCGGCGAACTCCACGGATTTGGAGAACAGCGGTTCGCACAGCCTTATGGCAGCCAACCCTCCGGTAAGCGGTATGGCAACAGCGTAGGCGTTCTTGCACAGGCCCTGCCCGTCGTCTCGGCAGAGGAACTGGCGGTCGTGGTTTATCCAGTTTAGCGCTCCGCGCGCTATCACGCGGGCGTAGCCGAAACGGCGCTGCGTCTCCACATCCAGCTTCGTGATGTCCAGCGCCCGGAGTTCGTCGTAGAGTTTTTGCGCCTGGTTGCGGGCCTGCTCAATGGCCTGCTGCGCGAATTCGGATTCTTCTTCGGAGCATTTGCGCAGTATCATCTTGTCGCCGGTGCTGGTGCAGACGGCGCTGGCCAGTTCCTTCGCAACCCATTTCTTGCATTCCCCTGTGCGCAAGTCGAAGCGTGTGCATACGTTCAGGCAGTTGACCAGAATGGTGTCCGGATTGTTTTCGCAGGCTTTGTTCAGGAACTTATAGCCAGTGTCCTCTCCGTCACAGTTGTTTTTGTGCACTTCGGCATAAGCGCCGTGGGCGCCCAGCGCTAGGAGAAACAGCGAAGCCAGAATTGCTTTACGGAGCATTCCCCCCCCCCGAACAAATAGTTTTAACTACTTGAATATTGTAGCAGTAAAGGGCCAAATGGCGGCGGATTCAGCGCAGCGTGCGGAGTGCCGCGCTATGGTGAGGCCAGTTTGCGCAGGACGCCGGCCAGCAGGGCGCCGGATTTCAGGGGCGAGGGTATTTGCAGGGAATCGTAGGCCGCGCTCATTGCGGACAGGCGCGAGGCGTCTTTCGCCAGCGCGGGAACGGTGGCCGACAGTTTTTCGGCAAGGCCGGGCGTTTCCGGCAGCAGCAGGGCCGCGCCCGCTTGAACCAGCACTTTGGCATTTTCGGTCTGGTGGTCGGCGGCGGCTTCCGGGAAGGGCACAAGGATAGCCGGTTTTTTCAGCGCCAGCAGTTCGGCTACGGTACTGGCCCCGGAACGGCAAAGCAGTAGGTCCGCTGCGGCGTAGGCCAGGTCCATGCGGTCGCTGTATTCCAGCAGTTTCACGTTGGTCGGCAGAGTGCCGTAGGCCCTGGAGATTTTAGCGAAGTCCCTTCGTCCGGTGATGTGCAGAATCTGGACATCCTTCCACTGTGCCCCGGCCGCGCTTTTCGACAGCGCCGTGTTAAGGCCTATGGCTCCGCCGCTTCCGCCGAAGCAGAGTATGACTGGCCTGTCCGCCAGCAGGCCGAAGGCGGCGCGCGCCTGCGCCCTGTCCGGGGCGGAGGCGAAGAATTCGCGTATCGGCGTACCGGTCAGCGTTATTTCGGTTTTTGCCGGGAAGCCGCGCACCGGCAGGCCCGCGGCCACTTTCGCGCCAAAGCGGGCCAGCAGCAGGTTGGCCAGTCCGGGTATGGCGTTTGATTCGTGCACCAGCGCCGGTATGCCGGACAGCGCGGCCCAGAAGACCGCCGGGAAAGAGATGTAGCCGCCGGTGCCGAAGACGGCGTCGGGCCGCCAGTCCTTCACCACGCGGCGCGCCTGTAAAAGCGCCCCGCCGAGCTTCATTGCGAAAGCGGCATGCCTGAACGGGTTCAAAGAGCGCGGCAGGCCGGTCAGTTCCAGCTCGGCGTAGGGCAGGCAGCCGTCACGCAGCACACGCGCGGCCGAGTCGCCCCGGCGCACCAGAAAAAGAATTTCCGCGCCCTGTTTCCTTAGTTCCAGCGCGGCGCTGTAGCCGGGGTAGAAATGCCCCCCCGTACCGCCGCAAGCCACCAGTATCCTCATGAGGGCCCCGCCCTGCCCGACGAGCGCATTCGCGAGATGTTTATCAGTATCCCGGCCATGATAAGCGTCGAAAGCATCGAGGAGCCGCCGTAAGAGAAGAACGGAAGCGGCAGGCCCTTTGTGGGCACCAGTCCTATGGCCATGGCCATATTATAGAAAGCTTGCAGGCACAGCATCAGCGTGACGCCCAGCGCGGTGAGGCTGTTGGCCAGCGTGTCGGCCTTTCGTGCCACCGAAAGGCCGCGCAGCAGGAGATACACGAACATGCCTATCACCAGCGCGCTGCCGATAAGCCCCAGTTCCTCGGCCATGACGGAAAATATGAAATCGGTGTGCGGGGCGGGCAGGTACAGCAGCTTCATTTTGGACGCCCACATGCCCGTGCCGAACCAGCCGCCAGAGCCGACTGCCATGAACGAGTTCCACAGCTGGTAGCCCTTGCCGCCGGGGTCCGCCTCCGGGCTCATGAAGGTTGTTATTCTCTGTATGCGATAGGGGTGCTTCATTATTTCGTAAATCACCGCCGGTATCATCAGGAACGCGCCGCCCAGCAGGAACATCAGGCGCACGCCTGCCACCGCCAGTATGCCGAAGCAGACGAGCATTATCATGAACGGGGTGCCCAGGTCCTTCCCCAGGGCAATCAGCACCACAGTGGCCAGCACCATGCCGAAGGGCTGCCACGGGAAACTGCCGTATTTGGCCAGTTGCCCGCGATAATCCTGTATTTCCCGCGCCAGGTAGATTATCACCGCTATTTTCGCGAATTCGGAGGGCTGTATCTGTATCGGCCCAAGGCGTATCCAGCGGTGCACGTTGGCTATGCCGGGGCTTACCAGCGCCACCGCCAGCAGCACCCAGGAGGAGACAAGGTACACGGAAGGATTCAGCTTGTACAGCTTCTGGTAGTTTTTTGCCAGCCACAGCATGGCCATCAGGCCGCCGAAGGTGAAGACCAGCTGTTTTTTCGTGAAGTACAGGGGGTCGCCGTGGGTCTGTTCGCCAAGGAACGCGCTTGAGGAGAACATGAACACAAGGCCGAAGATGAGCAGTGCGCTGATTATGAGCACCAGCTGCGGGTCTGGCTGGCGGGCTATGTAGCGCCGCTCAAGCGTGCTTTCGGCGGAAAGCCGCGCGCGCGGCGCCGCGCCTTTAGAGAATGGCCTTGGTCGCGGAAACGCCATGGTTCAGCGTATTTTAAGCGAGGCCAGCGAGGCCAGCATCAGCATTATGCCCGCTATCCAGAAGCGGACTGTGACTTTGGGTTCGGCCCATCCCGAGAGTTCGAAATGGTGGTGCAGCGGGGCCATGCGGAAAATGCGCTTGCCGCCGCGCAGCTTGAACGAGGCTATCTGCAGTATTACCGAAAGCGTCTCGGCCACGAACACGCCGCCCACCAGCGGCAGCAGCAGTTCCTGCTTAACGCAGAGCGCCGCCACGCCGATGACGCCGCCCAGGAAAAGGGAGCTGGTGTCGCCCATGAAGACCTGCGCCGGGTAGCAGTTGTACCACATGAATCCAAGCGCCGCGCCCACCAGCGCGCCCATGAAAACCGCTATCTCACCCGCGCCTTCCACGGGTATCAGCTTCAGGTAGCCCGCGAAAACCGCGTTGCCCGCCAGATAGGCGAAGCCTGCGTAGGTGAGCGCGCAGAAAACTATGTTGCCCGCCGCCAGGCCGTCCAGCCCGTCGGTGAGGTTGACCGCGTTGGAGGAGCCCACTATCACCAGCATGGCCACCGCCGCGTACCACACCGAAAGCTGCAGCACCAGCTGTTTGGTGTAGGGCACGCTAAGCGCCGTGGCGTAATGCGCGTTCGGCGGGAAGTATGCCAGGTAGGTGGCCACCGCGAATGCGGTGAACAGCTGCACCGCGAGCTTTATCCACGACGGGGCGCCGCGCGGGTTCTTCTTGACCAGCTTGGTGTAGTCGTCATAAATGCCGACGGCGGCCAGCGTAAGCGTGGTCCACAACAGCACCCACAGGAAGCGCGAGTCGGGGCGCGTCCATAAAAGCGCGCTGCCCACCAGAGACAGCAGTATCAGCAGGCCGCCCATTGTGGGCGTGCCGTGCTTGGACATGTGGGACGCCGGGCCGCAGTCCCGCTGTACCTGCTGGATTTTGTAGGAGCGCAGCTTCGCTATCAGCCTGGGTCCCAGCAGCATGCAGATTAGAAACGAGGTCACCAGCGCGCCCGCCGCGCGGAAGGTGATGTACTGGAAGATGTTCAGCGCGCTGAAATATTCTTTGTAAAGGTGCAGGTAGTAGAGCATAGTCTCCCCTAAAGCTGTTTCAGTATCTCTTCAAATCCCATGGCGCGCGAAGCCTTCAGCAAGAAGGTGCCGCCCGCCGCCGCCGCGTCCTTAAGCTGCGGCAGCCACTGCGCGAAATTTTCGTCGTAAGTCGCGGCTTGCGCGCCGGACTCCAGCGCCGTCTCGTAGCCGTGGCGCATTTCCGGCCCGGCCATGAATATTTTGTCTAATTTTAGCGAGGCCGCATAGGCCCCAAGCTCGCGGTGGTACTTGGCCGAGTGCGCGCCCAGTTCCTTCATGTCGCCCAGCACCGCCACCCGCGGCCCTTGTGCCGACGAGGCCAGCGTGTCCAGCGCGGCTTTGGCCGAGGCCGGGTTTGAATTGTACGCGTCGAATATTATCGTGGCGGAGCCGCGTTTTTCCACCTGCAGCCTCCCCGGCAGGGGCTTGTAGGCCGACAGCCCTGCGCCTATCTCCTTCCAGCCGAGCCCTATCGCCAGCGCGGCGGCGGCGGCCCCGGCGGCGTTAACGCGGTTGTGCCTGCCCGGCGCTGAAAACGGCATGCGGTGCTCCGCTCCCTGATAGGAGAGGGCCAGTTCCCCTTCCTTCCCGTCGAGCACGCGCATCTGCGCGGCTTCGCCGCAGCCGAAGGTAGTGCGGTTGCCGCCCCACTGCGCGTCAAGGCGGCGCAGCAGCGGGTCGTCGCAGTTGTAGACCAGCGTTCCGCCTGGGGGAAGCGAGTCGGCGATTTCTATTTTTGTGCGGTACACGGTCTCCAGGTCGCCGAAAAATTCAAGGTGCGCGGCCGAGACGTTGGTGATGACAGCCACCCAGGGCTTTGCCAGCCGCGCTATCTCCTCTATGTCGCCTTTGCGAGAGGCCCCCAGTTCGAACACCGCCAGCGCGTGCTCCGGCCCCAGTTCCAGCAGCGAGAACGGCAGGCCATACTGGTTGTTGAGATTGCCCTGGTTGGCGCAGGTCCGGCCTTTTTGCGAGAAAATGGACTTTAGCATTTCCTTGGTGCTGCTTTTGCCGTTGGTGCCGGTCACCGCCGCCACAGGTATGTTGTAGCGGTTGCGGTGATAGGCCGAAAGGCTTTGCAGCGCGGCAAGCGTGTCCGGCACTTCTATTATTTGCGCTATGCCCGCGGCCATGTCGGCCTTGCCCTGGCGCACCACCGCGCCGCCGATGCCGGCCCTGGCCAGTTCCGGCAGGAATTTGTGCGCGTCGTGCGCCTTGCCCTCCAGCGCCCAGAACACCGCGCCCGGCGCCGCCTGGCGGCTGTCGGTGAAGAAGGAATCGAAGCGGGCCTGCGGGTTTCCCGAAGACACGCGTCCGCCCATGGCTTTGGCGGCCTGTTCCCAGCTAAGGTCAAGTTTCACTGGAATGCTCCTTTGCGGCGGTGCGCGCAGGCGTCTGCGCGGCCTGCGGCTTCTGTTTTTTAGCGTCCGGCGCGGCTGTTGCCGCCTGCGGCGTTTTAGGCGCGGGCTGTTGCGGGGCCGGAGCGGTCTTGTCGTGCTGCGGCTCCACCGCTATGTCCGGCGATACCGCGTTCATCGAAAGCAGGTTCCTGGCTATCTGGGCAAAGGCCGGGGCGGCCACCTGTCCGCCGTAAATCACGCCCTTGGGTTCGCTGATGGCGACCACGATGGTGTACTTGGGCCTGCTTGCGGGCACGAAGCCGCAGAACGAGGCCACGAATTTGTCCTTGGAATATTTGCCGTTCTGCTCTATCTTCTTGGCGGTGCCGGTCTTGCCGGCCACCGAGTAGCCGCGTATCTGCGCCTTCAGGCCGGTTCCTTCCGTCACCACGCGCTGGAGCATGCCGCGCACCGTGGCGGCGGTCTGCTCGGTTATCACGCGGCGCACCGGCGCGGGCTTGGTTTCGTCTATCAGGGTGCCGTCGGCCGCGGTTATTTTCGCCACCAGGCGCGGCTCCATAAGCTGGCCGCCGTTGGCCAGCGCCGAATACGCGCCGGCCAGCTGCACGCCTGTCACGGCTACGCCGTAGCCGAAGGCGTTGATGGCCAGGTCCAGCGGTTTGGCCCCCGCCTGCTGCTTGAGCAGGCCCTTGGACTCGCCGGGGAAGGAAATCGTAGTGCGGCTGCCGAAGCCGTAGGAGCGGACGTAGGAGTAGAACTTATCCATGCCTAGTTTAAGCGCTATCTTGGCCGAGCCTATGTTGGAGGAGCGCACCAGTATTTCCGAAACGGTCAGCACGCCTTCCTTCTCGTCGTCGTTTATCGGCTTGCTGAAGAAGTTCCACTGCCCGTTCTCGCAGTCGAACTTGTCTTCCGGGGAAATTATCCTGCTCTCAAGCGCCGACGAGATGGTTATCAGCTTGAAGGTGGAGCCTGGCTCGTAGGTCCATTGGAAGGGCTGCGCCTGCCCTGGCTGAGAGGGGCGCGAGGCCGAGGCCAGTATGTCTCCGGTATAGGGGTCCTGCACAAGCGCGAAGCCGCCTGCGGCCCTGGTGTCGGAGATTGCCTTGTCCAGCGCCGATTCGGCTATGTGCTGCACGCGAGAGTCCAGCGTCAGCGTCACGTCGGCCGGTTCGTCGGCGGGCGTCTGCACTTCCTGGTTTTCTATGACTCCGCCCGAGCGGTCCTTCAGCACGCGCGCGCGCGGCAGTTCGCCGCTAAGCGAGTCGTTGAGCACCAGCTCCAGCCCGGATTTGCCGCGGCTCTCCTTGTCGACGTCGCCCAGCAGGTCGCGGGCCATGTTTTCGTTGGGATAGTAGCGCGAGTACGAGGAGTCAAGCCTCACGCCGTCGGCCAGCTTCTCCTTTTCAAGGCGCTGGCGCAGGCGGGCGAAAGTTTCGGGGTCCAGGTCGGTTTTGACAGCCACGTATTTTTTAGCCGATTCCCATTTTTTGCGCAGGGCCGAGGGCTCCAGCTCCAGTTCCTTTGACAGGACGGCCAGCAGGGCGTCGGTTTTCTTTACTTCGTTTTTCATCGCGCTGCAGAAATAGGTCGGCAGTGATTGCGCCAGCACCGCGCCGTTGCGGTCGCTTATCTTGCCGCGCACTTTCAGTTTCTGCGTGGTGCCTATGAATTCGCTGCTGGCTTTGGCGGAGAGTTCGTCGTGGCGTATGGTTTGCAGGAAGAACAGGCGCGAGAGTATCACCGCAGGGGCCAGCAGGCACACCCCCGCGCAGACGGCAAGCCTGGTCTTTATGTTCAGCGGGGCCGAAGCGGTCGGGCCTGGCCTGTGGTTGGCTGGGCGCATCTGGCGTTCAATTGCCGGATTCTTTCTTCTCGAACATTCTGGCAAGCCAGCCGCTTGTGTCGGGGCGCGCCGAGGCTGAATCGCCCAGCGCCAGCACGCGGTCGGGGTCGGGGTAGACCATGCCAAGGCGGTCGTGGGCCATCTGCTCCACGCTTGAAGGGGATTTAAGCTGTTCCAGCTCCATCTGCATGTGTTCGTTGCGGGCCTGCCTGAACTTCAGGTCCTCGCGGGCATCGGCCACGGCTTTGCCCATATGCGTGGCGTACACGCGCTCGAATACCATCACCGAGGCCAGCAGCCCCAGCATCAGCAGACCGTAAATCGGAAATCTCCTCTCCATTTCACTCTCTCCCTATGGCGCGCAGTTTCGCGCTGCGCGCGCGCGGGTTTTCCGCCGTTTCCTGCTCGTCGGGTTCCGCGGCCTTTTTTAAAATTTTCCTCCACCCCCCCCGCTCCACAAGGGCGGCGAAGGCGCGTTTTATTATCCTGTCTTCAAGCGAGTGGAAGCTCAGCGCGGCAAGCACGCCTCCCGGCTTCACCAGCGCGGACACGGCCTCCAGGCCGCGCGAGACGTTGTCGAGCTCGCCGTTTACGGCGATGCGCAGCGCCTGGAAAGTGCGCGTGGCCGGATGCGTGCGCCCCCGGCGCGGGCTTGCGCCCTCCACCACGGCGGCCAGTTCAAGCGTGCGCGACAGCGGGGCGCGTTCTCTCGCCGCGGCTATGGCGCGGGCTATGCGCCCGGCGGCGGCTTCCTCGCCGTAGCGGCGCAGTATGTCGGATAGCTGTTCGACGGGCCAGGTGTTGACGATTGCGGCGGCCGTCAGTTTGGTGAGAGGCGAAAAGCGCATGTCCAGCGGGCCGTCGGCCATGAAGGAAAAGCCGCGCCCGGGGGTGTCCAGCTGAAGCGAGGACACGCCGAAATCGAAGAAAGCCCCGTCCACGGATTTTATTCCCTCGCGGGCCAGCAGCGCGGCGGCGTCGGTGTAGCTGCCTTCCAGCACCAGCGCCCTCTGTCCGAAAGCCGCCAGGTTCTCCCGCGCGCGGGCGGCGGCCTGCGGGTCCCACTCTATGCCCACGGCGCGGCCCTGCGGCGAAAGGCGGTTTTCCAGCAGATGCCGCATGTGCCCGCCCAGTCCGGCGGTGCAGTCTAGGTAGGTTCCCGATGGGTTGGCGGCTAGGATATCGGCGGCCTGTCTGGCCATGACCGGTATGTGGCCGCTCATAGGTCGTAAATCTTGCCGAAGCGCGCGGCGCGCGGCTTTATGTTCCTGGCGCTGTAGGCGTTCCAGCGGGCCGTGTCCCATATTTCGGCCTTGTTCCCCACGCCGACGATGGTGACCTGCTTTTTAAGCCCGGCGTAGTCCTTGTGGCGGCTTTCCAGCAGCACGCGGCCCTGCCCGTCCACCGGTGCGCGGCCCGCGCTGCCGAAGAAGAAACGCTTGAACGCCCGCACTTCCTGCTTGTCTCCGGATTTGAAAGACTCCTGGTCGCTGTCTAGGAGAGCCTCCCATTGGGATGGAAGGTATAGGTAGAGGCAGTCCTCAAATCCGGAGGCAATCATGAAGTGCGAAGCTTTTTCCCCGCCAAGCGCGGCGCGATACTCAGGCGGCAGGAACAGCCTGTTTTTTGGGTCCAGCGTGTATTGGTGCGTCCCGAAAAATGAATGCATCGCGCGTTTTTCCACTTTCAACCACTTTTAACCACTTTTCAACACCAATGACAGTATATGCATATGCGCGCGCGATGTCAAGGGGCCGTTTCGCGGCCCCGTTTTCGCGTTTGATGCGCCTGCCCCGCGTCAGCGGTCCAGGCCCGTGATTTTTCCGGTTTTAAGGTCGAAACGCCAGGCGCGTTCAAGCGCCTGCACTTTGTTGAACGGCATTCCGTAGGCGGCCAGCAGCGCCTGGTCGGGCGTCTTGCCGTCGCGCAGGTTTTTGCAGAAGGCGTAGAAGCTGTCCGGCCCGGAGAGCTTTGTCAGGAACTGCACCAGGCTGTAGGACTGCGCGTACCAAAGGCGCACCTGCTCGTCGGTGAAGGACGGCGAGTTCAGCGTCTGTATCGTCATCAGTTTTGACAGCGGCAGGCCGGCCCCGCCCCGCAGCCGGTCCAGGCTTTCGCCCAGCCATTCCGGCGGCGACATCGCGCGCCCGGTCTGCATCAGCACCGCCATGCCTTCGCTGAGCCACAGCGGCGGCAGCTTGGGGCTGAAGAATGCGTCGAAATAGATGTGGCTGAGTTCGTGGGCTGTGTTGCCCATCAGCGAGTTGTCTTCCAGCAGGTATATCATCCGCAGGTTAAGCGAGGCCGCGCCGCCTGACCAGTGGGGCCTGCCGGTTATTTTTTCGTAGGTCTCGGGCGTCGAGAAGAAATGGAGCAGCACCTGCTCGTCGCCTTTCCACGGCGAGAAGGGCATCAGGTCCAGCATCAGGCTTGAGTGCAGCATGTTCAGCGCGTCCACGAACTGGCCGGAGATTTCCGGGTTCTCGCGGTATATGGTGAAGTAGCGCGAGTTTTTTGAGGCGAAACCTTCCGGCGGGGCCGGCCACTGCGGCAGCGGCGGGAGGCTGGTTTCCGCCTTACGCGCGGCGGCGTGCGGCGTTTTTTGCAGGGACACGTCCGCTATCTCCCCCACTTCCTCGGTGACATCCTGGCCCTGCATAAGCTGGCTCAGGGCGCTGGGGTCGCGCGAGTCGCGTGGCGCAATCCCAATGATGTCCTGCCCGCCGGTGACAAGGCGGGAGGTGAGTACCGGCGGTTCCGGCGCCGCGGCGTGCGGCTGCGGAAGCCGCAGCGATTTTACGGTGGTGGAGGAAACGGCCTGCGAGCCCAGCGAGGCAAGTGTTTCCTTGTCCACCGGCTTTGGGCGAAGCGGAACCGGCAGTTTCTGCAGGAACGACTGGTAGTAGGAATTGGTCAGCAGCACGCGGTCGCACGAGCGGGTAAGCGCGGGGAAGCGCTGCCCTATTTCAGGCTTGAAGAACTGGTACATGAACAGGCACCAGAGCAGGAGCACCAGCCCCCAGAACGCCAGCCTGAGCTTTTGCAGTATGTCCATGTTATGCCGCCGTCTTCCTGAAGACGCTGAAATAACGCCTTTCCTTTTCCCCCGGAAGGGAATAGGATAACAGCTCCGCCGGGGCAGGCGCGTTTTCCAGTTGCGGGAACGCGGCGCCAGCCTCCTGCGGAGAACTCCGGTAAGCTATAAAATAACCGCCCGGTGCCGCAATACCGGCGCAGAGCGGCGCAACGTCCTCAAGCCGGCCCATGGCGCGTTCTATGACGGCGTCGGCTGAAATGGCCGTCCTGTCCTGCCCAAGGCGGGCGCGCTCGGTCTTTATCCCCGCAAGCTCCAGCTTGGCGCAGGCCCACTCCATGAAGGCGCAGCGCTTGGACAGCGAATCGGCCAGCCGCACCGACAGCTCCGGCCACAGTATTTTAAGCGTGATGCCTGTGAAGCCCGCGCCTGCGCCCGCGTCGGCCAGGAGCGGCGCGGGCTTTGCGTTAAGCAGATGCCGCAGCAGCGGCAGGGCCGCGGCCCCGTCGGCTATGTGCCTGAGCCAGATTTCTCGCGCGTCAGAGGCGGCGGTCAGGTTGAAGTCGCGGTTTTTCTCAAGCACCAGCGCGGCGTAGGCATCCAGCAGTTCCAACTGGGCGGGCGAGGGCGCCGCGCCGCAGCGCGCGCCTATGAAAGCCGAGGCCTGATCAATGTGTTTTTTCATTTTCTTTGGCGGCCTGTCTGCGCCTGCGCTCTATGTGTATGAGAAGCAATTGTATGTCGGCCGGGGTGACGCCCGGTATCCGCCCGGCTTGCGCCGCGTTGAGCGGCTTTATTTTTTCCAGCTTCTGGCGCGATTCGGTCAGCAGGCCGCGCACCGACGCGTAATCAAATCCCGCCGGGATTTTCACCCGGTCCAGCTTCTCCAGCTTGCGGATTTCCTTGTGGTGGCGCTCTATGTAGCCCGCGTAAAAACGCTCTATGTCGGCTTCCTCGCGGGCGGCTTTTTCAGTCCACGGCGCCAGCGCCGGGTTGTCCTGCGGGCGGGCCTTTTCGTCGGCAACGAACTCTGCGGCCCTGGCCGCGTAAGCTTCGAAGGCAGGGCGCAGGGAATCCGAAAGCAGGCCCAGCCTGAACGCCAGCGGGCAAAGGCGCAGGTCGGCGTTGTCGGAACGCAGCAGCAGGCGGTGCTCGGCGCGGGAAGTGAAAAGGCGGTAAGGCTCGTTTACGCCCTTTGTGGTAAGGTCGTCTATCAGCACGCCGGTGTAGGCCTGGTCGCGGCCCAGCACGAGCGGGGCGCGGCCCGCAAGCGCCAGCGCGGCGTTCGCCCCGGCCATGAGCCCCTGCGCCCCTGCTTCCTCGTAGCCTGTGGTGCCGTTTATCTGCCCGGCGAAATACAGCCCGGGAACCAGCTTCGTCTCAAGCGTGGGCTTGAGCTGCGTCGGGTCGGCGTAGTCGTATTCTATTGCGTAGGCGGGGCGTATTATCTCGGCCCGCTCCAGCCCCGGCACGGTGCGCAGGAATTTAAGCTGCACTTCCTCGGGCAGGCTGGTGGACAGGCCGTTGACGTAATATTCGCGCGTGTCGAAGCCTTCTGGCTCCAGGAAAACGGGGTGGCCTTCCTTGTCCGGGAACTTCACTATTTTGTCCTCTATCGAGGGGCAGTAGCGCGGGCCTATGGACTTTATCCTGCCTGAATAAAGCGGCGACAGGTGCAGGCTGTCCTTGATCACTGCGGCGGAGCGCGGCGTGGTGCGCGTTATCCAGCAAGAGAGGAACTTGCGCGTGAACTGCGGCGTAAAATGCGAGAACGGGGTGAAGGGGTCGTCGGAGGGCTGTTCCCGGCACTTGTCGAAATCTATCGAACGGGCGTTAACGCGCATTGGCGTGCCTGTTTTCATCCTGCCGGTTTTGAAGCCCAGCCCGCGTATGGACGCGGGCAGTTCGTCGCTGGGGAAATGGTTGAAGCGCCCCCCCCTGAAAGTGTTTTCGCCTATGTGTATCACGCCGTTGAGGAACGTGCCTGCCGCGGCCACAACCGCCCGGCACGCGTAGCGCGTGCCGCGGGCCGTTTACACGCCGCTTATGCCCCCGTCTTCGGCAAGCAGGCGCACCGCCTCGTCCTGCATAAGGTGCAGGCCGGGCTGTGTTTCCAGCGCATGCTTGAAATGGATGTGATAGAGCTTTTTGTCGCACTGCGCTCGCGGCGAACGCACCGCCGCGCCTTTGCCGGTGTTGAGGAGGTGGTAGTTCAGCGCGGAAGCGTCGGTTATCCTGGCCATGGCCCCGCCCAGCGCGTCTATTTCGCGCACCAGCTGGCCCTTGGCTATGCCGCCTATTGCCGGGTTGCACGACATCTGGGCTATGGTGTCCAGGTCTTGTGTGAGAAGCAGGGTTTTGGCGCCAAGGCGCGCGGCGGCAAGCGCTGCCTCGCAACCGGCGTGCCCTGCGCCCAGCACAATCACGTCGAAGGTGTCAGGATGCGTGTACATCAAAACCCCGAAAGCACTTCCATGGCGGCCTGGCTCATCAGCCCGGCCTTGTACAGCGAGAACAGCGCCACATACATTCCCAGCATCGGCAGTATGGTCAAAAGCAGGGCCTTTGGCGCGCTGGTCGCATAAATGGTTTTAAGCCCGCGCGCGGTCAGGTAAAGAATCCAAAAACCGAAAAGAACCTGCACTGCGATGACCGCGGCGTCAGACGACGACGCCAGCGCCCCGGCCGCCTCGGCCAGCGGCGACAGCGCCAGCACTGCCAGCAGCAGGCAAAGCGGGGTTTTGAGCTCGAAGCGTTTTGTCCTTGGCGACAGCAACAGCCACCCGGCGGCAAGGCCGCAGGACGCGCCAGCCGCAAGGCCGGGCCCGGCTATGAAGGCCAGCGCCGCCAGAGAGGCGGGAAGCGCCACGCATACCCCCAGCAGAATGGCTGGATGCAGCGGCGCGGCTGTTGCAAGCAGCGTCAGGAACGCAAACCAAACAGAGTTAATCACAGTGCCCCAGCCGGCTTCCACGCCAAGGCGGAAAAGATAAGAGGTGGGCTGTGCCATAAATCCCTGCGCCTGCGACATCTGCCCGGAAAACAGCGCTGAAACCGGCAGTGCGGCCAAGTAGGCCAGCGCGCAGGCAGCCAGGGCGCCGGGTTCGCGCATCAGGGCGTAGGCTTCCGACGGCGCGGCCACCAGCGCCTTCAGTATCCGCAGAGCCTGCGCCGCGCTATTTCCCGACGCAGAATTTGGAGAAGACGGCATCCAGTATTTCCTCCGGCGCAGTCGCGCCTATAAGCTGTTCCAGTTCGCCCAGAGCGGCGTAAAGCCTGTCCGCGCAGAGTTCCTGCGCGCCCTTTTCCAGTTCCACGGCCGCTTCGCGCGTCTGCCGCGCCGCTTCGGACAGGGCGGCGAATTGCCGCGCGTTCGTCACTATAATGCCGTCTTTTTCCCCCCCGCCTATGGCAAGCGCAGAGGCCATGGCGGCGCGCAGCGAGTCAATGCCCTGGCCCGTTTTGCAGGACACCGGCAGCGAGCCTTCGACGGTGCGGTGCGGTAAATCGGATTTGTTGGAAATCCTCAGCAGCGGAACCTTGCGCGTGGCGGAGGCTGTTTCCGCTTCCTTGCCAGCAGCGGGGCAGGGCGCGGAGGCGTCCTCCACCAGCAGTATAAGGTCTGCTTCCGACAGTGCCCGCCGCGTGCGCTCCATCCCCTGGGTTTCCGTCTGGTCCAGGGCGTGTTCGCGCAGGCCCGCCGTGTCCACCAGCAGGAAGCGCAGCCCGGCGATGTTGAGGCTTTCCTCGATGGTGTCGCGGGTGGTGCCCGGCAGAGGCGAGACTATGGCCCTCTCCCGGCCCAGCAGGGCGTTAAGCAGGCTGGATTTTCCGGCGTTTGGCGCGCCAGCTATGCAGGTCTTCACGCCTTCCTTTATATATCTTCCGGCCTCGTAAGAAGCCGCCAGCTTTTCCAGTTCCGAGGCGGCGCGGGCCAGCGCGTCTGTCATGGCCCGGGTATCGGGCGCGGGCATTTCGCCGTCGGCGTCGTCCAGCCTGGCTTCCAGTTCCGCCAGGGCGTCCACAAGCCCCCGCCTGATGCCTGCATAGGCGGCGGAAAGGCGGCCTTCGGCGGCGGACAGCGCGGCGCGGTGCGCCGCTTCGCCTGAAGAGGCTATGAGGTCGGCCACGCCTTCGGCCTGAGCCAGGTCCAGCTTCCCGTTCAGGAAGGCGCGGCAGGTGAACTCGCCTGGACCGGCTGGCCTTGCGCCTTCACGCGCAAGCAGCTGCATCAGCGAGCTTATTATATAAGGAGAGCCGTGGCAGGCCAGTTCCACTGTGTCGTCGCCGGTGTAGCTGTTCGGGGCCTTGAAAAAGACCGCCACCACGCGGTCGATTTTCCTGTCCGCGTCGAAAATATGCGCGGTGAGGGCGCGGCGGTGCTGTAAATCCGGCGCTTTGCCGCCTGTCCCGCGCAGCAGCCCGGCGCAGATTTGCGCCGCACGCGGCCCGCTGACCCGCACAACCGCCAGCGCGCCTTCGCCCGGAGGCGTGGCTGCCGCCGCGATGGTGTCAGATAGCGGGTGCGGTTTCATTCGTTAAAGGGAAAACCGCCGCTCCGGCGCGGGCCGGGAGCGGCGGTCGTCAATCAGTGTCCTGCTTACTCGCCTTTCGCCGCTTCCACAGGGGTCGAGTCCTGCGGCTGCTGCTGGAGGACTTCCTGTTCCTGGACCGGCTGTTCCGGCGCGGGTTGCGCGGTCTGCACAGCCTGGGGCTGGGCCGGCTTGGAGGCGTCGATGGGGGTTTTGCGCGGGCGCAGCACTATCTTGCGCCATTTCCCTTCGCCCTCGGAGCAGGTCTCCACGTCGGGGTTGCTGGAAAGCACGCGGTGCACGAAGCGCCTCTGCATGGAGGACATCGGGGACATCCTGAAGCTGCGGCTGGTGCTTTTCACCATGTCCACGCCGCGCGCTATCTGGGTGTGGAGGCGGGTTTCTAGACGGGTCCAGTAGCTGCCGGTTTCCACCTGTATGGCGAAGCCGATGTCGTGCTTGCGGGCCGCCATGAGCGTCACCACATACTGCAGGGCCTCTATGGTCTGGCCGTCCTTGCCGATGAGCAGGGCCGGCGAGTCGCTGTCAAAGCGCAGCACCAGGCGTTCCTGCACCGGGTCCCAGCCGGCTTCCATGTTCTCGAATTTCACGCCCAGCAGATTGAGGAGCTGCTCCAGCGCGGCGCGGCTGTCCGCCGCCACCTGCGCGGAGGTTTCCGGCACCGCCTGCAGTTGCTGCTTGGGCAGGGGCTGCTGGTTCTCAAGAGCGGTCACTTCCTCGTATGCCTCGGAGGGGCACTGCACCTTCTCGGGGCGCTCGTAGTTGGTGAATTCCTTCTCGCGGCGCTGCCTCGGGGGACGGCGCTCGAAGCGGTTCCCGCCGCGTCCGCCGGAAGAGCGGCCTTCGCCGCGCCC
>JAAYTX010000125.1 GCA_012523635.1 Elusimicrobiota bacterium
CGCACTGGCGGCAGAACATCGCTTCCTTGGTTTCAGTGGTCATTTTTACTCCCTCCCCGTTGCTTTGCGAATTATACACTGCTAATCGTTTCTTTTGCCACACTTTTTCCCGCCGAACAGGTCGCGGGCGAGACCGCCTATGGTAATTGCCGAGAATTCCTTTGACAAACCGTTTTCTATGGAAAGCAGGCGGCGGCGCAGCACGCAACCAGTCCGCGCCGGGCACAAACGCCTGCGGAACAGACATTCGGAAACGTGCAGTTCCCCCTGCAGAAGACGCATCAGGTCCAGCACCGTTATCGACTCCGGAGGCTTTGCCAGGCGCACACCACCGCTCTTACCCTCGCGAGCCTCAAGAAAACCGCCCTTTATCAGCTTTTGCAAAAGCGAACGCAAAAAACGCAGCGGAATGCCCTGCGCCTGCGCCATTTCCGAAGACGGCACATAGCGCCCTGTAGAATCCAGCGCGCAGTGCACCAATGCCCTTACGGCGTAGTCGGTATTTTTCGTGAGCAGTTTCATAGGCTTAACTAGCACTAGTTTAGTATTAGTTATTCCGTTTGTCAAGCGCTTTTTAGAACAAGCCTCTGTTTTAAGGAATATAAGAGGAAGTCGCGGCCACACGCGACAGCCCTTGAGCCGCTTGCGCGTGCCCGGGGCACAGGGCCATGGCGCGGGAATAGTCGCGGGAGGCTCCGGCGAGGTCTCCGGACTTTTCCAGCGCCAGACCGCGGTTGTTGCAAATGCGGCAGTCCTCCGGCGACAGCGACAGGGCCTCATCGAAATAATGCGTTGCGGACTTCAGGTCCCCCCCGCGAAACGCCAGCACGCCCTTCATCTGCAAGGCATCGGCAGGCAATATCCTGTTTTGCAGCATGAAATCCAGAATCTTCCCTGCCTCGTCCGGGCGGCCGGACAGCATTTGCGCCTGCGCCAGGCCCAGCACGGCCCCGTCAATAAGCTTTATGGAAATGGCGTGTTCGAAATCAGCCGAAGCCAAATCCAGCTGCCCCTGCTCCAGATAAACCTTGCCCCGCGCGGCCAAAGCCTGCGCCCGGAAATGTCCGCCGCTGTGCTTTATGGCGTTTGTCCACAAGGAAGCCGCGTCGCGCCAAACAAAAGTCTGCGCGAAGGAACGCGCGCCCGCCAGCAGCAACAGCGCGGAGAACAGCAATGCGGCTTGCCGCCGCCCCCAGGTTTTATTCGCCGTTAGCCACAAACCTGAAAACAACGCCGCCAGGCCAAGACAGGAAAGATAGCTGAAACGGTCATAAGCCAGCGAAATGGTGGCCGCCACGCCGCCCGCCGGAAGAATGAACAGCGCATAAGCCGATAACGCCGCCGGAACTGCCGGATAAATATGGCGCAAACGCCACGCCCCGGCGACCAGAACGGCAATTAATGCTGCGCTTGCCAGGGCCGCCGGGCTGAAAATGCCGAATCCAGCCGGGATTGCATAAATATGAGAGAAAGTTAGAGGAACCGCCGTTTTCCAAAGGTAAAACGCGAAGCTGTATGCAGCCAGCCCAAGACGCGACGAGAAACCGGTTTCGGATAAACCCGGAAGGCAGACTATGGAGCGCGTAGCCAGTACCGCCAAAAAAGCCGCAACTGCCGAAATAGCCAGAAATGGCAGTTTCTCCAGAAGCACGCGCTTCCAGGAGCCAGCAGTAATCCGGCGCAATGGGTATACATCAAGCACTAAAAACACCAGAGGCAGGGCCGCCGCGCTTTCGCGCCCCAGCACGGCGCAGGCAAACAACGCCAGCGCCGCCAGGTATACCGCGCGCGCACCCTCCCGGACATATCGCAGGTAGCAAATGGCCGAGGAAAGCGCGAAAAACCCGGACACAAGGTCTCTCCTGGCCGTAACCCACGCGATAGACTCCACGCGAAGCGGATGCAAGGCGAAAAACAACGCCCCAATAAAGGCGGCCCACTGCCTTTCTGCGGGGTCGCGTTCCGCCGTGGCCGCTTCCAGCAAAAACGTCAGGCAGAAGAAAAACAAAACGGCGTTGGCCGCGTGCAAAAGCAGCGACGTGAGATGATACCCGAAGGGATTCATGCCCCAGACGGCATAGTCGGCCCCGAGACTTAACCAGGAAAGCGGGATATAATGCCCCAAATGAAAAGTGGTGAACATCCACTTCAAATTTTCAGGCCCAAGGCCGCGCCAGGCGGAGTTGTTAAGGAAATTGACATCATCGTCCCAGTTGACGAAACCGTTTGAAAGAACAGGGGAGAAAACAACGAACACCGCGCCGGCAATCAGCAGAGCCAGCAGCAGGCAGCGTTTACGCAAGCCTTCGTTTGAAGAAACAGCGGGATTACTTTCCATGAGATTCCCCCATCCCCACTCCAAGGCGTTCAAGCCGGGCCTTGCCGGACAATGCGCCCATATGAAATGGATTGATGGACAAAGCCGCCTCATAATCCTGCAAAGAAAGGGCGTACTGTTTCATGTTCTCTCGCAGTCGGCCCCTGTTGCCGTAAGCCGAGGCATTGGCCGGATTGAGCGCAAGAACGGCATCCAAATCGCCGATGGCCGCCGCATCCTGCTTCAAAACATGATAAGCAACAGACCTGTTCAAAAGGGCCTGTTCACGCAACGGCCCGTTTATCAACAGCGACAATTCCCGTTCCGCCTTCGCCGCCTCTCCCGACATCAGCAGGGCGCAGGCACGGCCCAGCAGGATTTTTTCGTTGCCTGGGTCCAAAGACAAAGCCTGGTTAAAATCAGAGAGCGCTCCGGCGTACTGCTTCATGGACATTGACGCCAAAGCCCTGTTGCGATAGGCGTCGGCCAAAGCGGGGTCGGCTTCCAACGCTTTGCCGCAATCGGCATACCCTTCCTCAAAACGCCCGGCGTCGACATTGGCCTGGCACCTGTTCAGATAGGCGTATTTGTTGGGCGGCCATTGCACGGCCTCAAGGGCTCGCGTCCAAAGGGAAACGGAATCCTTCCACACCGCCGTCTGCGAATGCGCGGTAAAACCAAGCAGTGACAGCCAGCCGCAGACAAGGAGCGCCGCCGCAGTTTTCTTGGCAGTCCCGCGCCGCCAAAGCATCGCCGCTCCCGCGCCGAACAAAGCCGCAAACGGCAGACAGGCGAAATAACTGAAACGGTCGTAGGCCAGGGAGATGGTCTGGGCTATTCCCAACGAGGGAAAGATAAAAATAAAATAGCAGGCCAGCGCGGCCGTAACCGCCGGGATTTTTTTACGCATGCCCACCGCCAAAGCAAGCAACACCAGCGACAGGAGAAAATAAGGCGGCACCATCGGCGACAGGAAGCCGAATCCCCGCGGGATTTCATACAGCGGCGAAAGGCCCGACGGCCACAAACTTTTCCACGGATAGAAAGCAAGGCCGTAGAAAAACGCCCCGAGGCGGTGGCTCAGGCTGAGTTCTTCAAACGACTGGAAGAAAGTGACGCTTCTGGTGGCGATGACAGCCATGACAGCTGCGAATAAAGCTATAAGGAAAAAAACCAGCTTTTCCCGCAAAACGCCGCGATACTCTACAGACAGCCATAACTTCGGCGATAGCGGCAGCCTGCGCAGCGGATACGCATCCAGCACCAGCAGCGCCGGGGCCAGCGCGGCCAAACTCTCGCGCGACAGAACCGCGCAGGCAAACAAAAACCACGCCAGCCACATCCTTCTGCCGGAACCCGCCGCGCTGAAATACGCAAGCAGGCACGAAAACCCGAAAAACCCGGACACCAAATCACGGCGGGACGTTATCCACGCCACTGATTCGGCCCGCAGCGGATGAATGGCAAAAAACAGTGCCCCGGACAACGCGCCAATCCTGACCGCCAAGTCATTCTCCGCCTTCCCTAACCCAGCGGACAACAGCTTTCTCAGCACAAAGTAACACAACACAGCATTGGCGCAGTGAAGCAGAACGCTTGTTATGTGATAGCCCAGCGGTATCAGGCCCCACAACGACGCGTCAAAACCAAGCGTAAGCCAGGTTAGCGGTATGTAATGCCCGGCATGGAACGTGGTGAACATCCAGCGCAGATTATGGAAAGCAAGGCCGCTATAGGCGGCATTGTCCGTGAAATTGAAGCTGTCGTCCCAATTGACGAATAAAGCGCCGAAAGCGGGCCAGAACACCGACAGACAGGCGGCGGCAAGCAGAAAAACGGCCAGCCAGGAGAACAAATCCGCTTTCCGTCCGTCCTCGCGCGCCAGGCTGAAATGAGACTGTAATGTCATTGAAAATGCCGTCCTATGGATATATGATATCATAGCCCGAAGACGATAACCGCGAGCATGGAGGCCGTTCATGACAACTGGTAAAAACGTGTCCGGGTCGGCCCTGGTGATAGCGGTGATGCTGTCTCTGGTGGTGATCTTCCTGCTTACCGTCGGCGGGCAGCTGATACAGACCTCCAAATCAGAAAGCCGGATACAGCAAAAAGTGCTCACCGAAGCCGACAATGTGGCCCGCGCCGGGCTGACAGATGCCATAGCCTGGTTTAAGCGCCAGACACAGCAGCCGGTGCGAAGCGGCTACCCCCCCATTTACTACACTTACCCCGACGGAGCTTTCTATCCCAGGAACAATTCCGACGCCTATCTGAGCGACACAGCCGATGAAAACATCGGCCTCGTGCGCGAATACCAGCTTTCCACCGACGGCCTTAAATGGGGACGCTATGAGGTGATACGCCAGCAGGACACCGCCCTGTATCCCGTAGACGTTCATGCGGTGCACGATATCACCTCACAGAGAATAGACGGTAAAAACAACGGCGAGGGCCTGGTCTGGTATCTGGAAAGCATCGGATATGTGTACCGCAAACGCGACTCATCCAAAGCCTACAACGTGGCCCCCAATGAAATAGTGGCCCGCGTAAGGGCCTCAACCGAAATACGCCGGCTGGCACTGAACCTTCCGGCCGAAGCCGCCCTGCTGGTGAGAAACGGCGGTTCGGGCTCCACTTACAACGTGAAAATAAACGATAACGGCCGCGTCATGGGCGGGACGAAAACCGGCGCCTGGCGCTACACCGGCCTGGCCCCGAAAACCTACGACACCGGGCTGATACGCGGCAATCCCGCCACCGCTTCCGCCATGGGCCAGACCAACCCGAATCTAGACCCGACTGTGCAATATGTTCTTGGCATCTCCACGACGGACCTGAAACTCCTCTCCGACTATCTGGTGACAGACACCTCCGCCCTTCCCGCCGAAATGCCGGACATGGCCCTTGTGTACATAGACGGCAACGCCTCGTTCACCTCCGCGCGGAAACTCAACGGCAGCGGCATACTTTTCGTCAACGGCAACCTCAGCATAAGCGCCGGCTCCAACAGCCTTTACAGCGGGCTGATTTACGTCACCGGCACGGCCACGATATACGACCCGGTGCTTATAAGCGGCAGCATGGTGGGATATGCCGGCTCAACCATATCGCGCGCGGCCGCCACAGACGTGGCGGAAATAGACTACGATTCCTCAATCCTGCAGTCGGTCAGGCAACGGCTGTGCCAGTACCGGGAGAACAAATCCTCTCTGCACGTTTTCATAGGGGTGCCGGGGCTGGAGTGAGCTTATGAGGACAAACAACCGGGGGTTCAGCCTTATTGAAGTGGTGCTGGCCACGCTGATACTGGGCATAGTCGTGGCGGCGCTGCTGAACGTGCAGTTTTTCATGGGCACCCAAAGCGTCGACATCAAGGACAAGACCTTCGCCAATCAGAAAGCCATGCAGATACTTGAGGAACTGCGCTCCCGAGTGGCCGGAGCCGAGAGCTCCGACGTGGCCATGCTGGACGATTTCGACGACGGTTCCCTGTACAAAAGCGTGCTGACCACCGACACCGACACTACAGACCCGGCATCGCCGATAAGCGGGAACCGCGCGGAATGCAAAGCCTGGCGCTACTTGAGGCAAATCGCCGTCACCAAACTGCCTAACGAACCATATGCCCGCAAAGTGCATGTCACCATTTACAAGGCAGGCTGCCCGGACAGTTCCAAGCCAGCGGCAACGCTGACGGAAAGCATGTCCATACTGAAGACCATAAAATCCGAATATGTGCCGACGCAGGTTATGGATATTTACGTGCTGGCGCTGGAAAACGTCCCGGGCTGGTGGTCGGCCCTGCCGCTGATGCGCCCGATATTCGAATCGCTGATTCAGGACCTCCAGGACAGAAACCCCGGCCTGGAACTGCGCACCCACTGGATAACCCGCCTCTCCTTCGGGCGAGACCCCTACTACACCCCCTACATAAACGACG
>JAAYTX010000126.1 GCA_012523635.1 Elusimicrobiota bacterium
ACCAGCGGCTCATTGGCGCCGTAGCAGGCCGGGCAGTTGTATGACATGAATTCAAGCAGAACCACCTTTCCGCGCTGCGCGGCAAGGCTGAACTTTCCGGAGGACACGGTGGACAGCGAAAAATCAGGTGCCGCGGAGGCCTTGGTTTTGTCGTACGAGCCGGAGCCGCCTCCCGAACAGGCGGCGGCGAAAAATGCCAGAGACAACAGGATAGCGTGTGTCTTTTTCACGAAAAATGCCGTTGCGAACAGCTACAACAACGCGTCCAGATTCTTATTGAACTCCGATTTCGGCTGCAGGCCCACCAGCTGGGCCGCGATTTTCCCATTCTTGAAGAAAAGTATGGAAGGGATGGCGGTGATTTTATAAGTGGATGAGGAAACCGGATTCTCATCGGTGTTCACCTTGCAGATTTTAGCCTTGCCTTCGTATTCCTTAGCCAGCTCCTCCACTAAGGGGCTGGTCATGCGGCAGGGGCCGCACCAGGGGGCCCAAAAATCCACCATTACCGGGACTGCGCTCTTAAGCACTTCGGCCTCAAATGTGGCATCGGTAAGTTCTATCTCTGGCATAACGCTCCTTGGGTTTTATAGGGGAACCGCAGTAAGATGCTGCGGCAAAAGGTGTAAGGGTTCTCTAAAATCCCGATTGTATATGGAATTAACTGCTCTAGGAAAAACAAGCCTGAACCAGCTACGAATACAATAGCAGACTTTCCCTCAGGTGTCAAACCGCGAAACTACTGCTGTTCAAGAATAATATCGCCGGCCGATGCGTCAAGCAGCGCGAATGCGTACCTGTCCGGACCGGGTTCCGAAGCGGCCAGCGGGTTCAGCCTGTCCTTTACCACGGCCTGCCCTCCCGCGGCTTCCGATGAAACGGCTTCAAAAACCTTGTTGGGCAGCGAAGAGGCGGAGACCAGCACCACGACGCAGTTTTTTCCGAAATCCACCTGCTGCGGCAGCCCGCCCGAAGGATGCAGGCGGCGGAATTCCCCGTACGAGGCGGCATCGCGGAAGGCATAATGGGTTACCGGCGCCGACAGCTTCACGCTTTTGTTGTGCTCGTCTATCTCTTCTATGGCGGTGGCGGACACGGAAAGATTCGGCCCCTGGGCCTGCACCGGCATGATTTTGTACTCCAAATCCTTGTTGCTGAGGGAAACCGAGGCGTATTCCTCTTCAGGACCTGACGCCAGCTGGCGCAGCAGCTGTTCGGGAGTTTTGTCCGGGCCGGAAAGCCCCACCATATCCTTGTCGGGTATCACGGCCATGCGGGTCTGCGGCTCGCCGGCGGCGGCGTCCTGTTCCGACGCGACGGCGGCGCGCTGCCTTGCGGCAAGGTCGTCTGCCGCATTTTTGGAATCAAAATCGGTCACTTCGCTGGTCCTGACGCTCAGGCGCTTGTCGACAGTGTAGGCCTTATAGGCGTACAATACCGCTAACAGGAACAGAAACAATCCCGCTACCGCAAGCGACGAGGAATGCTCCGCCGCAAAACGGCGCAGGCGCTGTAACGGGGTTTCCGGAGCGGAAGCCATATTAGTGAACATTACACGTTAAGAACCCGTCTTGTCAATAGAAAACGGTTCCGTTTTCCCGACGGGAAACACGCGCCAAGAAAATTGTTGCAAAAGAATTTCATTTGTTATAAATTATACGTCATGCATCCATTCGTCCCGAAAGAGATATTTCTTACCAAGGGAATCGGGCGCCATCCTGAAAAGCTCGCCAGCTTTGAGGAAGCGCTCCGGGCTGCGAAGATAGCTAACTTCAATCTGGTTCCGGTGTCCAGCATCTTCCCCCCAAACTGCAAGGTAGTCCCCGTTCACAAAGGCCTGGAAAAGATGAAGAGCGGCCAGGTGGTGCACTGCGTCATCAGCCGCAACGCGGTGGAAGAAAACCACCGCCTCATCTCAGCGTCGGTTGGACTGGCAATTCCCAAGGACAGGTCGCAGCATGGATATATTTCGGAACACCACAGCTTTGGTGAGACGGAAGACGCCAGCGGCGACTACGCCGAGGATTTGGCGGCGCTGATGCTTGCCACCACCCTGGGCATCCAGTTTGAAGGCGATACGAACTGGAACCAGAAAGAGGAAATCTGGAAGATGAGCGGAAAGATTGTGCGCACCGCCAACATCACGCAGTCGGCCATAGGCCGCTCCGGCTACTGGACCACGGTCATAGCCGCCGCCGTATTCGTAGCTTAAGTCAAGCACGGCATAGTATTTAGCAAGGCCCCGGATAATCCGGGGCCTTGTTTTTTATAAGTCGGGATTGGGGAAACCGCGCCGGGGCGCGGCGCACCAGGCTACTGCTGTATTTTCAGCACGGCGATAAAGGCTTCCTGCGGGATTTCGACGTTGCCGAAATTCTTCATGCGGCGAC
>JAAYTX010000127.1 GCA_012523635.1 Elusimicrobiota bacterium
ACCTGTGTGCGACTGTTAAAATAGCACTGCACTTATATCGTTATCCTATACGCCAATACAAGGTATCACGAGGGCCTAAAGGCCTAGGCCCTCATAGGCCCTTGTGCCTACCCCCCCGCTATCAGCCGGGGAAAGCAAAAGCCCCTCCGTTAGAAGGGGCTTTCGCAAACCTTGGCGTGAGGAGGCTCAGCTTCCCAGCGTGGCCACCATCACGGCCTTGATGGTATGCATGCGGTTTTCGGCCTGTTCAAAGGCTATGGAAGCCTTGGACTCGAACACGTCTTCCGTAACCTCAATGCCGTTTTTCAGCCCGAACTGCTCGGACACCTGCTTGCCCACCTTGGTGTCGGCGTTGTGGAAGGACGGCAGGCAGTGCATGAATTTTACGCCGGGGTTGCCCGACTTTTTCATGAGCTCCGGGTTCACCTGATAGGGCTTAAGCAGCTTGATGCGCTCCGCCCAGACTTCCTTGGGCTCGCCCATGGACACCCACACGTCGGTGTGTATGAAATCCGCGCCCTTGACGGCTTCGGCGGGCTTGTCGGTTATGGTGATGCGCGCGCCGGACCCTTCCGCTATCTTCTTGCAGGTTTTGATAAGCTCGGCGTCGGGCTGAAGGCCCTTGGGGGCGCCTATGCGCACGTCCATGCCCAGTATGCTGCCTACGGTCAGCAAAGAGCGGCCCATGTTGAAGCGGGCGTCGCCCACATAGGCGTAGGAGATTTTTTCAAGCGGCTTTGAGCTGTGCTCCATCATGGTCAGCACGTCGGCCAGCATCTGGGTGGGGTGCCATTCGTTGGTAAGGCCGTTCCACACCGGCACTCCGGCGTACTTGGCCAGCTCCTCCACTATTTCCTGCCCGAAGCCGCGGTACTCTATGCCGTCGTACATGCGGCCCAGGACGCGGGCGGTGTCCTTCACCGTCTCCTTGTGGCCCATCTGGCTGCCGGTGGGCTCAAGATAGGTCACGTGCGCGCCCTGGTCGTGCGCGGCAACCTCGAACGCGCAGCGGGTGCGGGTGGAGGTCTTCTCGAAAATCAGGGCTATGTTCTTGCCCGACAGGCGGGGCCGCTCGATGCCTGCGTATTTGGCGGCCTTCAGGTCCTTCGCCAGCGTGAGCAGGAACACCAGCTCGTCCTTGGTGAAGTCCAGTTCCTTGAGGAAATGTCTGTTTTTAAGATTGAATCCCATGTGTGCTTTCTCCTTTGTTCAGTTCTGTGCGGCCCGGATCCTGCCACAGCCTTTTACACGGGCCTTTTAATAGGCTTATATTGTTTCCCGGAAGCGGCGCGGGGCGCGCATTTCCGGGCTTTTTGCGGCTTCGCCCTACATTATAACCATAATGGGTTTTCCAGAAAATGAGAATAGCCATGCGGCGCGGGCAGGCGGCGGGCCAAGGCCGGCTCATACTTGCTACAATCAGTGCTGGCAAAACTAATATGCCCACTAAACTTAAAGCCCGTCTGGCAATTGCAGTTGTACTTATGGCGCTGTGCCGCGCAGAGGCGTCCGCCACGCAGGATTTCTACCTGCTGGCCGGGCACGACCACGACAGGCAAGACCATTCCTCCTATGCCTGGCAGTTGAGCTATCAGCAAAGCCTGCTTTCTTTCCTTGACTGGAGCTTTTCGTGGATAAACGAGGGCCATTACCCCACCAGCCACCGCGACGGCCCCGCCCTGCAGCTTTGGGCGCACAAAGACCTGCTGGACAGCCATCTTTCGCTGGCGGCGGGCTACGGCCCCTACAGATATTTCGACACCGAAACCGCCAAGCATTCGCACTCGTTCAAGGACGCGCACGGCTGGGGCGAGGTCATCAGCGCGGCGGCAACCTGGCGTTTTGATTCGGCGTGGCTGCTGCAGGCCCGTTTCAACCATATCGTGACTGACAAGTCCCTTGAAACCACTGCCGTGCAAATGGGCGTGGGCTACCAGCTGGACAAAGGGCGGCGCGGCCCCAGGCCCGACTACGGCCCCGATTATGACGAACTGAAAAACGAAGTGTCGGTTTACTACGGCAACACCATAGTGAACAGCGCCACATCGCAAAGCGCGCACTGCTACGGCGCGGATTACCGGCGCGAACTGTTCCGCCACCTGGACTGGACCCTTGGCTACCTTTACGAAGGAAACCCGGACATAGTGCGGCGCGGCGGCGTGACTACGCAGTTGTGACCCAAGCAGGAGTTTTTCGGGGGCCAGCTTTCGCTGGCGCTGGGCTTGGGCACGTATGCGGCGGTGGATACCCGCAAACCCAACACCAAGGAAGACACCGGCGGCTACCTCTTCTTCTCCGGCATCATGACGATGAGCGCCAGTTACCGCATCACGCCGCGCGTCGCCCTGCGGGCGAACTGGAACCGGACGATAACCAACTACAACCGCGATACCGACGTAATGACCGGCGGCCTGGCCTACAGGTTCTAGCCGAACAAGCCGCACCAGATAAAAAAGCCCCTGCATGGGGCTTTTTTAGTTTGCGGCAAAACACTGCCTGGCGGCGCTTTCAGTGCGAAGCGGCTGTCTGCGCCTTGCGGGCGCGCCAAGCGGAGATAATGGTGTCCACGGCGGCGTCCACGCCCTGGGCGGCGAGATTGATTGTCAGGTCGTAGCGCATGGGGTCCAGCATATCGGCGTTGAAATGCTTGCGGATATAGGCCTGCCTGTCGGACTCGCGCTGTATGACGCGGCGGCGGGCGTCCTCGCGCGACACGCCGTATTTGCGCACCACGTTGTCCACGCGGGCATCAAGCGGGGCTATTATGCTTACGCGCAGGTTCTGCGCCGGGGGCAGTATGAACCCCGCCCCGCGCCCCACGATTACGCTGTGGCCGTGCTGGGCTATGGCGGCTATGGCCATGAGCAGGTGGTGGAAAAACTTGTAGGCGGAATAGTAGCGGTTGTCCACTAGGCTTTTCACCAGCTCCTCGGCTATGGACACCTCGCGCTCGTCCAGCGAGGCCATCACGCTGGTGCCAAGCTGCGTGTTTTCGGCCACCATGTCCAGCAGGTTCTTGTCGAACACGTCAAAGCCCAGTTTTTCGGAAAGCTTTTTGGCGATGTCCACGGTGTTGCAGCCGGGCTGGCGCGAGATGGTGATAACAGGGTCGTATGCCTGGGCCCCCTTGCCGTCGGCCAGCTTGCAGGCCAGCTCCCATTTCTTCACCTGCTCCTGTATTATCTGCTGAATGGAACGGTTTGTGATTGCCATTTTTCCCCCTTTGCGCCGCGCCGTCACAACTGCGGACGTATTATTTTATCGTTTTCCAGAAGGCGCACAAGCGCCTCGAAGCGTTTTTTAAGCCTCAGCAATTCCATTATACTGGCGAAAAACATCACCACCACGCAAGAGAACAGCGTGCCCGACGGCCCGACTTTAAGCACCGCGGTGGCTATCACCACGGCGGCTATTATAGCCAGTTCCCAGATATAGTTATTCTCGCCCCGGATAAGCTGAAGCGTTTCGTGCCGCACTTTGGCCTGCTCAAGCAACAGCAGGGCTTCCACATTGCTAACGTCGTTTGTTTCAGGCATAGCCCCTCCCCGTACCGCAATTATGCCGCAAATACGCTGCTAGGCCTTGTGCTTGGCCACGGTTATATGGGCCTTTTCCATGTTCCAGGTGCAGGCCGTAAGGAACATGGCCAGGAAGCACCCGGCTATGCAGAAGCCGAACATGCCGCCCCACCCGAAACGGTTGGTGATGTAGGCAAGGCCGCTGCCGGACAGCATGGCCCCCAGATAACCGAACAGGCCTATGAACCCGCAGGCGGCGGAAACGGCTTCTGGCGCGGTAATGCGCGAAGCCTGCACCCCGCCGATAAGGTTCTGCGGCCCGTCCACGAAAAAGCCTATGGCCCCAAGGAAACAGCAGGTAATAAACACGTGGTCGGGCGAGGCGTAGTGGTAGAACCCGTACACGCTGCAAGCAAGCAGGAACAGATAAATGATGTTTACCGGGGTGCAGCGCCCGCCGAAAAACCTGTCGGCCAGATACCCGGCGATTATGCCCCCCGGCATCCCCAGCAGGGGTATGGCCGTCCACATAAAGGTAACCTTGACCGCGTCTATGCCGCGCACGTCGTACATGAACTTGGTGGCCCAGTCCAGCGTGCCGAAACGCACCATGTACACGAAAATGTACGCCACCGACAGCACCCATACGCCCGGATTGGCGAAAAGGTATTTTTTAAGTATCTCCCAGTGGCTTACGCCCGCCTCTTTTTTGAAGACAAACGGGTCGTTGCGGTATTTTTCGATGGGCGGCAGGCCCATGGCCACCGGCGTGTCGCGCAGGCGGTTTATAAGCCAAAGCGAGACCAAAACACCTATAACCCCCGGCACATAAAAGGCGGCCTTCCAGCTGAAAAACTTTATCAGCCCGGTTATCAAAATGCCCACCAGGAAAATGCCCGCCGTGTGGGAAGAGCCCCACAAAGTCCAGATGGTGGCGCGTTCCTTGGGGCTGTACCAGTGCACCAGCGCCCTTGCCACCGGCGCAAACCCCATGGACTGGAAAAAGCCGTTCAGCCCCCAGAAGAAGGCCAGCAGCCACACCGATGAAAGCGACGCGTAAAACAGGTTGACCACCGACGACAGCAATAGCCCCGTCGCCATGAAGTAGCGCAGGTTGGACCTGTCGGCCATGATGCCGCTGGCGAACTTGCCCAGCCCGTAAGTGGCGTAAAAAGTGGTGCTGATAAGGCCAAGGTCCAGCACCGAGATGCCAAGGTCGCGGCTGAAAAGATGCAGCACTGACGAGATATTTTTGCGCGTGAAATAATACACCACATAGCCAACGTAGGAGGCGTAGAAAGTGCGCCAGCGCCAGTATTTGTAAAGGCGGTCTAACTCCTTGGGGTCCTGTATGGGCGAGGACGAGGGCGGCAGTTCCTTGAAAATATCGAAAATCCGGTTAAGTGTTGGCATAGGTTGTGGCTCTATTCTAACAAACTTGAACCGCGGGCTAGCGCTGGCACGGCACTTTTATATAATTGGCGGCGGGAGGGAACAATGAACCATAGCCTTATAGCCATAATGCTTTGCGCCGGACTGCTGTGCCCGAAGTACAGCCTTGCGGCTGGCAACGCCGCGCCGAACGGGCCCGTTACGGGCAAGGCCGCCGCGAAGCCAACGCCGCAATTCGCCATAAACATTCCCGCCTTCAAAGACGGCGAAGCCGTGCCCGTGCAATTCACCTGCGACGGCGCGAACCGCCCGCCGGAAATACTTATAAGCGGAACGCCCAAAGGCGCGCGCACGCTGGCCCTGCTGTTGCACGACACGGACGCCCCCGCCGGCGACTGGACGCACTGGCTGGTGTACAATCTCCCCCCTTCTACGACAAAACTGGCGCTTCCACTGCCCGGAAACGCCGAGCAGGGCGTTAACGACTACGGCAAAACCGAATATTACGGCCCCTGCCCGCCGCCGAGGACTCACAACTATTATTTCGAGGTTTACGCGCTGTCGTCGGCACTGAAATTCAAGCACCCGCCGCACAGGGCCGACCTGCTGTACGCCATAGAGGGCAAAACGCTGGCAAAAGCGCAGTAGCGCGGAACCTACACCACTACGCCGGAACTGTTCCGCGCAAGAAAGCGCTAATCCTTGCAGGGAAGCGGGATTGTTGAGGTCAGGACCAAATTCTAGTAATATTCACTGATACTTACTTATACGGCACCAATGGACATTCCACGTTGGGACGGAGGCATAGCAACAGAAACTAAATAGGCACAATTACAATTTTTGACTTGTTTTCGGGAGTCTGTCATACGGACAGGCTGAGCCTTTGAAGCGATTCAGAGGCACATATCCAACTGAAAGTAAGTCGCCTACTATGCCCCCTTCGGGGGGCAGGGCGACATTGCTTTGGGTTATGGATATGGCTCACGCGATGTCGCCCGATTTTTTTGCGAACATCGCCGAGCCATTAATCTAAACCTAGAGGTGATGTTCATGAAAAAGCATTTGCGCGCGCTTAAACGCGTGCTGGACCGCCATTGCGGCACAGTTATAGACGAAACTTACTGGCGTTTCAGAAGCAAAAAGTGGGCCGAAGCGTACATATCTGAAGAATCAATAAACCACCCCCACCGCGTCTGGATGGCGCAGCATATACTTAACCACTTCCCCGACTTCAAATCTCTGCTGGAAGTGGGATGCGCGGCAGGCGAAAACCTGCACGTCCTACACCAAATGCGGCCCGAAGCCGCGCTGTCGGGCATAGAAATAAACGCCAACGCCGTGGAAGTGGGCAACAGGCACTTCAAAGCCACCGGGATGCCCATCACCATCATGCAGGGCAAGGCCGACGGGCTGAAGAAAATCCCCCCGCAGTCGGTTGACGTGGTGCTTACCGACGCCATGCTGATATGCATAGGCCCCGACAAGATAGAAAAAGTGCTGGGAAACTTTTTCCGCATAGCCCGCCGGGGCCTTGTGTTTATGGAGTGGCACAGCTCCACCCACGGCTCGGTTTACGACGACCACTGGCTGCACAACTACCGCGCCCTGCTGGGCAAGTTTACCAACGAGTCCAACATCTGCTTCCAAAAACTGCCGCCGGAACTGTGGGGCGGCATGTGGGCCGAAAGCGGCTACCTGATAGTGGTGCGCCTGCCGCAATAGTTTTGGGGCGGGTTGGACGGTGGTAAAGCAAAAGCCCCTCGGCTAACACCGAGGGGCTTTAGT
>JAAYTX010000128.1 GCA_012523635.1 Elusimicrobiota bacterium
ACCCCGGACAATTCCCCGGCCATACTAGGCCGCCAGACCTACAAGGTCGTGGAATGGGAAAGCATCCCTTACGCCGACTGCGACCAGATCAATACCATTACAAACGCCACGAAAAAGCCCAGCACCGTATCGGCCCTTATGGACAAGGGAATAAAGTTCTGCTGGTCCCCCTCCGCCACGGCCACAAATATCGCCTTCTCGTCGTTCACGCGCACCGGCTCCGGCACAGGAATACTGCTGGTATCATATCCGCACTCAATAGCGCGCGAAAAAAGCACCGCCCTCACTACAGTCACTACCGGGATAATGGGAGGAGGCTACATGTACGGCATCTCGCCCAATGCCTCGGCAGGAGACGGAACGTTCAAAAAGACCGTCCCGGCCTATGCTGCGGCTTCAGGAACATTCCCCGCTGGCCTTGAAGTGGGAATAAGCGGCTCCTCGGCAGGAAGGCAGGTGCTGATACGCAGCGTAGTGGTGGCAAAAGGCACCGTTATGAAAATGATAGCCGACGAGGAAGTGATAATCTGCAGCGCCAGGGATATCTGGTAGCCGTTAGCCCTTTTGCAACGCCTTGCGCGCCGCCCAGCACTGCCCAAGTGATATCCCGCCGTCGTTTGCAGGCACTGCGGAATTGAAGTAACCCTTGAGTCCCGCCTTTTTAAGCCCGTCCGCGACCAGTTGAAGCAGAACCCTGTTTTGAAAAACACCGCCGGAAAGCGCAGCCCGCCTGATTCCTGTCTGCCGTGAAAGACGCGACAGCATCTCCACCGTCATATCGGCTACGGCCTTGTGGAAGCGCCCGGAAACGACTTTGGGAGAAGCGGAGTCTTTCATTACGGATTTGATGACAGGGGAAGGGTCGGCCACCAGCAGGCCGCCTTGACGGGCTATTTCGAAAGCATAACCAAAACGTGCGGGAGAATACAAAGCCTCAAGCTCCATGGCCGCCTGCGCTTCGTAACTTACTTTAGAGCCCAGCCCCGCGAAAAATGCCGCAGCGTCAAACAGACGCCCCATACTGCCGCACATAGGGCTGTTAACACCGTGCGCGCACAGCTTTTCGGCCACATCCAGGGCCTGCGCGGGCAGGTTGTTAAAAAATTTACCGGCATGAGCTCGCCACCCGTTCCCGTAACAGGCGCGGGCCCAGGACAGCCCCATCCGCCATATTTCCAGCACGGCGGCATCACCGCCCGGAAGCGGAACCTGGCGCAAAGTGCCGAGGCGTTCCCAATTCGCTCCGTCAACCCGCAGAAATTCACAACCCCAGACAGTGGCGTCAGGACCGTATCCTGTGCCATCCAGAGCCGCCCCAAGAACAGGGCCATCCAGCCCATGCTCGGCCATAACCGAAGCTATATGCGCGAAATGATGCTGTACCGAAATCTTCCGGCCCGGCAGGGAGAGCGCAATACGGCTGGCGGCATAATCCGGGTGCAGGTCATAGGCCACCACCGCCGGTTTTACATCAAGCAGGCGTTTCATGTTGCCAAGCGTCTGAAGATAAAAAGCGGCGTTTTCGGAATCGTCCAAATCCCCTATATGCTGTGACGGGAAAGCCTCTTTCCCCCGCGCGAGGCAGAAGGTGTTCTTAAGCTGCGCGCCGCAACCCAGCACCGCCGGGCCATCCTGCGCCAGAGGCACGGCCTGCGGCACGTAACCGCGCGCCCGGCGGACAAAGCGCGCCGCTCCGCCGCACGTAAAAACGACTGAATCGTCGCAACGGTTGTGTATAGGCCTGTCATGCGAGACGATAATGTCGGCCATGCCCGTCAGCTTCCCTGAGGCCTGTTTTTCATTCATGCAGATAGGCTCGTCCTTGAGATTGCCTGAGGTCATCAAAAGCGGCCCGGAGAACCCGGTTTTTTCCAGCAGCCGAAACAGCACAAAATGAAGAGGCGTATACGGAAGCATCACCCCGACAGAAGAAAGGCCCGGCGCGCACAATGCGAAATCCCCGCTTTTTTTCTTGGACAGCATCACAATAGGCGCTTGCGGCGAAGACAGAAGCCTGGCATCTTCGGTGCTGATGCGGCAGCGCCTGCGCGAACTTGACAGGGAAGAAAACATCACGGCGAAAGGCTTGGAAGGCCTGTCTTTAGCCGCCCGCAGGCGCGAGACGGCCCCGGCATTGTCTGCCGCACAGGCCAAGTGATAGCCGCCAAGGCTTTTTATGGCCGCTATTCCACCCCCGGCCAAAATGTCGGCGGCACGCTGAAGCGCGGGACCGCCTTTCAACACGCGGCCGCCAATCAGGGCATAAACCTGAGGGCCGCAAACTGGGCAGGCATTTGGTTGCGCGTGGAAACGCCTGTCCAGCGGGTCCGAGTATTCCCTGCGGCAGTCAGGACACATGGGAAAACCGGCCATGGTGGTATGCGGCCTGTCGTAAGGCAGTTTTTTGACTATCGTAAAGCGCGGCCCGCAGTTTGTGCAGTTTGTAAACGGATAAAGATAGCGCCTGTCGGCTGCGTCCGACATTTCACGGACGCAGTCCGGGCAGACGGCCAGGTCAGCCGGGATTATGGCACTGGCACCGCCACCCGCGCTGCCCTTGATTTCAAAAGGACCCGAAACCCCCGGCCTGATGTTTTTAAGCGAAAGCCTGTCTATCCGGGACTGCGGGGGTTTTTTACGTTTTAAATCGCTGACGAAAGCGGCCACGGCGGACGGACGACCCTGGACCTGTATTTTGACGCCCTCTCCGGTATTGCGCACCCAGCCGCCAAGACCATGCGCAAGCGCGCGCTTATAGATGAACGGGCGGAAACCCACCCCCTGTACCACCCCGGAGACGACAATCTCGACCCTGACCGCTTTATCCTTGCCCATGACAATAAATATTAACTTATAAGCCTCGCGCGGACATACCGGAAAAATGCGGCGCGCAGGCGCGTATTTGCTAGAATAGGGGCGCGAGTTCAGCTGTTTTCCATACGGAGAAATGAATGCAAAAAGGCCATCCTAAAGGTTTGTACATGCTCTTCACGGTAGAAATGTGGGAGCGCTTCGGCTACTACGGAATGCGCGCCATATTGACGCTTTACATGCTGAAATTCCTCAACTTCAGCGTGGAACA
>JAAYTX010000013.1 GCA_012523635.1 Elusimicrobiota bacterium
CGCCGCCTGCCGCGCCGCCTGCGCCGGGTGCGCGGGGGCCGCCGTAAAAAAACTGCTCAGGGAACTGCAGGTTTCCGGCACGGCGCGCGGCCTGGCGGAAGTGCTTGAGATAGGCTCCACTTCGGGGGCCGATCTGGTGGCCGGATTTATTTTCGCTTTGAAGTGTTTTCAAGGAGATGGCAAATGATAACCAAAGGCATAATCAAGAAAGGCGAGTATTTCGATTCCGTGTCGCTGATGAACACCGCCAAGGAGCTTGGCAAGCTTAAGGGCGTCGCGGACTGCGCCGTAGTCATGGGCACCAAGGAAAACCGTTCCATATTGCAGAATTCCGGGCTGCTGTTGCCGGAGTTCGACAAAAGCGGCGACGCCGACCTGCTGATAGCCGTGAAGGCGCAGGACGAGGCTGCGGTTTCCGCCGCGCTGGAAAAACTCAATTCGCTGCTGGGCAGAAAAAAACCTGCGGCCTCCGCCGGCGCCGCTCCGCGCCCGCGCAGTCTTGATGCCGCCGTGGAAGGACTTCCTGGCGCCAACCTGGCTTTGATATCAGTGGCGGGCAGATATGCCGGCGCCCTGGCCATGTCGGCCCTGCGCAAGGGACTGCACGTGATGCTGTTTTCTGACAACATATCGCTTGAGCAGGAGATAAAGCTCAAGCAGTTCGGGCGCGGGAATGGCCTGCTGGTGATGGGGCCGGACTGCGGCACCGCCATCATAAACGGCGTTCCGCTGGCTTTCGCCAACGTGGTGAAGCGCGGAACCATAGGGATGGTGGCGGCGGCCGGCACTGGCCTTCAGGAAGTCACCTGCATAGTGTCAAACGAGGGCGGCGGCGTGTCGCAGGCCATAGGCACCGGCGGCCGGGACATAAAAAAAGACGTCGGAGGCATAATGTTCCTGGAGGGGCTGAAGGCGCTGATAGCGGATAAGGAAACAAAGACGATTTTGCTGGTGTCAAAACCTCCTTACCCGGAAGTGATGAAGAAAATCTCCGCGCAGGCAGCCAAGACCGACAAGCCCGTAGTGGCGGTGTTTCTGGGCGGGGACAAGGCTGTAGCGCAGAAGGCGGGTCTGGCCGCGGCCTCTGATTTGAAGGAAGCCGCCCTTCTGGCCCTGCATGCCGACGCTTATGCCGGAAAGAAGAGCGCGAAAGCGGTTTTGTCCACCGCCGCAAAAACGGTGCAGGCCAGGCTTTTGTCCGACCAGAAGAAGCTGAAGTCGGAGGCGAAGAAGCTGTCGGCCAAAGTTGGCAGGGGGCGCAAATACGTGCGGGGCCTTTTCAGCGGCGGAACCTTCTGCACCGAAACTCAGCTTATTATGAAGGACCTGCTGGGCGAGGTTTATTCCAACGTCCCTCTGTCCGCTGAGTTAAAACTGGCTGATTCTCTTAAAAGCGTGAAAAACACGGTGATAGACCTGGGCGAGGACGAGTTTACCGTAGGCCGCCCGCATCCGATGATAGATTACGCCCTGCGGTGCAAGCGTATAATTGCCGAGGCGCAGAACAAGGACGTGGCGGTGATTGCGCTCGACGTGGTGCTGGGCTACGGTTCCCACGGCGATCCGCTGTCGGAACTGCTTCCCGCCATAGAAAAGGCCCGCAAAGGGGCGGGGAAAGGCATAGTTTTCGTGGCGTCGGTCACCGGCACTGATGCCGACCCGCAATCCCGCGGACGCGTGCTGGAAGGGCTGAGGGCGGCAGGCGTGGCGGCCTACGGCTTCAACGCTGACGCGGCTGTGGTGGCGGGGCATATAATCAGGTTTCTCGGAGGGGCGAAATGAAAGGCGTGAACAAGCTGTTTTCTGAAGAACTGCGGGTGCTTAATTTCGGGCTGGAATCCTTCAGCGCAACGCTGTCCGGGGCGGGCGTGAAAAACACGCAGGTGGACTGGAAGCCCCCGCTGGGCGTGAACCCTGAGGTTTTCGACATCTTCGCCGAGCATAAGGCCGAAATAGACGCCGCCAACGAAATTGCCCTGGGCAAAATAGTGTCGGCGCAGCCGGTGCTGTGCGGCATGGGCAAGGCGCTGGACCTGGTTCCCGGCATGAAAAGGAACCTTATCCTGCATTCCGGCCCGCCCGTGACGTGGGACAGGATGTGCGGCCCCACCCGCGGCGGCATTATGGCCGCCCTGATGTACGAGGGCATGGCTTCTACTCCGGAGGAGGCCGAGAAGCTGGCCGCCTCCGGGCAGATTGAATACGCTCCCTGCCACGAGCATGACAGCGTGGGGCCGATGGCCGGAATAGTTTCGGCTTCGATGCCTGTTTTTGTCGTGAGGAACGAGGAACACGGCAACACCGCCTATTGCACCATGAACGAGGGCCTGGGCAAGGTGCTGCGCTACGGCGCTTACAGTGAGGAAGTGATAGCGCGTCTTAAATGGATGGAAACTGATCTTTACCCGGTTCTTGAAAAGGCGATAGCAAAGCTGGGCAAGATAGACCTCAAGAACATGATAGCGCAGGCCCTTCACATGGGCGATGAAGTGCACAACCGCAACAGGGCCGGCACTTCGCTGTTTTTCCGCGCCGTTGCGCCAGCCGTAATGCGCACCTGTGCAGACCAGGAGAAGGCGGCAAAATGCCTTGAATTCATCAATGGCAACGACCACTTCTTCCTGAACCTCTCCATGCCGGCGTCAAAAGCCAGCCTGGACGCGGCCAGGAACGTGGAAAAAAGCAGCATTGTGGTGTGCATGGCCCGCAACGGCACAGACTTCGGCGTTCAGCTTTCCGGCACCGGGGGTGAATGGTTCACCGGCCCCGCCCCGGTGGTGGACGCGCTGTTCTTCCCAGGCTTCACCAAAGACGACGCCAACCCTGATATCGGCGACAGCGCCATAACCGAGACAGGCGGCCTAGGCGGTTTCGCCATAGCGGCCTCGCCTGCCATAGTGAAGTTCGTGGGCGGGCAGGCGGCTGACGCCCTTAACTACACCATGCAGATGTACGAGATAACGACCGGCGAAAGCAAGGCCTACCAGATACCCCAGCTGGACTTCCGCGGCACGCCCACCGCCATAGACGTGCGCAAGGTGGCGGAGAAGAGCATCTTCCCGTTCATAGACACCGGCGTGGCGCACAAGAAGGCTGGCGTTGGGCAGGTGGGGGCCGGAGTGGTGAGCGCTCCGTCCGAGCCTTTCAGGAAGGCCGCCGAAGGCCTTGCCCGCAGGCTGTCCGACGTGAAATAGTACTAATTTCCGATAAGATGCCACGCCCGCCGCTTTTGCGGCGGGCGTGCCTGTTTCCAGGGCGTTTTTAACGCTTGAAACAGGGGTATTTTTTACTTATTATTGAGAGGTGTTTTGCAACTTTCGTCGAGCAAGGAGAGTTTCATGAAACCAGAGCAATTCATCAAAATGCTGTCCGGCGCCAAGATTTACGACCTCACCCAGCCCCTTAGCGTGCACACGCCCCCGTGGCCCAGCTATATCCCTCTTTCAGTCCAGTATTTCAAGCGCATAGCCGGAGCGCACATGGGCCAGGGGGCCAACGGGCAGGTGATAACCACCTCCAACCACGTCGGCACCCACATGGACGGCGAGATACATTTCCACGCCTGCGGCCGCAGCATAGGGCAGGTGTCCATGAAGGAGTGGGTTGGCCCCGGCGTCGTGGTTGACATTTCCAAGGACGTGGGCGATTACGACCTGTACGAGCCCGAACTGCTTATGAAGCGCGCCGACATCCGCAAGGGCGACGTGCTCATCATCAACACCGGCTACCACCGCTACGCCTGGGACCAGCCCGGCGCTGACGAAGTGCGCTATTTCGTGAAGCACCCAGGCCCCGGCCCCAAGTTCTACAAATGGGCGCTGGACATGAAGTTCAAGTGGATAGGCGTGGACTGCGGCAGCGCCGACCACCCGATGAACACCATCATCCGCAACTGGCATCCCAAGAGTTTCGCCGCCGCCGAGCAGAAGCTCAAGGACAACTACGGCAAGGGCTGGGACGAGATGTTCCCGCAGGACGAATATTACCAGGTGATGCATATAAAGCTCTTCCCCAAACACATAGTCCATGCCGAAAACCTGGGCGGCGACATTGAAAAGCTGAACAACAAGCGGGCCTGGATAGGCTGTTTCCCTCTGCGCGGGATGGAACTTGAGTCTTCCATGTGCCGCATAGTGGCGTTCCTGCCCTGATAAACGGAGAACACGATGCCGATAGCCACGGAATTCGAATATTTTGCGCCGGCCTCGGTGCGGGAGACGGTGGGCCTGCTGTCCAAATTCAAGGACAAGGCCCGCCTCCTCGCCGGAGGCACCGACCTTATAGTCCAGCTTAAGGAAGACGTCTCCAAGCCGCAGGCTTTGGTGGATATAAAGCGCATTGCGCCGCTTGGCGGCATCAAGGTGCAGGGCAAATTCCTGCGGCTGGGCGCGCTGGCCACCTTCACCGAACTCATAGAGTCTACGGTGATCAAAAGCAAATATCCGATTCTGTGGGAGGCAGCTCGCACCGTGGCTTCCCCCGGCGTGAGGAACAGGGCCACCGTGGCTGGCAACATCTGCTCGGCGGTGCCGTCGCTGGACAGCGCCCCGGCCCTGCTGGTTTACGAGGCCGTGGTGGTTATCGAGGGCCCCAAGGGTTCCCGCCAGATACCTTTCGCCTCCTTCATAACCGGTCCTCGGCGCACCGTGCTGGCCAAGGACGAGCTTGTGACTGCCATACTGCTTCCCCAGCCGGGAAAGCACTGCGGCGCTTACGTAAAGCTGGGCCGCTATGCTGGTGAAGACCTGGCGCAGGCCGGCGTTGCAGTGCTGGCCGACGCCAAAGGCGCCATACGCGCGGCGTTCTGCGCGCTGGCTCCGGCCCCGCTGCGGTCGGCGAAAATAGAGGCGCTTCTCTCCTGTAAAAAATGCGATGCCGCAGTCATGGCGCAGGCCTGCGCCCTGCTTGAGAGGGAACTGGCCCCCATAAGCGACATCCGTTCTTCAAAGGAATACCGCCTGCATATGGCTGGAGTGATGCTGGAACGCGGCTTGAAGGCGGCCTGCTCGCGCCTTAAGGGCGAGGGCCCGGATTACGGGAAACACCTGATTTAGCCAGGAGAGGCGCATGAAAAAGACCATTCATTTCAAACTAAACGGCGAAAAGACCAGCATGGATGTGGCCCCAAACGACGTTTTGCTGGAAGCTCTGCGCGCCAATCTGGGCGCCAAAAGCCCAAAATGCGGCTGCGACAGGGGGGACTGCGGCACCTGCACGGTGATGATTAACGGCAGGGCTGTGCGCAGCTGCCTGATACTGGCCGTGGAAGTTGAAGGCTGCGAAATCCTCACGCTGGAAGGCGTGTCCAAGGGGCGCATCGCCGCGCTTCAGCGTTCCTTCGTCAAGCACAACTCTTTCCAGTGCGGCTTTTGCGCGCCCGGCATGATAATGTCGCTGACTGAACTTTTGAATCACAAGCCCACGCCGACAGAGGAAGAGGTGAAGGAAGCTATTTCGGGCAACCTTTGCCGCTGCACCGGCTACACTCAGATAGTGGAAGGCGTGATGGATCCCGCCGTTTCCAAGAAGCGCTGATTTTAAGGCAACGGAGCCCGTATGAACGAACTGAAAGTTGTCGGACATTCCTCGGAGAGGGTGGACAGCCTGGAGAAAATCACCGGCGCGGCGAATTATGTGGACGACCTTAATTTCGGCCCGGAACTGTTGTACGCGTATCTGGTGGAAAGCCCCTGCGCCCACGCCGAAATAAGGAAAATCAACACCGCCAAAGCCGAGCGCGTGCCCGGCGTGGTCAAGGTGCTGACGGGCAAGGATTTTCCGCTGTCTTTCGGCCTTTATATGCAGGACCGCTATGTGCTGGCCCAGGATCGCGTGCGTTTTGTGGGCGAACAGGTGGCGGCAGTTGTGGCCCGCGACCCTAAAATAGCCAAACGCGCCGCTGCACTTGTGGAAGTGACCTACAAGGAACTGCCGCCGGTGCTGAACCAGATGGACGCGCTTAAAAAAGACGCGCCGCTGCTGCATCCCGGCCTGAAGGCTTACAAGCATGTGCCGTGGTTCTTCCCCAAGGGGGACACCAACATAGCTCACTGGCGCAAAACCCGCAAGGGCGACACTGAAAAAGGCTTCAAGCAGGCGGATTTCGTGTTCGAGGACGTTTATACCGTACCGCGCTACGCGCACTGCGCCATAGAGGTGCACGGGGCGGTCGGGCTGTATGACGCTTCCGGCCGCCTTACCGTATGGACGGCTTCGCAGTCGCCATACACGCAGCGAAATGTTTTCGCGGAAGCGCTGTCACCTCTGGGCATCAGCCACAAGGACGTGCGCGTAATCACCCCATATGTCGGCGGCGGTTTCGGCGGCAAAGCCGGCGTTTCCATGGAAATACTGGGCGCGGCTTTCGCCACCAAGTTCAAGGGCAAGCCGGTGAAGGTGATGTGGAACCGCGCGCAGGAGTTTTACAACACCTATCAGCGCCAGGGCGTGGAAGCGCATCTGAAAGTGGGCATGAAGCGCGACGGGCGCATAACCGCCGTCGAGCACCTGCTTTACTGGGACGCCGGGGCCTATGTGGAGTACGGGGCCAACGTGGTAAACGCGGTCGGACTTTCCGCGACCGGGCCCTATAAGGTGGACAACATCAAAATAGACTCGCTGTGTATTTACACCAACCTGCCCCCCGGCGGGCCTTACCGCGGCTTCGGCTATTCCGAGTTCTGTTTCGGCATGGAGTCGCATCTCACCCGCATAGCCAAGAAGCTCAGGATGGACCCGATAGAAATACGCCTTAAAAACGCCATAAAGGGCGGCGACACCCTGGCTTACGGCGCTCACATGAACCCCAACGGGCTTTCCAAGGCCATTGAAGAGGTGTCCAAGGAAATAGGCTGGGGCAAAAAGGAACAGTCTTCCGACCCCGATAAAGTGATAGGCAAGAGCTTTGCGTGTTTCTGGAAGGCTCCGGCCATGCCGCCGAACGCCTCGTCCAGCGCGTTCATCAAGTTCAACGAGGACGCCAGCCTTAATATCATGGTTTCCGGCATGGAAATCGGGCAGGGGCTGCTTACCTCCATGGCGCAGATAGCATCCGAAATCCTGACGGTGCCGGTGTCAAAGATACGCGTGGAAACACCGGACACAGACCGCAACCCTTACGAGTGGCAGACAGTCGGTTCTCATGTCACATGGGGCTGCGGCAACGCAGTGAAGAAAGCGGCCATAGACTGCCGCGAGCAGATTCTGGACCTGGTGCACCGCACCCTGCATCTGGAGCGCGAAAGCCTTTATCTGGAAGATGAGGCCGTGAAGTCCCGCACTAAGCCGGGATGGGAATTGCCGCTGAAGAACTTCGTCATCCCCGGCATACAGGCCGAGGACTTCACCTTTAAGGGCGGCCCGATAATGGGCCGGGGCGTGTTCATGCCGGAATTCACATCCGCCATAAGCGACCCGGAGACCAGCCAGGGCGGACACCCCAACGTGCACTATACCACCGGAGCCAGCGGCCTTACTCTGGAAATAGACCGCCGCACCGGCCGCATGAAAGTGCTGAAAGTGGTGCTTGCCGCTGACGTGGGCAAGGCCATAAACCCGGACCTTATCCGGGGCCAGGTTGTCGGCGGCATGCTGCAGGGGCTTGCTACGGTGCTGTACGAGGATATGCGTTTTGACGCCAAGGGCCGCATGCTAAACCCCAACTTCACGGACTATAAAATACCCACCGTGATGGACGCGCCCGTTGAAACCAAGACCATAATCATAGAGGTTCCACAGCCGGACGGGCCTTACGGCGCGCGCGGCGTGGGCGAACATACAATGATTCCGGCCGCCCCGCTGATAGCCAACGCCATAGAGGACGCGCTGGGCGTGCGCATCACCTCCATGCCCATAACCGCCGAGAAGGTGGTTGCAGCGCTGAAAAAGGAAGGCAAGCTGTAGTCTTATATAGCGCAATGAAAAAGCCCCGCCGGAAGGCGGGGCTTTTTTGCGTCCTTAAAGCTGCTTACGCGCCGTGCATCCAGCGCTTCAGGGGCTTTATCATCAGGAACAGTATAAGCGCCGAAGCGAAGGCTATCGCGGTGGGTATCATGAAGAACAGCGTATGGTCCATCGCGTCGTAGTTGCCGGCGAACATGCCGCCCATTATGTTGCCGCCGAAGCTGGACATAAGCCATACGCCCATGAGGAACGAGACGTACTTGGCCGGGGCCAGCTTGGTGACCATGGAGAGGCCCACTGGCGACAGGCACAACTCGCCCAGCGTGTGGAGCAGGTATGCGCCAGCCAGCCACAGGAGGCTTACCGGGGCCCCGGTGCGGCGGTTGAGGTCGGCCGCCATCACCATCAGCGCGAATCCCGTACCCAGGAATATCAGGCCGAAGAAGAACTTTCTGGGCGTGGAAGGCTCCATGTTTTTGCCGGCCAGCCATATCCACAGGCTGGAGAAGGGCAGGGCCAGAATCATTATGAACAGCGGGTTAATCATCTGGAACCAGCTGGCTGGGAACTCCCAGCCGCCTATCAGGCGGTCGGTGGACTTGTCTGCGAATATCGTCAGCGAACTTCCCGCCTGTTCGAAAGCGCCCCAGAAGAAGATGGAGAAGAAGGTCAGTATGCAGATGACCCAGATGCGCTGCCATTCCTCTTTGGTAAGCGGTTCATCGGCCTTGTGCACCGTTTCGCCCGGTTCCATCGGGGTGGAGCAGGTTGCGGGGCCGTTGCACATGTCGCCGATGCAGCGTTTCGCCATGACGTGATAGGTTATAAGGCCTATTATCATGCCCACCGCCGCGGCCCAGAAGCCGTAGCGCCAGCCGAACTTTTCGCCCAGCGTTCCGGCTATCAGCGGCGACAGCAGGGCGCCAAGGTTGATGCCCATGTAGAAGATGGTGAAAGCCCCGTCGCGCCTTGGGTCATGCGGTTCGTAGAGCTTGCCCACAATGGTGGAGATGTTGGGCTTGAAGAAGCCGTTGCCGAATATGATTACCAGCAGCGCCGGATAGAAAAGCGTGCCGGAGAGGCCCAGCATGAAATAACCCAGGGCCATCAGCAGCGCGCCGACGGTGATGCATCTGCGCTGTCCCCAGTAGTGGTCGGCTATATAGCCGCCGATCAGGGGGGTGAGGTATACGAAGCCGGTAAACCAGCCGTATATATGTCCCGCCTGTTCCAC
>JAAYTX010000129.1 GCA_012523635.1 Elusimicrobiota bacterium
GCCGGTAATTTTCGTAATCAGCCTGATGCTGGTCTGGCTGTTCTCCAGGCTGACGGCAGGTCTTGCCCCTCAGGGCAAGGATGCCGCCGGCAAGGAAGAGCCCTACGCCTGCGGCGAAGTGGTCGGCGCGGAGAAGGCCGAACCCGACTACAAGATGTTCTTCCCTTTCGCGGTTTTTTTCACCCTGCTGCATGTGGCGGGGCTGATGATAGCCACCTGGGCGTTCGCGCTTTCCGGCGCGGGCATGCTCATGGCGGGCGTATATCTGGCGGCGGTGGGGCTGATACTGGCCCTGCTGTTCGTGGGTTAGCTTTATGAAGAAAGCGGTGGAAAAGCTGGTCACGTGGTCGCGCATGAAGTCCCCGTGGATAATACATTTCAATTCCGGGGCCTGCAACGGCTGCGATATCGAAGTGCTGGACGCGCTTACCCCGCGCTACGACCTGGAACGCTTCGGCGTGCAGCTGCACGGCACGCCCCGCCATGCCGACGTGCTGGTGGCGTCGGGCCCGGTCACGCGCCAGCAGGCCGCGCGCCTCGTGCGCATCTACAACCAGATGGCCGAACCCAAATTCGTGGTGGCTGTCGGCGCCTGCGCCTGCTCGGGCGGAGTGTTCGACGGCTGTTACAGCGTGCTTGGCGGCATAGATTCAGTGATACCGGTTTCCGCATACATACCCGGCTGCCCCGTGCGTCCTGAAGCCCTGATAGACGGGGTCGTGAAGCTGCTTTCCAGCCTTGAGAAAAAGGAGGCCTCCAAATGACAGCGGCCGCGTTGGAGCGCGAGAACGCCGTCAAGGCGGCGCTCGAGCAGAAATTCCCAGGCAAGATTTCGGACATCCGCATAGCCCGTGCGCGCAGGATGTTTGCCAAGGTCGCCGGTGCGGATGCCGTCGCCGTGCTGTCTTTCCTTAAGGACGAGCAGGGTTTTGACCACCTGTCCACCATAACAGGGCTGGACGAAGGCGAGAATTTCGCCGCCATGTACCATCTGGTATCCGGCTCCGTGGTGCTTTCGCTCAGGGCCGTGGTTCCGGCTTCCGCGCCGGTGCTGTCCACGGTTACGGGACTTTTCCCCGGCGGCGAGGATTTCGAGCGCGAACTCATCGATTTGCTGGGCTTTAGCATCGAGGGCCTCAAGGAAGGCCGCCGTTATCCGCTTCCGGACGACTGGCCTGCGGGGGAGTATCCCTTGCGCAAAAGCTGGAAAGGCCTGCCGCCCGCGCCAAAAGGGGAGGGTAAGTAAATGGGAAAGATCACCGTTCCTCTGGGCCCTCAGCATCCCGCGCTGAAAGAGCCGGGCAGTTTCACCCTGGCGCTGGAAGGCGAGCAGGTGGTTGGTGCTTCGATTAAGCTGGGTTACAATCATCGCGGCATAGAGAAGACCTGCGAACAGCGCACCTATACACAGGACGTGTATCTGATAGAGCGCGTTTGCGGCATCTGTTCTCACTCCCACACCACCGCCTTCTGCACCGCCGTGGAAGAAATCGCGGGCGTGGACATCGGCAAGCGGGCCAAGGCCATACGCGTCGCTGTGGGGGAACTGGAACGCATACACAGCCATCTGCTGTGGCTGGGCGTGGCCGGCCATGAAATCGGATTTGACACTTTGTTCATGTATTCCTGGCGCGACCGCGAACTGGTGCTGGACGCACTGGAACTTATCAGCGGCAACCGCGTTCACTATGCGGTAAACACCATAGGCGGCGTTCGCCGCGACATCTCGGCCGATACCGCCAGAAAGGTGCTGGCGGCCGTGGACAAGCTGGAAGAGCGCACCAAGTATTACATCAAGGTGGCAACCGAGGAAGTCACGGTGCTGGCCCGCGCCAAGGGCGTGGGGATGCTGCCGGAGTCGGTGGCCCGCAAATTGTGCGCAGTGGGCCCGCTGGCCCGCGCGTCCAATGTGCCCAAGGATGTCCGCCGCGACGACCCTTACCTGATTTACGACGAGTTGGACTTCAACGTCATCACTGCCAACAGCTGCGACGTCTTCGGTCGGCTGTATGTGCGCGTTTTCGAGCTGCTGGAGTCCTGCAAGCTTATACGCCAGGTGCTTAAGGCCCTTCCCGAAGGCGACATAGTGGCCAAGATGTCGCGCAAGATTCCGGCGGGAGAGGCCGTGGCCCGCTACGAGGCGCCGCGCGGCGAAGACATACACTATGTCAAGTCAAACGGCACCGAGATGCCGGACCGCGTAAAGGTACGCGCCCCAACCATGTCTAATTTTGCGGCCGTCTCCTATATGCTGGAAGGCGGTTTCCTGGCGGATGCGCCGCTGGTAATCGCGGCCATAGACCCATGCTTCTCCTGCACCGACAGGGCCACGCTGCTGCGGGGCAATTCTGGCGAGGTGGTGGACTTGGAAGAACTGCGACGCATGGGCATAGAGCATTACCGCGCCAAAGGCGTGGACTTCTCAAAACTGTGATTTTATGGAAATAGCGCAATCCTTGTTCGCGATAGCAGTGTTTCCGGGCCTGTTGTTCCTTTCGGCCTACGGGACTTTTCTTGAGTGGGCTGACCGCAGGCTCTACGCCCTGATGCAGAACCGCGTAGGGCCCCGGTGGTACCAGCCGGTGGCCGACTTTGTAAAGCTGCTTGCCAAGGAAGTCATAGTGCCCAAGGCCGCCGACAGGGGTTTATTCCTCGCTCTGCCGTATTTCGCGCTGGCGGCTGTGGCCACCTCGGCCATGATGATTCCGTTCTGGGGCGGCATGCCCGCCTGCTCTTTCCAGGGCGACCTGGTGGTCGTGGTCTATCTGCTCACCATACCCACGGTCACGTTTTTTCTGGCCGGCTGGAGTTCCACCAGCCCTTACTCGGCCATAGGCGCGGTGCGCGTAATTACCCAGCTTTTCGCCTACGAAGTGCCGCTGATGCTGGCGGTGCTGGGTCCGGCGGTCATGGCCGGTTCCTGGAATATCTACGAGATAGCAGATTTCTTCGGCCGCAACAAATCGCTCATCCCGCTTAACGGCATAGGCTTTATGGTGGCCGTTGTGGCCTTGCAGGGCAAGCTTGAGCGCGTGCCTTTCGACATCCCGCACGGCGAGACAGAAATCGTCGGCGGGGCGTTCACCGAGTATTCAGGGCGTCTGTTCGGCTTCATGCGCCTGGCCACCGATATGGAGATGGTTGTGGGAGCCGCGCTGGTCAGCGCCGTATTCCTGGGCGGCTCGATGGGACTGCCTGGGGCCCTGGGCCTGCTTGTTTTCGTCCTGAAGAGCCTGGTCATAGTTTTCCTGCTTGCCGCGATGCGCGGGCTTATGGCCCGCATCCGCCTTGAGCAGATGATA